>QCFN01000019.1 GCA_003280245.1 Prochlorococcus sp. AG-363-J23
ACCAGAACGATCCGCTTAATTCAGTTTGGATGATGGCTAATTCTGGCGCCCGAGGAAATATGTCTCAGGTTCGTCAGCTGGTTGGTATGCGTGGCCTTATGGCTAATCCTCAAGGTGAAATCATTGACTTGCCTATTAGGACGAATTTTCGTGAAGGTTTAACAGTTACTGAATATGTAATTTCCTCATATGGTGCGCGAAAGGGATTGGTTGATACAGCTCTTAGAACAGCAGATTCTGGTTATTTAACTCGCCGCTTGGTTGATGTTGCTCAAGATGTCATTGTTCGCGAGGAAGATTGTGGCACTACTCGGTCGATTCTAGTTAGAGCTGAAGATGGACGTTTTGGTAGTCGTTTAGTTGGACGGCTTACAGCTTCTCCAGTCCTGAACTCTGATGGTGAGGTGTTGGCTGAACGGGATAAAGAAATTGATCCAGAGCTTTCTTTGAAATTTGAGAAGGCAAATATTAAAGAAGTTTCTATTAGATCTCCTTTGACTTGCGAGGCCGCTCGATCAGTTTGTAGAAAGTGTTATGGCTGGGCTCTTGCTCACAATGAGTTGGTTGATCTTGGAGAGGCAGTTGGAATTATTGCAGCTCAATCAATTGGAGAGCCAGGAACTCAGTTGACAATGCGAACCTTTCACACTGGAGGTGTATCTACTGCTGAAACAGGAGTAGTTCGTTCCACTGTAAGTGGCAAGGTCGAGTTTGGCTCAAAGGCTCGTATTAGGGGCTATAGAACGCCTCATGGTGTTGAGGCTCAACAAGCTGAGGTTGATTTTGCGTTGAGCATTAAGCCTTCAGGGAAAGGTCCGATTCAAAAGATTGATATTACAAATGGATCTTTGTTGTTTGTTCAAAATGGGGATGATATTGAAGCCGATGTAACTGTTGCTCAAATTGCTGCTGGGGCAGTTAAAAAGAGCGTTGAGAAAGCCACAAAGGATGTAATTTGCGATTTAGCCGGCCAGGTTCGTTATGAAGGAGCAATACAGCCAAGAGAAGTTACTGATAGGCAAGGCAATATCACCCTCAAGGCCCAAAGACTTGGACGTCTATGGGTTCTTGCTGGCGACGTTTACAACCTTCCTCCTAATGCTCTGCCTGTAGTTCAGGGTAATGTCAAAGTTAAAGAAGGACAGGTTTTGGCTGAAGCTAGTCAATCAAGTGAATTTGGTGGTGAGATACGTCTTCGAGATTCAATAGGTGATTCAAGAGAGGTGCAGATCGTTACTACTGCAATGACTCTGAAGGATTTTAAACTCATAGGAGAGTCAACTCATTCAGGAGAAATATGGCATCTCGAAGCCAAAGATGGCACTCGTTATCGCTTGAATACTATTCCAGGTAGCAAAATTGGAAATGCTGAAGTAATTGCAGAATTAGCAGATGATCGTTTTAGGACAAAGACGGGTGGACTCGCGAAATTTGCACCCGGTTTATCGATTAAGAAAGCTCGCTCGGCAAAAAATGGCTTCGAAGTGAGTAAAGGTGGCTCGTTACTTTGGATCCCGCAAGAGACACATGAAATTAATAAGGATATATCCCTATTAATGATTAAAGATGGTCAATGGATTGAGGCTGGAACTGAGGTTGTAAAGGATATCTTTAGTCAAACTTCTGGAATAGTTACAGTTACTCAGAAAAATGATATTTTACGCGAAATTATTATTCGCGGAGGTAGCTTCCATTTATGTAAGGAAGCTAAGGCATTAGAGAGATTTAAAGGTGATGGTCAGATGGTTAATCCTGGTGAAGCAATTGCGAAAGGAATCTCTTCAGATCAGATGGTTTTTGTTCAATCTGTAGAAACTCCAGAAGGGTCTGGCCTTTTACTCAGACCAGTTGAGGAATACACCATTCCTAATGAAGCGCAGCTCCCTGAACTGGCTCATGTGAAACAGCCTAATGGTCCATCTTTAGGGATCAAAGCTACTCAGCGACTTTCGTTTAAGGATGGGGAGCTTGTTAAATCTGTAGAAGGTGTTGAGTTACTTAAAACACAACTTAACCTTGAGACATTCGACACCACTCCACAGATGACTGTCGATGTTGAGGTTCTTAGAGATAAACGTACAAAAACAATTGATAGGCTCCGATTAGTAATTCTTGAGAGCATTTTGGTCAGACGAGATACTATGTCTGATTCAAGTCATGGATCTACTCACACAGAATTACAGGTCAATGATGAACAAATGGTCAAAGCCGGAGATGTTGTAGCGACTACTCAAATTCTTTGTAAACAGCAAGGCATTGTTCAATTGCCAGATGTTAGAGAGGGTGACCCTATTCGTAGGTTAATTGTTGAGAGAGAAGAAGATACAACAACATTAACTACTAGTTCAACGCCCAATGTAGAAATTGGTCAAAGAATTGTTGATGGAGAAGCTTTATCTTCAGATGATCTGACCACTTGTTGCGGAGAGGTTGAAAAAGTCGAAGGAAATAAGGTGACTCTTCGCCTTGGAAGACCTTATATGGTTTCTCCTGATTCTGTCTTGCATGTTCGAGATGGAGATCTAGTACAACGTGGTGATGCTCTTGCATTGCTTGTTTTTGAACGTCAGAAGACAGGAGATATTGTGCAAGGTTTGCCAAGAATTGAGGAATTATTAGAAGCACGACGCCCTCGAGATTCATCTGTGTTGTGTAAAAATCCTGGAATAGTAGAAATTAAGCAGGGTGAAGATGATGATTCAGTAGTTGTAACAGTGATCGAGAGTGATGATGCAATTTCTGAATATCCCATTCTTCTTGGAAGGAATGTGATGGTTAGTGATAGTCAACATGTTCAAGCTGGAGAGCTCTTGACTGATGGGCCAATAAATCCTCATGAATTATTGGATTGCTTCTTTGCAGATCTTCGTGGTCGAAAACCATTGATGGATGCTGCTCAAGAGGCAATTGCAAAGCTTCAGCATCGTTTGGTAACTGAGGTTCAAAATGTCTATAAATCCCAAGGAGTGTCCATTGATGACAAACATATTGAGGTCATAGTCCGACAGATGACTAGCAAAGTGCGAATAGAGGATGCTGGAGATACGACTCTTTTACCTGGAGAATTGATTGAATTACGCCAGGTAGAAGATACGAATCAGGCAATGGCTATAACTGGTGGTGCACCAGCTGAGTTCACTCCGGTCTTGTTAGGCATTACTAAAGCATCTTTGAATACTGATAGTTTTATCTCTGCTGCATCTTTCCAAGAAACAACTCGTGTATTGACTGAAGCGGCAATAGAAGGAAAGAGCGATTGGCTTAGAGGCTTAAAAGAGAATGTAATTATAGGAAGATTGATTCCTGCAGGAACAGGATTTGGTGGTTTTGTTGAAGAGTTAAGAGCAGAAGCTGGTCCTCATCCCGACATTTTGGCTGAGGATCCTGCAGGATATAGGCGCATCCAAAATCTTCGTCCGGATTACACAGTAGATATGCCTGCAGCACCAGTTGCCAATGTAAGTGGTGCGGTTTTAGATGACCCAAGTGATGAAGACTTGGAAGCTACTCGTAGTCGGCATGGAATTGATCCAACAGCGGCTAGCAATTTTGCCGCTTTTGCAAGACCTTCCGGTGAAGATGAGATGAAGGAGGATCAAATGCCTGATCCTGCTGCACTTGAAGGCTTGCAAGAGGAGGGACTTCTCTCTGATGAATAAGTTTTCTTGTGAAAACTATTTGCATTGAATTTTTTGTTAATCAGGTTTTTTGAGTTTATTTATCATGCTGAAACCTCCTATTACCCCAAAGAGAAGATTACCTCGTTATGGTTTTCATGGTCATATTGAAAGACTGAATGGTCGATTAGCCATGCTTGGCTTTATAGCTTTAGTGATAGTAGAGATTAAAATCGGACATGGCTTATTGAATTGGTGACCTACGCGATCTGTGGAGGATAAAACAGTCTTACTTGGTCTTAGTTCTGAAGAACTGGAGAATTGGGCAATCGCTCAAGGTCATAATTCTTTTCGTGGCCGTCAGTTGCATAAGTGGATCTATGAAAAAGGAGCAAAAACTCTCAATGAAATAACTGTTTTACCTAAAGCCTGGCGATTTGATCTCGAAAATGAAGGTGTCAGAGTTGGGAGGCTCAAGGAAATTAAGAGATCTATTGCACATGATTCAACTCTTAAGCTTCTTCTTTCTACACAAGATTCAGAGACGATTGAGACCGTAGGAATCCCTACTCGTGAGCGACTTACGGTTTGTGTCTCTAGTCAAGTTGGCTGTCCAATGGATTGTCAATTTTGTGCTACTGGGCAAGGAGGTTTTAGGCGCTCTTTAATGGCCCATGAGATTGTTGATCAAGTTTTAAGTGTTCGTGAGGTAATGCAGCGGAGACCATCTCATGTTGTTTTTATGGGCATGGGCGAACCTCTTTTAAATATTGAAGAGGTTTTGGCAGCGATTCGTTGCTTGGGAAGGGATCTTTCTATTGGCCATAGAAAGATAACAATCAGCACTGTTGGCGTGCATAATACTTTACCTAAATTAGCTGAATTATCATTAAGAAGTCTTGGACGCGCACAATTTACTTTAGCTCTTAGTCTTCATGCCCCAAACCAGAAGCTTAGAGAGACGCTTATTCCTACTGCTAAGAATTACCCAATTAACAATTTATTAGATGATTGCAAAAAATATTTTAATCGAACAGGAAGACGTGTGAGTTTTGAATACATTTTGCTAGGGAGTTTAAATGATTCTGTGGACCATGCTAAAGAATTAGCTGCTCTATTGGATGGCTTTAAGAGTCATATTAATTTGATCGCTTATAATCCTATTGATAATGTTGATTTTAAGAGGCCTGACTCTAAATGTGTGGAAATGTTTAAGCAGGTTTTGGAACAGAGGGGCGTGGTTGTAACGCTGAGGGCAAGTAGAGGCTTGGATCAAAATGCTGCATGTGGTCAACTTAGAAGTCAACATGCAAAGTTTAAATAGGACTCTTTTGGATAAAAAAATAGTCTTGACTTATTAATTATGTCTCGAATTGACTGGGTTATCTTGGCGGCTTATTTGTTGATTACACTTTTAATCGGTTTCTACTTGGCGAGGAGAAATAGAAGTGATGATGATTATTTCCTGGCAGGGCGTCGATTAACTGGTTGGCTTGCTGGTGCGTCAATGGCGGCTACCACCTTCTCGATTGATACTCCTTTGTATGTCGCTGGCTTGGTTGGGTCTAGGGGCCTTTCTGGTAATTGGGAGTGGTGGAGTTTTGGATTGGCACATGTCGCGATGGCAGTTATTTTTGCCCCAATGTGGCGCCGCAGTGGAGTACTTACTGATGCGGCATTTACAGAACTTCGTTATGGGGGTAAAACAGCTGCATTACTTAGGGGGGTCAAAGCTTTCTTATTGTCTATTCCGATCAATTGTATTGGAATTGGCTATGCTTTTTTGGCGATGCGTAAAGTTATTGAATCACTGAAAATTGTTGAAGGAAAGATAGTTGTAGGCGGGTTGACTGATACTATGCTGTTGTTAATCTTTGTAGGAGTATTGGTCCTTATCTATACAGTTATTGGCGGCTTATGGGCTGTAGTTACTACGGATCTTTTTCAATTATTGTTGGCTTTTGTTGGGGCTTTTTCTGTTTGTGTTGTTACTGTGAATGCGGCTGGAGGGATGAATGAGCTGTTAGAAAGTATTCAAGCATTAGGAAGGCCAGAGCTTCTTTCAATTTTTCCTTGGACTTGGTCTGATGGTCACTTTCATTGGTTAGATGAAGCGGGTATTAGTATGTTTACTTTTACGGCTTTCGTATCTATTCAATGGTGGAGTTTTCGTCGAAGTGATGGAGGAGGGGAGTTTATTCAGAGAATGTTGGCTACCGCTGATGAAGCTCAGGCTCAGCTAGCAGGTTGGGTCTTTTTGATATTTAATTATATATTAAGAAGTTGGATGTGGATATTAGTTGGCTTGGCTGGGATTGTACTACTTCCATCTCAGAGTGATTGGGAGTTGAGTTATCCATTACTTGCTGTTAAATATCTTCCTCCTGTACTTCTTGGACTCGTTGTTGTTTCATTGGTTGCAGCATTTATGAGTACTGTTAGTACCTCAGTAAATTGGGGGGCTAGTTATCTGACGCATGATTTATATCAAAGATTTCTTCGGCCAGCTGCAAGTCAAAGAGAATTGCTTTTAATTGGTCAAATTACTAGTTTTTTGTTGTTATCTTTTGGTGTTATTGCAGCATTTCTGAGTGAAAGTATTGGATCGGTATTTAGATTAGTTATTGCGATTGGAACAGGCCCAGGAGTTGTATTGGTTTTGCGTTGGTTTTGGTGGAGAGTTAATGCAGCAGCTGAGCTTGCTGCAATGATTTGTGGCTTTTTGGTAGGAATGAGTACCTCAGTTATTCCATTGATTCGTATTGATGATTATGGAATTAGGCTATTAGTTACTACTTCTCTGACGGCATTTGTCTGGATTACGGTTTTGTTTCTTACTCCTCCAGAATCTAAAGATGTTTTAGAACACTTCGTGAAAAAGGTCCGACCTCCTGGACCAGGCTGGCGAAATGTTCGCTTGTCTTGCGGAGTTTTGCCTACGGACTCGTTGGCAGGTCTGTTAATGAGGTTTGTTCTAGGGATTGGAACCTTGTTTGGTTTGCTTTTAGGTAGTGGTGCTTTTCTCCTTGGTCAGGAATTATCTGGTTGGATAGCTCTTTCTTTAGGCTTTACTTGCCTCGTGCTTTTGGTGAGGAGGTTTCGTATAAGGAGGTTTTCATAAGCTTTGTCAGCATGCTGTTCTGTGGGCAGAATAAAAAAAAGCTTTCGGAACTTTGGGATTTTTTAAATCTTCTGTTTTGCCTTTTCTAATCATTGCAACTTTTGGCTTGGCCTTGGTTGTAGTAAGTGCGCGAATTTGGCTTCCTGGGGACATGCTTTCACCAGCCGCTATGAATTAAGGATTTCTTGGCAAATGCTTCTAAAATTCTTCCTATGAACGATGCCTCTGGAAAGTCATCAGAAGTAGGTCAAGCCAAATTGGCTATTGATCCGGACGTTTTAGCTAAGGAGCTTGATGCAGAGCTTCTTGGTGATCCTTTAGATGAAATTGATTGTCAAGCTCGCGATTCAGATGCGCTGCATATTGCAAGAGAATGTGATGCTGGTCTGGTTTGGCTTCAACAAGGACATGAGGAACGTTTGCAAGGATTGAGAGTTTTTTGTGAGCATCGAGATGCACGTGCTTTGCCCTTGCTTTTGCCTTTGTTGAATGAGCCTTGTCCTGTTGTGAGGATGAGTGCTGTATATGCATTGGGAAGAAATCCTTGCCCTTCTGCTGTTGAATTGCTGGTGAAGATGCTTCATTCAGATAGCAATGCTTATGTAAGGAAGGCAACGGCTTGGAGCTTGGGCAATTACTCAGATGCTCCGGTTCTTGATCCACTTATTTATTCTTTGCAGAATGACATCGCTGCCGTGAGACTTTGGGCCTCTAGCTCATTGGCTGAGGTGGGTGGTGTTTCTTCTGTTAAGGCTGATATTGCTGCTAATGAGTTACTTGTCAGCTTACGTATTGACTCTGAACCTGGTGTGCGCAGTAATTGCATTTGGGCACTTGCAAGATTGTATGAAAAGCTTGACTCATTAAGAAAACATGAATTACTGGATAGCTTTGTAAATGTTCTTCTCGGTGAACAAGAAGCGTCTGTAAGAGATGAAGCACGTGTTGCGCTTGAGCAATTGGATGACTCTTCTTCCCGCAACAGGCTTCTTGGTTTGGTCGAGGAAGGCCTATTGGGCTAGTTAATACTTCTTTAAACATTTCCTTGTAACAACTGCTCTTAAAAATGGCGAGAGTTTTCTATAACATCACTTACCTTCCTTTTTGGGATGATGCCTCAGCGAACTCTGCGGTTCAAAATTCGACAAGATGGTTTTGTCGAAGAGACGGTAGAAGGTGTTGTAGGCGATTCCTGTATGCAACTCACTGAAAATCTTGAAGAAGCTTTGGGTGTTGTTGATAGGAAGCAACCAACTTCAGAGGCATTTCTTCATAAGAAATCTCAGCCTCTCTCTCTCTCAGCAAAGCAACAATTCTAATGTCTCATTTCAGCACAGTTAAAACGAAGTTGCGCAAGAAAGAGCCCCTGATAAAGGCTCTTCAAGATTTAGGCTTTGTTCCTGCTCAAGGAGAACAAATTGTTCGCGGCTATCGAGGACAGTCAGTTAAGGCTGAGGTTGCTGTTTCAATGCTCCAAGGTGGCGATATAGGTTTTAGATGGAATTCAGAATCTGAGACTTATGAATTGGTAACTGATCTGGATCTTTGGAAGCAGCAAGTTCCTGTTGAGAGATTCCTTTCTCAAGTTACTCAGAGATATGCATTCAACACTGTTTTAGCAGCTACAGCTCAAGAAGGTTTTGAGGTCTCTGAGCAGAAAAATAATCAAGATGGCTCAATAGAGTTGGTGGTAACTCGTTGGGATCCCTGATTAATTCTGATGATCCTTCAGTAGCTTTTAAGGTAAATGCTCAGGAGGATGCCTGCCAAAATGGTAAGGAGCCCTTACTTGGTGGTCAATTAAGAGAAAAGGCAGTTTGGGTTGATGAGTCTATTTGTATTGGTTGTCGTTATTGCGCAAACGTAGCTTGCAATACTTTTGTTATAGAAAGATTTTATGGACGTTCAAGAGCTTTTCGCCAAGATGGTGATAGTAAAGAGCTTGTCCAAGAAGCTATAGATACTTGCCCAGTTAATTGTATTCATTGGGTGGAATTTGAAGAATTGGATTCTCTTAGAGCAGAATTGGAGTCGATTAAGATTCAACCTTTAGGAATGCCTCCCAAAGTATCGAAAGGAATTAAGGCTCGAGGAACTTGATATAAAAAAGATTTGTTCATCTTTTTCTATCCCTTCTAGGCGTTTTGGGCGTACCGGCTTAAATATCCCATTGCTTTCTTTAGGAGGGATGAGGTATCAGCAAAGTTGGTCAGATCTTGACGAGAATTTAATTACTAGCATCAGTCAAGAGAACTTGAAAGCAACATTAGCAAGTGCATATTCAAAAGGTCTCAATCATGTTGAGACAGCAAGACATTATGGGACTTCTGAATTGCAATTAGGTTTTGCGATGAAGGAAATTTTGAATCCGGAAAATATTCTCCAGACTAAAGTCCCGCCAAACTCTGATCCAAAGCTCTTTGAATCAGAGTTAAAGACAAGTTTTGAAAATCTTAAATGTGATCGGTTGGATTTACTTGCAATTCATGGAATAAATCTTCCAGAACATTTAGATCAAACGCTTCGTTCAGGTGGATGTATGGATGTGGTTAGAAGTTGGCAGGCTAAGGGCTTAATAGGAAGTGTTGGATTTTCAACTCATGGTCCAACAAATTTAATTGTTCAAGCTATCGAAACAGACGCGTTTGATTATGTAAATTTGCATTGGTACTTTATTCGGCAGGATAATGGGCCTGCCTTAGATGCTGCTCTAGAAAAAGATCTTGGTGTATTTATAATTAGCCCAACTGATAAGGGGGGGCATTTACATAGTCCATCAACTGAATTAATTGAGCTATGTTATCCTCTTCATCCGATAATATTTAATGACCTTTTTTGCTTGTCGGATCCAAGAGTTCATACAATTAGTGTAGGTGCTTCAAATCCAAAAGATCTTGATTTGCATCTAAAGGCTGTTTCTCTTTTAGGTAACTCTTCTGAATTGGTGCAAAAAACAAGAGGGAAGTTAATGGATAAGGCTTGTAGTGTTTTAGGGGCTGACTGGTTATCTAGCTGGCATCAAGGCTTGCCTACTTGGGATATGACACCTGGAGAAATTAACCTTCATGTTTTGTTGTGGCTCTATAATTTAGTTGAGGCTTGGGGAATGCATGATTTTGCTGCTGCCCGTTATAACTTATTGGGACAGGGAGGTCATTGGTTCCCTGGCAATAATGCAAATTTGTTGGATGATGAGATAAGTGAATACTCTCTTATTCAGGTGTTGTCAAATAGTCCTTGGAGGAAACAAATACCTGATATTCTTCGTGGCTTAAGAGAAAGCCTTTCTGGGTCTCAGCAGAAAAGGCTCTCAAATATTTAGCTTCCAAGAGGCTTTCTTTTTGGAAGTCCAACTCTCCTGGGATAAATAGTTGGGCAAGTATGTGTAGATTGTAGTCTAATTTGATTCCTCATTCCTTTTTTTGCCGGGAGTAAAAGCCTTTCTTTGTTGCTTATCTTTGCTTTTAAATATATTAATGCATTTGACAGTTCTTCTTGTTGAGATTTTCTCCATGTTCCTAAATATAATAAGGCTTCTCCATTTTCTTTCAAGAATGGTATCAGGTATTCTGCGACCACGGGAGGAGGGGCTACTGCACGAGACATAGCAAGATCAAATTTGCCTCGGTAATTTTTATTATGACCTGCAATTTCAACTCTTTGTGTTATGACTTCAACTCTTGAATTTAAGCCAATTGCTTTTGAAATTTCTTTTAATGCGTTAGTTTTACGTTGAATAGAATCCAATAATGTGACTTGAGCTTCTGGAAGGGCTATGGCTACCAAGAATCCTGGAATTCCACATCCTGAGCCAATATCAATACATTTGAGTTCTCTTTGAGGTTTTCTAAGTTCTTTTTTTAGAGGCCAGATAGAGTCAAAAACTTGACCAATCCAAAAATCTGCTCCTTCTGTGAGCCTGGTTAAGTTTACTTGGCTATTCCACGCGCGAAGTTGTTTTTGAAGCCCAAGAATTTGTTTTAATTGATATGGGGATGGATGCCAGTGCAAGTTTTCCCATAAAAGAGGGCTTTCGCTGTCGAAGTTAAATTCTGTGCCTTTCATTTCTTTAAATTTGAAATTTCTTTTTAAGATGATTGCTGATTCTTAAATTTTTTAATTCTATTGATCTCTAAAGGAAACTACTATGAGTTTTTAGGTGTTAGTGCTTCTGCTGATGCGGATACCATTCGCAGTGCATTTAGGCGTTTAAGTAAGGATCTTCATCCTGATACGACATCATTGCCCTCGAAGGAAGCCATTGAAGAGTTTCGGAAACTTTGCGAAATATACGAGTTCCTTGCTGATCCTGAGAAAAGAAAGGCTTATGATCAAGACCTTTTTGATGCAAGCTGTAGTGAGAGTAAATATGCAAATCAAACTAAATCTGAACCTTTGTCGAAGTCAACAAGAATTGGATTTCATCGCCCATTTTCGGGAGGTGAGATTTTTTCTTTGCTTCTTTTAGTATTCAGCTTGCTTTTTGGTTTGTTGCTAGCAGTAGTTGTTGGTTTGTTGAAAGGGCAAGAATGGCAACCTACGCCTAGTTGGATGTTGATTGACAAGACTGTAGCTAACTTAATTATTGATCAACCTCAAAATGGCTTTACTCCCTTCTCCAGAGACTCCATTGAATCAGCATTCCCTTCAGGCCATAGAGAGTTGGCTAAGTAATTTAGGAGCTAAGAAAAGCATTAAAGATCCCTGCTTATGGGAGTGGATTTATAGTAATTGGTCATCGATGATAGAAATCAAAGAAGATGAGCTGTTTATTACATGGTACAGAAATAATCAAAGGAGTGACTGTTCATTCTCTTATGGATTATCTCGAAGTGATGTTGAATTTGTAATGAAGGAAGGGCCTACTATATAGATCATAGTTTTTCTAGACCTAAATGTATTGCTGAATAACACTTCTTTAGCTCACTTTCAGTTATACATAATGGTGGCATAAGGTAGATTACTTGCCCTAATGGACGAAGAAAAACACCATGGGATTTTGCTACTTCTTTAATAATCTTCCCTGAGGGATTCAGGTACCCACTTTCTTCTGATCCATTGACTTCGAAGGCTGCAATTGTTCCTTTCAATCTCACCTTTTTTATCTTTGGGTTTTCAGATAATTCCTTGAGGTGCTTTAGATGCCTGGATTCAAAGTTTAAATAACTATCTGGAGATTCTGTTAATAGATCCAAGCTTGCATTTGCTGCAGCGCAACCTAAGGGATTCGCTGTAAAGCTATGTCCATGCCATAAAGTTAGTTCGGGGTTTTCTCCTACAAAAGCTTGGTAAATCTCTTCGCTGGACATAGTGACCCCTAAAGGAAGAAAACCTCCTGTTAGACCTTTGGAGAGAGAAATTAGGTCCGGCTTGATGTCTGCTTGCTCGAATGCAAATAAGCTTCCGCATCTCCCAAATCCAGTGAGGACTTCATCGGCAATCAGGAGTGTCTCAGATTGACGTACAAGACTCTCAATTTGCTTTAGGAATGCAGGACGAACCATTGCCATTCCTCCAGCACCTTGAACTAGGGGTTCTAAAACTAGAGCTGCAGTTGGAGTTCCTAGAGCTATCTCAAGCTCATTTAGTGCTATTTGTTCATGATCTTCAAAATTTTCATCTCCCCACCAGGTTGATGGCCAAGGAATTCTTTTTACAGGGAAAAGCATATTTTCAAACGGCTTACTAAAAAGGTTCCTCTCTCCTAATGCCATGGCACCGAATGTGTCACCATGGTAAGCACCATTAAAGGCAATAATTTGATTTCGTGGTTTACCTTGATTATGCCAAAATTGACAAGCAATTTTTAAGGCAACTTCAACAGCTGTTGATCCATTATCTGAAAAGAAAAGTCTTTGTAGTCCAGTTAGATCGCTAAGCCTATTTGCTAATTTTTCGGCTTGGGGGTGAACAAAGTCTGCAAAAATGACTTGCTCTAAATCTTTAGCTTGCTGCGAAATTGCATTTCCTATATATGGATGTGAGTGACCATGTAGGGTGACCCACCAACTACTTATTGCATCAATAAGTGGGTCGCAATTTTCAAGATACAGCATTGCTCCACTACCTTTTATTACTCTCTGAGGAGGTGGGGACGATGCTATTTGTGTAAAAGGAGGCCAAAGATTGGGTCCCCATCCATTTTGATTGGAAGTCGAATTAGAGATCTGATTATTCATCTTGAAAATGACTTTTAATCCTAGATATTAATTCGATCTGATCATAGTGTAACCTTTAATCGAAAAATCTTTAAGTAGAGTTCCTAATTGCTGTCTTTGCCATTCTTTCGCAAGTGAATTTGCATTTAGATTTTCGAAATGAGGCAGTTGTGCAATTATAGGAACTTTCCCGAATTCTTCTATTGTTCTGGGATTGTCAGAATGTATTGGACCATTTAAGATAATTCCTAAAATTGGTATTCTCCATAATTTAAGTATTTTTAGGCTAAGTAAAGTGTGATTTATTGTTCCCAAGCCACTCCTTGCAACGAGTACTACAGGAAGGTTCCATTTAGCAAGTATTTCTATTTGTAAGCAATTTCTTGTGAGTGGAACCATTAGTCCACCAGCTGTTTCTATGACTATAGTCTCTCTAGATGTTGGTAGATTTAATTTATTGATATCTATTTTCGTACCTTCTTTCTCTGCCGCCCAATGTGGTGATACTGGTGCATGAAAAGTATATATTTCATTTAGCCATCGATTTTTTGGTAGATCTAAGAGTTTACAAAGTTTGTCTCGGTCTCCGCCTTCATCCAGGCCACTTTGTATTGGTTTCCAATAGCGCGCTCCTAATCCTTGGACTAGAAGCGCGCTGACTATTGTCTTGCCAACGTCAGTATCTGTTCCACAAACTACTAGTTTTTTACCAAAGCTTTTCATCGTTGAATTAGTAGTATTTGAATGTGCCATGTAAGTTCTGCAATTTTGCTATCTTTTGATTGTGGCCATGATTTCTTTAGCCGTCGTAACGCACCTAGATTTAGTGATTTTTTTTCGCTGACATGAGCACCAATTCTTCTCATTGGTTTTAACAGTGAAAGTACTTCATTATCCCTTTGAGTAATGCATTCAATAGCTTGATATTGTATTGATTGTTGTGGAAAAACTTTGATTAGGCTTGAGGGAGAAGGAAGAGTTAGGCCGCTGTAAGTAACGCATGCACTCTTTGCAGCTAGTTTCCATTCTGGAAAGCTTGTTTCTATAGGGAGAGCTAAAGCTAGCCAACCCCCATCATCTAATGATTCGAACCATTCCTTTGCTGTTTTTATTGGATTGGTTAACCAGTGTAGGGCGAAGCTGGAAGCTAGTAATTGTGGAGAGGAATCCCATTTAGGCAGGCCTAAATCAAGATCCCAAAGTTGTGATCTCGAATTTTTGTGATGCAGTTCGAGCATTTTTTTACTTCCATCAATGCGAAGCACTTTTTGATAGGGATTAAGTTCTTCTAAGGCATTTGCTAAAAAACCTGTGCCTGTTCCTAAATCAACCCAGACACCTTTAGCAATATTTTGATAGGAGCATTTGCTGGCGAGTTCCCAAGCAATCTTTTGCTGCAAACTTGCATTTTCGTTATATACCTCTGCTGCATTTTCAAAACTTTTTATAATCTTTTGAGACCATTGTTTTCTGATTTTCATTTTTCAAGCCAAGTCCTTACTTTTATTATCAAATTCTCATCAATGATGCTATGCCCGACATTTTTAAGGCTCCATATTTCAGGAGGACTTTTGAGGTATTTTTTTAGATCATTTATTAGCGAAGCACGGGTAGAGAGAGAGAGTATTGCATCTTCCTTGCCTTCAATTACTAAGACTCTGGCCTTTTGCTGAAACCCATCTGGGAGTCCTGAAGTGTTTATTAATAGATGAAGATCGTCTTGAAGCTTCTTTCTCCCGTCGATAGAAAGTCCTAAATGAATTGGCCCTAGGGGTAATTTGCTTATATCAGCTGGATGGCTTGCTTTGGCTAGAAAGTAATTCAGCATTTCTTTCTCTTGACTTGTTCCTATTTTTTCCTGCATTCCTCTGAGAGCGATTTTTAGCGGACGACTTTCTGGTCCGTTTGGGATGAAACTACTGAAGCTATTTATAAGGACAATATCTGTAGAGTTGTGCAGTGTTTCGTTAGGAAGTAGATGTGGTCCTAAAGAATGGCAAATTGCAACTCTTTTATTAGGGAGATTGTCATGTTGTTGCTTCCATTTTGGGTTGATGATTGGTCGTTCTCCATATCCTCTTTCAGCGCTCTGCCATTCCCATCCGTGATTCTCAAAGTGAAGTGCCCACAATTTCCAGCTATTGCTATCACCGCTCCACCCATGCATTGCTATTACCTGTTTCATTTTGAATTTAAAGCTGTTAACAATTGCGCTAAAGCCTCATTGGGTAGATTCCTGCGAAGTGCAAGTCTTAATCTTGAAGTGTTTTCTGCCACTGTGGGAGGTCTTATAGCAATACTAAGTAAGCCATAGTTTTCTAAATAAGTTTGCTTTTCAAGAGCTTCTTGGTCGGAACCAATTATAAGAGAGATTATTTGTCCTTCACCGTGTGGTTGCGGCCACCCTTGATTTGATAGTTGGGTTTTCCATTTAATTGCTTTTTTTTGTAGCTCTTTGCCCCATTGAGGGTTATTTTTAATCAGTTTTAGAGCTGCAAGACTTGCTGCTGCTAGAGGTGGAGCTAGTGCGGTGGTGTATTTGAATGCTCCGCTCTTCTGCAGTATTAAGTCTCCTATTTGGGCATTGCTTGCTAGGAAGGCGCCGCCACTTCCAAAAGCTTTGCCAAAAGTTCCACTAATAATTGCCAAGGGTTCTTCTAATCCATAGCAAAGGCCTCGTCCTTGTGAGCCAAGCACTCCTAATGCATGAGCTTCATCTATTAAAAGTTGTGCACTATACCTTCGGCAAAGTTCGGTAATTTCTTTTATAGGTGCACATGTTCCTTCCATGCTGAAAAGACTCTCGGTTATTACAAGTTTTGGGTTTGATGGATGTCTTTCTTTTAAACCTTTCAAGTGTTTTTCAAGATCATTGAGATCGTTATGCATATATCGTTGAAACTTGGCTCCACTAGCTTTTACTCCAACTAAAAGAGAGTGATGTGCATTGCGATCTATCAGGATTTGAGTAGTGCGACTTGCGAGTGCAACAACAGCGGCCAAATTTGCTTGAAAACCACTAGGAAAAAGTAAAACGTATTCTCTTTCTAGCCATTCCGCTAAAGCGTATTCAAGTTGTCTATGTATAGGTCTTGTTCCTGTGACTAGTCTTGATCCTGCTGCCCCCACACCTTCTGAGGCCATTACTTCTTGTGCTGCTTCGATTAAGCTTGGATGTCTGCTTAGGCCTAGGTAATCATTACTGGCTAGATCGAGAAGAGCGCTTTCGTGACGGTTTGTAAGGACTTTTTGTAATTGGATTGCTCCTGGGCCTGGTATCCAGGTTGTTAGTTCTCTCCTTCTTGCAGAGGGAATGTTCTTCATTCTTCTAGTTTGGGTGAAATCAGAGCTTTTTTGCCTATTGATGATCTGTCTTAATTTGGAAGAAGCTTCTATATGGTGCAACAATTGCACGATATTTCCTCAGAGTTAATTAAAATTTTCCAATGAGTTCAGTTGGGGACGTCACGAATTCTGCCGACGTTGCCAACAATGAATTGGATCTATCAGAGGTCTTCCCTTTCCCGCTTGATGATTTTCAGCTAGAAGCGATAGACGCTCTCATTCAAGGAAATTCAGTAGTTGTAAGTGCTCCTACAGGTTCTGGTAAGACTTTGATAGGCGAATATGCGATTTATCGAGCAATAAAGCATGGTCAAAGAGTTTTTTATACAACACCATTAAAGGCATTATCTAATCAAAAATTAAGGGATTTTCGAGAACAGTTTGGTAAACAGAATGTTGGATTAATGACTGGTGATTTAAGTCTAAACAGGGATGCAGCTGTTGTTGTAATGACAACTGAGATTTTTCGGAACATGCTTTATTTAGAAATTGATGATGAAGATGACCCGTTAGATGGTGTTGAAGCAGTTGTCCTTGATGAATGCCATTACATGAATGACTCGCAAAGAGGCACGGTTTGGGAAGAAGCAATCATTCATTGTCCTTCTTCTATTCAATTAGTTGGATTGTCCGCAACTATTGCTAATCCAGGTCAATTAACCGATTGGATAGAGAAGGTTCATGGCCCAACAAAGTTGATAGTTAGTAATTATCGACCAGTTCCCTTATCTTTTAGTTTTTGTAGTGCGAAGGGTTTGCATCCATTGCTTGATGATTCGGGGAAGAATATACACCCTAATTGCAAAGTTTGGCGTGCCCCGAAGGGTAATAAGCGAAAAGGAAGGTCTCCTAAGCCTATTCAGCCAACACCACCTCCAATCCCTTTTGTGTTATCTCACATGGAGGAACGGAAAATGTTGCCTGCTATTTATTTCATATTTAGTCGTAGGGGGTGTGACAAAGCAGTTCGAGATATGGGGAATTATTCCTTGGTTTCAGAGCAAGAAAAGTCTGTTATTCGATCGCGTTTTAATGCTTACGCGATAAAGAATCCTGATGCAGTTCGTGAGGGAATTCATTCAGAGGCTCTTTTTAGAGGGATTGCCTCTCATCATGCGGGCGTTTTGCCTGCCTGGAAAGACTTGGTTGAGGAATTATTTCAGCATGGTCTTTTAAAAGTTATTTTTGCTACTGAGACTCTTGCGGCAGGAATAAATATGCCTGCAAGAAGCACTGTGATTTCGGTTTTATCAAAACGGACTGAAAAAGGCCATCGATCATTGATGGGAAGTGAATTCCTTCAAATGGCTGGTAGGGCCGGACGAAGAGGTCTTGATTCTCAAGGTTTTGTAGTTACGGTTCAAAGTCGTTTTGAAGGAGTAAGAGAGGCAGGACAATTGGCTATTAGTTCTGCAGATCCCCTAATTAGTCAGTTTTCACCAAGTTATGGAATGGTTTTGAACCTCTTACAACACAATGATCTTTTTAAAGCGAAGGAATTAGTAGAGCGTAGTTTTGGTAGATATTTAGCAAGTTTGGATTTGGTTGAGGAAGAGGAAATAATTGAGAAGTTAACTTCACAATTAGGAAAGTTGCAAGGCTTGGCGGGTGATATCCCTTGGGAAGATTTTGAAGATTATGAAAAGAAACGAGGTCGGCTTAGGGAAGAGAGAAGATTGCTAAGAATTTTGCAGAAGCAGGCTTCGGAAACATTAGCCAATGAGTTGACTCTTGCTTTGCAGTTTGCAAGTTTGGGAACTTTGGTTAGTTTGAAGGCTCCTCAATTAAGAGGTCGCGTAACACCTGCAGTATTAGTCGATAAAATTCAAGGATCAGGTCAATTCCCTTTATTGTTATGCCTTACGGAGGAAAATTTGTGGGTGCTTTTGCCTTGTCAGTCAGTAGTGAGTTTGCATGCAGAATTAAGTTGTTTGAAGGTAGAAAGTTTGATTGAACCGCAGTTGAGACGATCTGGTGAGACCTCTCATGGTGATAACAAAACTCAAGAGATTGCAAAAATTATCTCGCAAATAGCCAAGACTCATGATATGAGAACACCTCAGTATGACCTCGCTAGCGAGGTTTTGACCCAGATGAATCTTGTTAATAAACTAGAGAACCAAATAGAGAAACTTCCTGCTCATAACTGGGGTGATCGAAAAAAGATAAAGAAACATCAAAAGCGTATGGAAGAGTTAGAAATTGAAATTCGTGAGAGACAAGACTTTCTTCACCATCGTGCTAATCGACATTGGGATACTTTTTTATCATTAATAGATATTTTGCAGCATTTTGGATGTCTTGATGAGTTGACGCCTACAGAGATGGGTATGACTGTAGGAGCTCTTCGAGGTGACAACGAGCTTTGGTTAGGTCTTGCTTTGATGAGTGGTCATTTAGATGAGCTTCAACCATCAGATTTTGCAGCAGTTTGTGGAGCAATAAGTTTAGAGATGAAAAGGCCAGATTTGTGGACTGCTTATTCCTCCCCTCCCCAAGCTTTAGAAGCTTTAAATGAATTGTGTGCAATTCGCAGAGAACTTTTACGTGCTCAAGAGAAACATAATGTTTCTATATCTATTTGGCTGGAAACAGAATTAATGGGCTTGATTGATGCCTGGGCAAGGGGGTGTCCCTGGAATGATTTGATATCTAATACTTCCCTTGATGAAGGAGATGTTGTGAGAATTATGAGACGTACAATTGATTTGTTATCGCAAGTGCCATATTGTCAGTTGATTACTGAGCAGTTGCGTAGTAAAGCTCGGCATGCATTAAAAGCTATAAATCGTTTTCCTGTTTGTGAGGCAGATGAAATTCTAATGACTTCAGATATCAATGATATGAATCCTGCTACGGAAAGAGTTCCTGACTTTAAGAATGAGGGTTAGCCATTGAACTTGGATCGGTAAGTCGATCAAATTCGATTTCATCAATGTATCCAAGCTTGATTGCTGCCTGTCTCAGGTTGAGATTTTCTTTATATGCTTTATGTGCAATTTCGCTTGCTTTTTCGTAACCAATTTCTGGAGCTAATGCAGTGACTAGCATTAGAGATTGTTGAAGATCATTGTGTATTTTCTGTCTATTTGGCTCCATATCTTCAATCATTGATACTCGACAACTTTGGAGAGAATCTAGTAGTAATTCAATACTATTTAAAAGGTTAAATCCAATTAATGGTTTGTATACATTCATTTGTAGATGACCTCCACTTCCGGCGAGAGAAACGGCTAAGTCAAGTCCTATTATTTGAGTGCAAATCATTGCCATAGCTTCGCATTGAGTTGGATTTATTTTCCCAGGCATGATGGAGCTTCCTGGTTCATTCGCTGGCAAAATAAGTTCCCCTAGACCTGCTCTTGGGCCACAAGCTAGAAGCCTAATGTCATTGACTATCTTTAAAAGTGTGCCAGCCAGAATACGTAGCTGAGACATTGAGTTAACTAATCCATCGTGGCTTGCCATTAAGGCGAATTTGTTAATGGATGAATAAAAAGGTAAATTAGTAAGCAAAGAGATCTCTTTTGTTATTTCGATATCAAAATTAGGAGGCGTATTTACTCCTGTCCCAACCGCAGTACCACCTAATGGAAGAGGAAAAAGTTCTTTTAGACTGTCTTGGATTCTCGCTTTGCAATTTGAAACTTGATCTCTCCATGCCGATACTTCCTGGCCAAGTGAGATGGGAACTGCATCTTGAAGATGAGTGCGACCTACTTTAATAATTCCCTGCCATTTATTGCTTTTAATATCTAATGAATTAATAAATTTATCTAATTCAGGCAAGAGAAAATTTGTGATTCTTTCTGCAGCAGAAATATGGATTGCAGAAGGAAAAACATCATTGGTAGATTGTGATTTATTGACATGATCATTGGGATGTAATGGTTTGTGGCTTCCTAAATCATTCCCTGAGGCTATTGATGCGAGATTGCTTATAACCTCGTTAACATTCATGTTGGTTTGAGTCCCGCTACCCGTTTGCCATACTTTGAGAGGGAATTGATTGTCATGCTTTCCATGTGCTATGGAAATAGCAGCTTCAACAATTAGATCACGCTCATATTCATTTAGTACGCCTAGTCGATAATTGCTTATAGCAGCAGCTTGCTTAATGAGTGCTAATGCATGGATTAGTCCAATTGGTATCTTCTCATAACCTATCGAAAAATTTTCTAGAGAGCGTTGAGTTTGTGCCCCCCATAGGGCGCTTTTAGGGACTCCAACTGTCCCCATACTGTCACGCTCTTTTCGTAAATGACTAGTCATTATTTTGTTTGAAAGTAAGAATGAATAAAAAGTTCATTAGAGTACTTATTGATTGTTCTGGTAATTGGTTTAGCTTAATGTTTTCGATTGAGTCTGAGTATCATTAAAAGAGGTTTGGGCGAACATAGTAATTTAGGCATTTCATTGCAAAACTTTTATAGATCAAGCCTATCCCAGATTACCTCTAGATTCGATTTGTGAAGGGTAGTGCTAAAGCATTCTTCAATTTCTGCGTTGTTAAGTTGATTGGTAACCTCAGGGTCTGAATGCAGGCTTTGTTTAAAGTTGCCTCCAATTTTATTCCATGATGAATGGGCATTCCTTTGGACAATTTTGTATGCCTCTTCTCTACTTAAGCCACTTTCAACTAGTGCGAGTAAGACCCTTTGACTGAAAACTACACCTCCATAGATATTCATATTTCTGAGCATATTTTCTGGATATATGCCAAGCCCAGTTATTACTTGTGCCATTTCACGAAGCATAAAGTGTAGTGTAATTGAGCAGTCAGGAAGCATCATTCTTTCGTTAGAACTGTGACTTATGTCTCGTTCATGCCAGAGAGCTACATTTTCCAAAGCTGCAACAACATAACTACGTAATACTCGTGATAGGCCACTGATCCTCTCGCTTCGAATTGGGTTGCGTTTATGTGGCATGGCAGAGCTTCCTTTTTGTCCTTTCGCGAAATTTTCTTCGACTTCTAATACGTCTGTGCGTTGAAGGTTGCGGATTTCTGTCGCAAACCGATCTAGTGATGCACCTATTAAGGCAAGAGTTTGAACATAATCGGCATGCCTATCTCTAGAAATAATTTGGGTACTTGCAGTGTCGGCTTTAAGTCCTAATTCTTTGCATGTTAGTCGCTCTACTTCTGGGTCGGTGTTAGCGTAAGTTCCCATTGCGCCACTAATTTGACCGACTGCAATATCAGCTTGAAGTCGCTTTAACCTGTCTGAATTTCGTAGTGTTTCGGCTAGCCAACCAGCCAGTTTGAATCCAAAGGTAATTGGTTCTCCATGTATTGCATGAGATCGTCCAATCATGACAGTCTCTTTGTGTTTTTTTGCTTGTATCCGTATCGAGGTTTCAAGATTTCCCAATTCTTTCCGAAGAACTTCAATTGAGCTTTTGAGTTGGATTGCTAGACCAGTATCGAGGACATCGCTACTGGTCATACCTACATGTATGAAACGCCCAGCATCTCCAACATGCTCATTGACATTTGTTAGGAAAGCAATTACGTCATGTTTAACCTCAGCTTCGATTTCGAGAATTCTTTCAGGTTCAAATGCTGCTAGATCCCTGATCTTTTGCATGTCTTCCTTTGGAATTCTTCCCAGACGGTAATTAGCTTCACAAGCAGCCAATTCGACATCAAGCCAGGTTTGATACTTGGCTTGCTCTGTCCAGATCTCTCCCATCTCGGGGAGGGTGTAACGCTCTATCAAGGGGTTAAAAATGCTGAACTTGTACTTAAACTTAAATCTTTGGATCAGGTTGATGTCAGTCGATGGTGTTCAACCTCCCATTTGACATGATTTCCCCATGATTGTTGGCGCACTGAGCACCGCCCTCCTTTGCAATGAATTACTTGAAACGGGGGAAGATCATGGGGTTGATTATCAAGCTTTACGAAGGTTCCTGGTCGTAGTAGCTCCAGCACATTTTCACCATGCATTAACTGCAATGCATTAAGGGTTAGGGGCTGCTTAGATTGGCTTTTTGGAAAGCCTTTGTTTTGAGTTGATTGAGACACGTCCTTTTGCGTGGCTTCAGATGATCTTCTCGGTATCTTTGGGAAATAGTAGTTTTCCTTGGTTTTTGTTCGGTTTTTCTGCTTGTTTATAACGAAATGTCCAAAAAACGTCGACTAGATATGCACTTATTGGACCTAGGCCTTGTTCCTTCTAGGCAAAAAGCACAGCAACTTATTCGTGCTGGCAAGGTAAGTGATGCTAATGGACAAGTCCTGGACAAGCCCGGAGTAGAAGTCTCAGAAACACTGGTTTTGAAAGTTAAACATCCTCCCAGATTCGTTTCTAGAGGTGGAGAAAAGCTTTTAGAAGCATTTAAGATTTTTCATTTAAAAGTTCTAGGCAAAGTCTGTCTTGATTGTGGAATCTCGACAGGAGGCTTTACTGATTGCCTTTTGCAACATGGGGCTGCACGTATTTATGGAGTGGATGTTGGATATGGACAAACATCCTGGAAACTTCGTCAAGATTCAAGAGTTGTGTTAAAAGAACGAACAAATTTGAGAACACTTAAACCAGATGATTTATACGTAGCGAGCGATAATTGGGCAACGTTTGCGGTTGTAGATGTCTCTTTTATTTCACTAAGGCTTGTACTGCCAGCAATTAAAGGTTTACTCAAATTTGGAGAAGCAGAGGCCGTGGTTTTAGTGAAACCACAATTTGAAGTCGGTCGAGAACAAGTCGGGAAAGGTGGAGTAGTACGAGATCCTTTTGCGCATCAGATGGCCTTAGAAAGGGTTTTGGAATCCTGCTTAAAAGTTGGCTGGTATCCGCACGGAATTATCCCTTCTCCAATTACAGGCCCTGCAGGTAACCATGAATATCTCCTCTGGTTACGCGAAGAAGAAAATAATGCTCTGCTAGAAATTAATCAAATGGTTGCTAGAACTTTGTCCTAAAGCGCTGATCCATCACGATCTCCTGTACGTATACGTACAACCGATTCGACAGGACTAATAAAGAGCTTTCCATCTCCTATCTCTCCAGTTTTTGCAGCTTCAGATATTGCTTTGACAACTTGATCGACCTTTTCATCTTCTATTACGACTTCTACTTTGAGCTTTTGGAGAAATTCCACTGTGAACTCTGAGCCTCGATATCTTTCCACTTGACCTTTTTGACGGCCGAATCCACGGACTTCACTGACCGTCATGCCCACTATTCCAGAATTAACCAAAGCAAGCTTTACATCCTCTAATTTGAATGGGCGGATGATTGCTTCGACTTTTTTCATTTAAGAAAGCCCAAGTACTTCTTTACTTACCATTTATAGCCCACTTGACAGCGATAGTGAGGGAATGTAGCTCAAGCTTAAGCCAGCTTGCTCAGCATCAAGGAACATTGTTTCAGCATCTTTTTTTGGAAGATTTACCTGGCTAGAGGCCAGTGCATTCCAGTGATCGTTTTCAAAATGGGTTTGAAGCCATAACATTCCATAAATGCTATTAGGTCGTATTTGTATTCCTTCGCCCAGTGAAATAAGCAATATGTCCATGTTGGGTGGAACTCTCTGACCTATTAGGGGGGGTAACAAGAATTATCTCTGTGACTGTTGCTACAAAATCAAATTTTAAGGGCCTTTTTGTATCTTTATTGAAAACTTTATTCACTGACAGGAGCAATGAAACTTTTTGAGGTTTTTTAAGGCAAGTATTCTATTGGGAATAATTGAGAGATCTGAGATGAAAGTTCTTTGAAGAGTTTTGCCAATAGATTCTTAATTTAAGTTCCTATGGGAAATCCCCTTATTATATAAAAGGTCTTGATTTAAACCATTGTTAAATTGACAGGATAAATAGGATGAAATTATGTAATACAAAGATTTTGCTACTTATAATGCTTTCAGGATCTTCTATGCAGCTTCTTAGAAGGTCAAATTGAAACTTGAAAGACTTTCTAAAGTGACTAGTGTTCAACCTCAACCTCAACCTCAACCTCAAACAAGAACTCCCCTCTATGGAGAGCGCAAGATTGCTGATTCAGAGATTATTTGTTTTGACAACCCATCTTTAGAAAGACCTTATGAGATTTCTATTGAGTTTCCAGAATTTACATGTAAATGTCCTTTCTCCGGATATCCGGATTTCGCTATTCTTCGCTTGAAATATCAACCCAACCTAAAAGTTATGGAGTTGAAATCGATTAAGCTTTATATTAATTCCTATAGAGATAAGTTGATTTCTCATGAAGAAGTTGCGAATAGAATTCTTGACGATTTTGTTTTAGCAGTGAATCCTAACTGGATAGAACTAGAGGCAGACTTTAACCCTAGAGGTAATGTCCATATGGTTGTTCTTGTTGCTCATGGTCAAAGAATTGAGCTCTGACTTGATTCAGTTGATGCAGAATTAATTAATTGGGGTAAATCGTTTGCTAGACCTTCAAGGTTTCTATTGCAAATTCCAGCTATATGGATCGAATCTCTATCTTTTATAGCCCAAAGCTTTTTTGTTGAAATCATACTTATTAATCCACCAATTAGTGTGATTGCAAAACCGGTGTATACAAGCGGTACGCCAGGATCATGCTTTAGGAGAAGGCCGCTAGATGGCAAAATATCAATTGCCTTCAGTGAAATCCCTTTGAATTTAAATGCAGAAGAGCCTGGGCGCAAACTCGTCAGGAGATCTCCTTCTTCATTGAAAACTTGAACTGGTCCTGATTCTTTGGAAGTACTTAAAAGTACTGGTTCACTGCCATCAGGATTAGTTGGTAATACTACTCCCCATATATTCTCCCCTAGTGTTGGGAACCTTGTTAGTGGGAGTTGTAATTGTGGACTTTGATCAATCTGAAGTGTTATCGCAGCAAGTGACCAATCTGCTTGATAAATAGTGATCCCTTTAAATCTAAGTGGATGATTCACACTTAGATTGTATGTTCTTCCTGAATTTTCTTCGTCTTCAAAGATTTCTAATGTTGATCTAAATTGTTCAGGTTCGCCAGCAGGACTTCTATCAATTTTAAACTTTTTTAGATTAATAATATATTGTTTGTTTCCATTTTGATTGAATAACTCTAATGAATTTCCAGGAGTTAGAAATTTTTCCAACTTACTTCCGGCAAGGGCTCCCCATGCTGCCCCAATCATTAAACAAATAAATCCAATATGAACTAAAGGTGGCCCAATTCTTCCTATTAACCCTTTACGAGCAGCAAAACGATTGTGCTTAGATTGTACTTGCCAACCATTTTTTCTTAGAAGATTTGCAAAGCTATCAATTTCAATTTGGATACTAGAAAATGGGATTGTTTCTGCAATTGCAAGTTTGCTTAGTTGACGGGGCTCCTTATAATCAATCCATTTTAAACCAGCTTTTAGAGAAGGTAATTGCCTGCGAATTGTGCAACTAATTAAAGCAAGTCCTAGCCAAGTAAGCAGAATAAGGAACCAAGAACAGGTGTATATATGATTTAGGCCAAGAAAAAGTAGTGCTTGACCATTTATAAAGCCTAGATATGGATTTTGATTGTATTGATCTAAATATATATCCACTGCTTCACCTTGAGGAATAGTTGTTCCTATTGAACTTGCGATAGCAATTACTAGTAGAAGGATTATTGCAATTCTTAGGTCGGCAATCCAAAAAAAGATTTTCTTCAGAGCTGCCATTTTAAATCCATTTGGCTAGGAGAGTTAGCATTCCTACTGTAAAAAGAACTACTCCGCTTATAGCTGGGATCCATTGAGCTATTGGTCTTAGGGCAAGTAAATTTGGGATTGTTGCTGCGGCTGATCCTGCAATGAAGAGAGGTATAACTTGACCGAATCCAAAGCATATGAGGAGTAGGCACCCTATCGCTGGATTTTTAGTTTGAGCAATCCAGCCCAGTAAGACTGCTAATACTGGAGTTGTGCAGGGTGAGGATGCAAGACCGAAGGCCAGTCCGGCAGAAAAAGGAGCAAAAGATGGTGGTACAGCTTGTCCCCAATTTTTGGGGTCAGGTCCTTGAGGTAAAGGCAGACGCAGAAAACCTAAAAGGTTTAGCCCCATTACTACAGCCAAGCTCCCAACGAAAATGGGAATTATGTTTGGGACTTGCCCATATATGCGTCCTAAAAGGTTGCTTAGACTTCCTAAAAATAAAAGAGAGCCTACAATCCCACTGCAAAAAGAAAAGCTTCTTTGAAAAGGGTTTAATTGGTCCTTAAACCCTGCGAGAAACGCAATTGTTACAGGAAGCAGCGATAGAGAGCATGGTCCGAGACTAGTTAGTAGACCTGCCGTAAAAACAATGAGCAAAGTTATGGGACCAGGGTTACTTAGGCCCTCTTGAATTATGTGCTCACTACTCTGAGCAAGGTCGGAGATAAATAACTGAATATTGGGCATAAAAATGTCTTATAACAAGATAAATAGACCTATCACCATATCTTTTTACGAATATTACGAGGAGGACGTTTCCCTATAAAACCGGTCGATTCAAGAGAGCATCTTATAAGTAAGCCTGCAATTAGAAGACTTGACAATAGAGAATTCCCTCCATAACTAACCATAGGCAAAGGTAAGCCTGTAGTGGGCATTACTCCAGAGGCAACAGCAATATTCATAACTGACTGACCCACTAATAGTGTTGTGCACCCTATCGCAACCAGTCGTGCTTGGTTACTTTGACATCTAATCGCAACTTTTAAGCCAACAAAAGCAAAAAGCATTAGGAAGAAAAGAAGTATTAAGGATCCGATAAATCCAAATTCTTCGGCGAAAACGGCATATATGAAGTCAGTGCTTTGAATTGGTAAATATTGCAGCTTTTGTGTAGAAAGGCCATATCCTTCGCCTAGCCAGCCCCCTGAACCAATAGCGAGAAGACTTTGAACTAGTTGGTAGCCTGAACCTTGAGCATCTTGCCAAGGATCGAGAAATGAGATCACACGAAGACGCTGATATTCATTAATTAGGATGCTTATTGTTCCTAGAAGTATTCCTCCAACAGCAGTTCCAATTAAGCTCCTCCACCTTAAACCTGCAGCAAGAGCTATAAGCCAAAGCAAAATACCAGTTAGTGCTGCAGTGCTTAAATTTGGTTGTTTTAGTGTAAGTAATAAAAGTGATCCGAAGCATCCCATCCAAAGCAGTTTTTGATCTGAATAGATGCGATGCCAATTAGCGAATAGATTTGCTGCTTGTAAAACCACAAAAGGTTTGACTAGTTCTGAGGGTTGAATTTGTATTGGACCGATTATTAACCATCTAGTTGCACCATTAACAGTACTTCCTGCTAGCAGGGTTGTTACTAATAAGACAACACCTGTCCAAATGCATGGTCCGGCAAGTTTGAGCCATCCGCGAATATTTGTTGATAAGCAAAGAGATAGAAGGCTCCATCCAGTAATCATCCAAAGCATTTGTCGTTTGATGTAATAAGCTCCATCTCCCATTTCTTTACTTGCGACCCACCAGCTAGCCGATCCCAAAATTAATAAACCTGAAAGGCACCAAAATGCTATTAATGACAATAATAATCTTGATTCTGCAGGCCAAAGTTCCCAAGGAAGAGGCAGTAGTTTTTCCCAGAGGCGAAGACGACCTTTTTTTAGGCGATGGTCAAATGTCGCAGGTATGCCATATTGGCGGTTAATTCCTTGAGTTATTTCAGAAGGATTTGTCAATTGTACGAATTAATAGTCATTAGCCCTATTGAGCCGCT
>QCFN01000020.1 GCA_003280245.1 Prochlorococcus sp. AG-363-J23
TACGCTCTTAAAAGAATCAGCCTTAAGAAGCTTGTTGTAGAGCGATTCCCAAAAATCAATCAATTTCTTTCCAATAAATGGTTTTTAGATCAAATCAACGAAAAAATCTTTGTAAAAGGAAGTCGAAAGCTTGCTCGGGAAGTTCTAGAGGTTGATGCAAAAGTTGTTGATGGTGTTGTAAATCTGACTGGCTTGCTCACCTTAGGCAGTGGGGAGGGTTTGAAGTATTTCGAAACAGGCAGAGCTCAGTTCTATGCCCTAATTGTGTTTGGGGGAGTAATAGGGCTAGTAGTGCTTTTCGGTGTTCTAGGACCAGCAACTGGTTAAGTTCAAATCTTTCCTTCTGTGTTCCATCGCCTATCTAAACGTTCTCTTATCCAAAAGCATTTCTACACTCCATTAAATGCTGAAAAGGCGTGCCAAATCTGGAATTTGCCATAAGTGGAGCTCTTGAGCCTACTGAGATGCTTCTTTCCAGTGAACTAAATGCTCAATTCCCCTGGTTGAGTTTCTCCATCCTGTTCCCAATTGTCGGAGCATTGTTTGTACCATTTATCCCTGATAAGGGAGAAGGCAAACAGGTCCGATGGTATGCGTTGGTAATTGCACTAACAACATTTTTAATAACGATTGGTGCCTACCTAAAAGGTTTCGACCCTACTGAGGCAGGTTTACAGCTATCTGAAAGATTCACCTGGCTTCCACAACTTGGTCTCACTTGGTCAGTAGGTGCAGATGGGCTCTCGATGCCATTAATTTTGCTTACGAGCTTTATTACTGCATTAGCTGTTTTAGCTGCATGGCCAGTGAGCTTTAAACCAAAGCTCTTTTTCTTTTTAATACTCGCAATGGATGGCGGTCAAATAGCCGTCTTTGCAGTTCAAGACATGCTGCTTTTCTTTTTGGCATGGGAACTAGAACTTTTACCTGTCTATCTTCTACTCGCAATATGGGGCGGTAAAAAACGTCAATATGCAGCTACAAAATTCATTATCTATACCGCAGGAAGTTCTCTTTTCATTCTTCTGGCAGCCCTCGCAATGGGATTCTTTGGCGGAGGTAGTCCAAATTTCGAATACACCGAGCTCGCACAAAGAAGTTTTGGAACAGGATTCCAAATACTCTGTTATGCAGGACTACTTATTGCTTTTGGAGTAAAGCTTCCAATAGTACCCCTGCATACATGGCTGCCTGATGCACATGGCGAAGCAACTGCTCCTGTTCACATGCTTCTTGCCGGAATACTTCTCAAAATGGGTGGCTATGCCCTTCTAAGATTCAATGCGCAATTACTTCCTGAAGCACATGCTCAATTCGCACCACTGCTAATTATTTTAGGGGTAGTAAATATCATTTATGCAGCTCTAACGTCATTTGCTCAAAGGAATCTAAAAAGGAAAATTGCCTATAGCTCAATAAGTCATATGGGATTTGTTTTAATAGGTATAGGTAGCTTTAGCTCCCTAGGAACAAGTGGGGCAATGCTTCAAATGATTAGTCATGGATTAATCGGCGCGAGTTTATTTTTTCTAGTTGGGGCAACCTATGACCGAACTCATACTTTACAACTAGATGAAATGGGTGGTGTAGGACAAAAGATGAGAATTATGTTTGCACTTTGGACGGTCTGTGCTCTTGCATCTTTAGCCTTGCCTGGAATGAGCGGCTTTGTATCTGAGCTAATGGTATTTGCGGGTTTAGTAACAGATGAAACCTATACGTTAACTTTCAGAATTGTTATAGCAGGTCTAGCTGCTATTGGAGTAATCCTGACTCCTATATATCTACTGTCCATGCTTCGAGAAATCTTCTTTGGAAAGGAAAATACTCAACTTGTTTCCACAACAAAACTTGTTGACGCCGAGCCTAGAGAAATATACATAATTAGTTGTCTTTTAATCCCAATAATTGGAATAGGCTTATACCCAAGACTAATGACAGAAAGCTATAACTCATCCATAGAAGCACTTGTAAAGCGTAACCTAAATGCTATAGAAAAGTTAAGCCAACCAACTGCACCAATTATTCGAAATCAAAATATTTTACTTAGCTCTATGAATCCTCCAAAAATTCCTTTTAAGCCTATTTAAATCAAAAAACCATCTCTTCTCTTGGACTAAACAATAAATAAATTGCTAAGGCTGACCTGGCATTAGAGCCTCAAGATAGATACGTTATTAAAAGCTTAATATCTTTCTTGACCAATCAAGGGCTAGTCACAAGAGCTGATGCTGGGGCTCGCTTAGCAATTCGTCTACTACAAGACGCAGCACAACAAGGAGAGATAGACCCTTGGGATGTTGACGTTATCGCCGTAATAGATGGCTTCCTAGATCAATTACGGCAAAGGATCGAAATTCCAAAGAAAATTTCTGATCAATCAGCTCTAAATGGCGGAAGCTATGAACAAGATTTAGCTGAGAGCAGCGAAGCCTTCCTTGCAGCATCTGTATTAGTTGGATTAAAAGCCGAAGTTCTCGAATCTGAAACCTTCCCACCAGAAAATAGTTTTGAAGAAGATTTCGAGGAAGATTTAATTGAACAAGGCTGGCTTGATCCAAGTTTTATCCTTCCAAAAAGACCAGAACGCCACTTATTGCGTCGTCCCGTAGCCCCACCACCCCTACGTCGCCCTGTAAGCCTAGGAGAATTAATCGAGCAATTGGAATCAATAGCTCAGCAACTAGAAAATGATGAATTAGCAAGTCGAAGACGTCAAAAGGCCAAACGATTTAGCAAACGAGAGGCCATAGCTCAAGTAACCGCCTTAGCCCATCGCGAAAAACTTCCTGAAACCACTGCTGCCTTAAATCTTTTTCTCAATGAGTGGGAGCCAGCTATGAATTGGATTGATTTTGAACTATTAGTCAACAAGTGGAAAGAAGTAGCTGCTAGTGATCTAGATACTGATCGAGTTGGCGTTTTTTGGGCACTACTTTTTTTATCCTCACAAGGAAAAATAGAACTCGAACAAGCAACTAACGCACTCTATTCACCCTTACAGCTAAAAAGAATCCTTCCCCCTGGAACATTTGCTCAAATTCCCCTTCAAAACTTAGACGTGACACCTGCCACGCCGGCTGCCGCCTAGATGAGAATTAGCTTGACAGTCTATGTTGTTCTAACTAGCTGAGGTATACAACGCCTATGAAGGCGATGATCCTGGCAGCAGGCAAGGGAACTCGTATCCAACCGATCACACACGTGATCCCCAAGCCTATGATCCCAATCCTTCAGAAACCCGTAATGGAGTTTCTGCTGGAACTCCTTAAGGAGCATAATTTCAAGGAGATAATGGTTAATGTTTCACACCTAGCTGAAGAAATTGAAAACTACTTCCGGGATGGTCAAAGGTTTGGAGTGGAAATTGCCTATAGTTTTGAAGGTAGAATTGAAGAAGGAGAATTGATAGGAGATGCTTTAGGATCTGCTGGAGGATTAAAAAAGATTCAAGATTTCCAAAATTTTTTTGATGATACATTCGTAGTTCTATGTGGAGATGCATTAATTGATTTAGACTTAACTGAGGCTGTTAAACGCCATCGTGAAAAGGGTGCTCTAGCAAGTTTGATTACAAAAAAAGTCCCTAAAGAACAAGTTAGTAGTTATGGGGTAGTAGTGACTGATAAAAATAATTTAGTAAAAGAATTTCAAGAGAAACCCTCAGTCGATGTTGCTTTAAGTGACACAATAAATACAGGAATCTATCTATTTGAACCAGAAATCTTTGAATATATACCTTCAAAAACTCCTTTTGATATAGGTTCAGATCTATTTCCAAAGCTTGTTGAGGTCGGCGCTCCTTTTTATGCGCTTCCAATGGATTTTGAATGGGTAGATATAGGAAAAGTTCCAGACTATTGGCAAGCAATAAGAAATGTTCTACTAGGAGAGGTTCGACAAGTCGGTATTCCTGGGAAAGAAATACGCCCTGGTGTATTTACAGGACTCAATGTGGCAGCGAATTGGGACAAGATCCAAGTCAAGGGTCCTGTATATGTTGGAGGTATGACCAAGATCGAAGATGGTGCAACGATTATTGGACCATCAATGATTGGTCCTAGTTGTTACATTTGTGAAGGAGCAACAATAGATAATTCAATTATTTTTGACTATTCCCGCATCGGTGCAGGCGTCCAGCTAGTCGAGAAACTCGTTTTCGGAAGATACTGTGTTGGTAAGAATGGCAATCACTTTGATCTACAAGAAGCTGCTCTTGACTGGTTGATCACAGACGCACGTAGACAAGATCTTGTTGAGCCTTCTCCTCAGCAAAAAGCAATGGCAGAGCTTCTGGGAACAGACTTGACTCCTGCTAACAACTAATTCATTAAATTCACTCCTGCTCGATCAAGAATTTCAGGAATTAACTGCTCAGACTTCACAGCCATTAGGTGAACTCCTTGAGCAACGGACAAATATTGCTCTACCTGTTCAGCCGCTATTGATACACCTTCATTCAATGGATCTGAGGCTGCCTCCAAGCGAGAAATTAAATGCTCAGGAATACATGCTCCCGGGACAACTTTATTAATAAAGCGAGCATTTCGACTTGACTTCAGTAAAAAGACGCCTGCAAGCACTGGCAATTGAAGAGGTTTAGCTAATTCAATACAAAAACGCTTAAGTACTGACAACTCCATAACCATTTGTGTTTGCACAAATTTTGCACCTGCCTGCTTTTTTCTTTCTAGTCGTCTATGCAAGCCAGACAAGCTCATGCAATTTGGATCCGCCGCCGCACCCGCAAAAAGTTTTGTGGCTCCATCAATAAGTTGTCCTGAAACTGGATCCTCTCCTCTATTAAATGCTGCAACTTGCTTTAAAAGTTTTACAGATTCGTAATCATTCACTTGTCTCGCATCAGGTTGATCGCCTACCCGAACAGGGTCCCCAGTCAGACAGAGAACATTCCTGATGCCAAGTGCATATGCTCCTAACAAATCAGCTTGCATGGCTATTCGATTACGATCTCGACATGCAATCTGCAGAACTGGTTCTAAACCTTTATCAAAAAGTAATTTACAAAGAGCAAGACTACTCATTCGCATTACAGCCCTACTGCCATCTGTCACATTGATTGCATGGACACGACCTTCCAACAACTTCCCAGTTTCAAATGCCCTAGAAGGATCTGACCCCCTAGGTGGCATGATTTCAGCTGTAATTGTTACTGCCCCGGACTCAATGGAGCGTTGTAGCAGTGAACTCAAATCCGTACATCTGTAAGGCTCCTCCTTACTATGAATGATCGTTGACCCAAAAGTCTGCCTAAGATATAGAACAGGGTTGGAAGAGAGGCAATTTTGTTAGGCGAAATTCCAAATTCATCAGCAATTACCCTCTCTGCGAGGGAAATGGAAATCATTGATCTGGTAGCTGCTGGTCTTACCAACCAGGAAATCGCTGAAAAATTGACAATTAGCAAACGAACTGTGGATAACCACGTCAGTAATATGTTTACGAAGACTGGATCAAAAAATAGAGTTGCTCTTCTTAACTGGGCAATGGATCACGGAAAGATATGCAGAGATGGTTTTAATTGTTGCTCACTCCCAGACGACGACGAGAACCCTTAAACCTTTTAAGAATCCCAAAGCTTGCCTCAGGCAATGCATGCAGAGAACATCTATTTGAATCAAGCTCAAATAAGTCTGCATATGCCAAACAAGCCTCACGGTCTCGACCAGTAAAGCGAAGAATGCCATCGGAGTCGTATAAGCCAATCACAACGAATCCTCCTGAAGCCTGAACTTCTTTTGAAGCCAGCCAAGAGCTCACTTCAAATATAAATATATTCTAAAGGAAAGCGCTACTACCTGAAAAGCCGTATTGCTGTCTCACTTTCTCTTTCCAAGAACTTATCGGGCTTTGAGCCAGCGAAAAATTACTCCATCGACTCTCTCCTGTAACTTCTCTCACGCACCAATCAGGAAGAGTAATTAATTGATCAGATTTCTCAAGCTCTACTTCAGCCAAAACAAGCTCAGCATTCTCGCCATGAAAACAATCAACAATCCAATGACCTTCAGAAATCCTTAATGTATGGCGGGTTTTGGTTAGCCTAGAAACACAAAGACCCATCAACAAATCTGCGTCATTCACAGGGATCGGATATTCAAACTCGTAATTTGCAAATCCTTTGGCAGGGGCTTTTAAGGTGATACACCCCTTATCAGTTCCACTGATTCGTACCCTTACAGTCAAACCAGTAGAAGCTGCTGTAGCTAAGTAACCCTGACACAAAGCTTCAGAAGAAGCTATCAATGATCTCCAGCTATCCCCGTGTACTAAAAATCTCCTTTCAATCTCCAAATACATTATTAATACCTTTACGCTGAGATTTCTTTAGCAAAACTTCCAGCCCAGTGAAGCTTCCTAGATAATGTTTGGTAATAAGAAGGGCTTTGATCAAGTTTCAAAAGTAATGCACTATGAGAAGACTTCTTAACTTCACAACATTGTCCTGGCTTTAATAAAGCAGCACTAACACCATCTTTCCAAAGTTTTACTCTTCTCGCACTATCTCCAAGAGGCCATACCACTATTCGGGAAGTAGGAGGGATAACTACAGCTCGGCTCGAAAGACTCATTGGACATATTGGATTGACAATGATTGCATCTACCCCAGGATGAAGAATCGGACCTCCTGCAGCCATAGCGTATGCAGTTGAGCCCGTAGGCGTAGCCATAATTAACCCATCTCCGCGATATTGATCAACAATTTCCTCATCTATCTCTATTCCTAAATCACAAGCAGGAGAAGTTTCATTTGGATAAGGTCGAAGGTAAAAATCATTTAAAGCAAGCAAAGGTTGGCAATCTTTTTTAAAATCATCTAAAACATTCATATCCTTAGTTTTCCTATTTCTTGTCATTACTGTGCCCTGAAGCATCATTCTTTCTTCAATCACAAAATCATTATTATTCAATCTTTCCACAAGATTTCCACCTCTAATTTCACTTCGATCATGAGTAAGAAACCCTAAATGGCCTCCAACATTAAAGCTAAGTATTGGAATATGATGAATAGACAGGTATCTTGCGGCCGCCAGTACTGTTCCATCCCCTCCCAAAACCAAAGCCAAGTCAGGAAGGCCATTTCCTGATGAGATCAAATCCGGATAAGGATTATCAAAAGGACCAGCTTTAGAGTTATAAACTTGAACTCCATATTCTTCAAAAAGTTGTATGCAAAATTTTGCCTCTTGTAATGCAGAATCACTATTAGCCCGATAAATTACCCAGGCCAAATCTATTCGCATAACTTTCTACCAGCGCAAAAGATTAAATCGCTCCATATCAACAGTTACACGGTTTCTGTAAAGTGACAACAATATAGCCAAGCCAACTGCAGCTTCTGCAGCAGCCACAGTAATAACAAACACAGCAAACACTTGACCTCTAATTAAACTTCCATCCAAATACGAAGAAAACGCCATAAGATTAATATTTACGGCATTAAGCATTAATTCTATACTCATTAATACTCTAACGGCATTACGAGAATTAATAAGTCCCCAAACACCAATGCAAAAAAGAATTGCAGCCAATACTAAATATGCTTGAAGTGGAACCAATCCAGGAGAAGAGTTTGGCATTGTCAATATAGTAGATGTCAGAATCATCTTCGCTTTTAAGTAGAGCTCTTATCTACAAGAAGTGGTTCTTGAGTCTTCTCTATTAATTCCTGGGTAACTTCTCGACCAGTACCTACATCTGATGAGATCACATCCCTTCTAGCAAGAACAATTGCACCAATCATAGCCATTAACAAAAGAACAGAAGCAAGCTCAAAAGGCAACAAATAGTCGGTAAATAGATGCTCACCTATGCGAATAGTTGCCTCCTCTCCAATTGAAGTAGGACCAGGAACTTCCCAAGGCGTAATCAAAGCGACTCTCATCAACAAAGCAAGCAATCCAGCACACACAAAACCAGAAATTAGCCGTCTAACCTGCAATCCTTCAATCGGTTTCAAAGCCTCGCGTTTATTAACTAACATAATTGCGAATAAAATAAGGACATTCACAGCTCCTACATAAACCAACACTTGAGCAGCTGCAACAAAACTTGCATTCAGAAGAAGATATAAACCAGCCACAGCCATAAATACACCGCCCAATAAAAAAGCGGAATAAACTATATTCTCCAACAAAACAACCCCTAAACTACCTACTACCACTACTGAAGCAAGAACAAAGAAACAAATAAGCTCAGTGGAATTAGCGATAGTCATTCTTTCTTCTGACCCGAACTAGAATCATTATTTTGAACACTAGAAGAAGCTAAGGCATTTGAACCATTCTTAAGAGAATTCAGAACCTCTTGTGGCAACTTCCCTGCCCTTGGTTGATCAGGCTGAATATCATGTGGCTCAACAACGCCATTAGGCAAATACGCAAGCTCTCTTAATGGCTTAACAGAAGGATCTGTAGTAACACTAGTTGGAAGTCTACCTAATGCGACATTGTCAAAGTTAAGACTATGTCGATCAAAGGCGGCCAACTCATATTCCTCTGTCATCGACAAGCAATTTGTTGGGCAAAATTCAACGCAATTACCACAAAAAATACAAACTCCAAAATCTATTGAATAATTCCTTAATTCCTTTTTCTTAGTCTCTTTATTCATCACCCAGTCAACAACCGGAAGATTAATAGGACATACCCTCACACAGACCTCGCAAGCAATACACTTGTCAAATTCATAATGGATTCTTCCCCGATATCTTTCCGAAGGAATTAGTTTTTCATAGGGATACTGAACTGTGACAGGTCTCCGGCGCATATGATCAAATGTGACCTCAAGGCCCTGAAGCAAATACTTTGCTGCATCTCTCGCTTCACGCGAGTAGTCAACTACTTTTTGGAGAAAGCCAAACATAAGAACGGAACTATATAAAGTTAACTATTGGCACCCAACCAATTTTACTAGCCTCAGGACTAATAAAGGTAGATCTACCCAATATGTTTTGTTTGGAAGAAATATTCAATTTTTCTTCCTTATTTGTCATTAGCCTCCAAATGCTATTGGGAAAACAAGTTTCAGAGCAGCAGTAATTAGCAAATTAACCAAGGAAATCGGCAATAAAAACTTCCAACCAAGATCAAGCAGTTGATCAATGCGAACCCGTGGAGTTGTCCATCGAAGTAAAATTGCCAAAAATACAAGCAAATAAGCCTTAAGGATAGTCATAACAATGCCCAATGAAGCTGTAAAAACTTGAACAAAAGGACTCTCCAAAGGCTGCCTTAACAAACCGGCTAACCACTCCACAGGTATAGGGAATCCCCAACCACCTAAATACAGAACTGAAACTAATAATGCAGATAAAACGAGATTAATATAACTACCTAAATAAAAGAGAGCAAATTTCATTCCTGCATATTCAGTTTGATAGCCAGCAACCAACTCTTCTTCAGCTTCAGGCAAGTCAAAAGGTAACCTCTCACATTCTGCTAAAGCACAAATCCAAAAAATCACAAATCCAACTGGTTGACGCCAAATATTCCAAGTCAACAAACCAGAGCTATTTTGCTGCTCAACAATATCAACTGTACTCAAAGAATTTGTCATCATAACAACTGCAAGAACGCAAAGAGCTAGAGGTATTTCATAACTAATAGATTGCGCAGCAGCCCTTAATCCTCCAAGGAGAGAATACTTATTGTTTGATGCATAACCACTCATAAGTAACCCAATAGGCTGAATACTGCTAAGCGCAATCCAAAGAAATATTCCAACACCAACATTACTAATTAATAGATCTTGACCAAATGGGACTATGAGCCAAGAAAGTACTACTGGGACTAAAACCAATACTGGACCAAGAGTAAATAACAAACTATCGGCCCTATGAGGTATGACATCCTCTTTAACAAGCAACTTCAAGCCATCTGCCATAGGCTGAAGAATGCCTAGAGCTCCTGCATATTCAGGCCCAATGCGTTGCTGTGCGGCAGCTGAGACCTTCCGCTCTAGCCAAACCGTCACCAAAACTCCAACTACAGCGCCAATAAGCACTAAAAGCATTGGGAGAGGCAGCCACAGCAAATGGGCAAGCTGAGGAGACAAACCAAAGCCAATCAAAGCCTCTGTAAAAGAGAACTCCAAGTCAATACCAGGAGTTAGCAAGACAAAAGGTGCAATGGGGTAAATACTAAGCATCTTGATTCTATAAATGCATAAAATTAATTGCTTTCTTTCATAGAGCGATCCTCCGGCGGAGCCCAAGACCTGCCTGAAAAGCCTGTGTAAATCTGTGTCGGTCTAAAAATCCGATTAGCTCCAAGTTGCTCCCTCCAATGTGCCAACCATCCAGCTACTCTAGATATAGCGAAAACTGGTGTAAAAAGATCTCGTGGAATTCCTAATTTCCTATAAACTAATCCAGAATAAAAATCTACATTTGGATATATACCTTTTGATGCCAAATTTAAAAGAGACTCATCCTCTACAGCTTTAGCAACCTCATACATTTCATCTTTTCCAAATCTGGCAAATAATTCTTCAGCTAAGCCTTGAAGAATAGATGCACGTGGATCCTTGACCCTATATTCACGATGTCCAAAACCCATTACCTTGGTTTTAGAAGTTATTGCTTTTTGAAGAAAATTAGCTGCATTTTGAGGTTTACCTATTTCTTCCAACATTGCTAAAACATCCTCGTTAGCACCGCCATGCAATGGTCCAGCCAAAGTCCCTACGGCAGAAGCAACAACTGCATATGGATCAGTAAGCGTACTAGCGGTAACTCGGGCACTAAATGTACTGGCATTAAGGCTATGTTCTGCATGCAAAATTAAACATTTATCTAATATCCTCGCAGCAAGTGGATCTGGCTCCCTTTCCGTAAGCATATATAAAAAATTTGCCGAGTACGCCAAATCATCGCGCGGTTGAATTGGATCTTGGCCTTTGCGAATAAGCTGAAAAGCAGCAACCATAGTTGGAATTTTGGCAATCAACCTAACTACAGCGTCGTAAATATATTGAGGATCATCAATGGCTCTTCTCGAATAAAAGAGTCCTAAAGAAGCAGCACTGGATTGCAACGCATCCATGGGATGGCCAGTCGCAGGAAAACATTTCATCATGTCTCTCACACGAAAACTAACCCTTCGATGCCGCTGCACCTCTTCTTCAAAATCTCGCAATTGCTGAGGGTTAGGCAATTCTCCCCAAATCAACAGATAAGTGGTCTCTAAAAAGGTGCTTTGAGAAGCCAATTCCTCAATTGAATATCCCCGATACGAAAGTTTGCCTTGAATACCATCAATGTCACAAATCGCCGAATGAGTTACTGGAACGCCTTCAAGTCCAGGGCGAAAAACTATACCGCCTTGGTCTCTACTACTTTCTATGAATTGCTTTTGCCCCACAACTTTTAAACAACTAATACTCAACTTAAACGGAACTGCGCACAATTAAACATAATCTACTGAAAATGAGAAATAATCCACTCAAAGAAGCAAATCTCATAAGTCTCAAAATACTATACATTCACCAACTCATAGAAAATCAAAAGAATCAAGTAAATTATTAGCTTAATAGTAATATTTTATCAATAAATCCAAACTGAAAAGAAGCCCGAATAAATAATCCGGGATCGTCATTCTGATTAAACCCCAAGGCCAGCGAGAATCCTTTAACTATCGATTGAAGAGAACTTCCTTTAAGAGTTTGTAAGAGAATCCAAGGATGCCATCTTTCTAAGAATTCCGTAGCAGATGAAGAGCCCAAAACAAGAAGCTCAGATACATTTAAATCATGATCAACCGTCAAATAGTTCACCATACGACTTCTTAAAAAGGAATCATCTTTCTGATTTTGCTGCTGCAGCGAACCAAGAGTCTCACCCCACCAAACATGATCTCCTTCAACATAAAGAATTGCAGCTACCTCATTAAAGAGCTGATCTATTCCCCCTTGTTGCTTGATACCCAATCTAGACCAAACCTGAAAATTATCCTGATCAACTTTTAGCGAGTTCCTTGAAAAGCCTTGTTCATTGAAAAGTTTATCTAGATTAGATATATCTGAGTCTTCAAAATCCATGCCTATCAACCATCCTTGAGGTTTCCTAACCCACAACAACGGACCTTTACAATTATCAAAAATCATTAATGGTACTTTCATAGCATTTCTGGAAAGATCCTCTTCTAAAATTGAACTTATAAAGTGAGTCAATGATTTATTAATCCTAGAAGAATTCAGATCTGTTTTAGAAGATTGAATCAAAGCAACAGAATCTGCAGCATCAATAATACTATGATCCATTAAAGCAAGTTCTTTTGATGTCAACTTGTCTATACTTAGAGGATTAATAAATTCCAGTAATCCTTGGATATTTAGTCCATTTTGATCCAAGTAAATACCACCTATAAACCTATTAATATTTTTATTTTCGATCCAATCTTCTGAGAACTGGAACCAAGAGATCAAAGCTTCATATGAAATAGATATAGAGAGCAACCCATCATCAATTTGAGTTAATACCTCCTCAGTTTTTGCATCACCAAACTGATTATTTGAGATCAATCCAGAAGATTCCAATGAATGCTCTAAAACATTTTGTCTTGATGAAATGAGTATTAAATCGTCCGACACCAAAGCCGAAGCCATAGGCATAGGCATAGGCATAGGTCTATCACCAACAAGCAAATCCTTACCAGTAGTTATCTCAATACCGTTGTAATCATATTGATCCAGCTCAAAGCCTTCTGAAGATCTTTTTTCCCAAAATTTTTGCAAAAAAAGATTTGACCCACCCTCATCCTTTGCAGCAAGAGCTAAAACCCATCCTCCAGACTCAAGAGAAGGTTGGGAGTTGAAATAGGTGAAGCTAGTTGGATAATTAATCCAATCGGACAACTCTGAATCAAAATCAAGGCCAACAAGGGTAAAAACAGCGTCACGTATTTCTTCAATGGTTCTCTTAGCTATTTTTCTTTCTTTTGGACTTACATAAACTTCGACATAATCCTGCACTTCACGTGGGTCAACCATCAGATGCAATGTCAAATCTGCATCATTAGGAGAAAATCGAGCCGCCCTAGGCAAATTCAATGGTTGTTGACTCGGAATCATCTCGTGACGCACAGGAAGATTTAATAATCCACGCGAAAAAACCACCAAACAAAGCACAAGCGTTAGGAGTACAAGCAATATTCCAAAAACACGTCCCTTCATAACGCAAGTCAACCTTTTATGAGATCATCTTTAACCATTAATCCCTTTAAGCCAATTAATCAAATCAAACTTGAAGAATGATGGAAGCAAAACCCAAACAAATCACTCCAGAAGATCTTAACCAATGGTTATCATCGGAAACAACTAAGCTCACCCTTCTAGATGTGAGAGAAGAAACAGAGTTAAAGATTGCTAAATTCCCCAGAAAAGTTATCCACCTTCCTCTTAGCAAGGCTTCAAATTGGATTGAGGAACTGAAACAAATTCTTCCTAATGATCAACCAATAATAGTAATTTGTCATGCAGGAGTGAGAAGCTTGCATTTCGGCACCTGGCTAATCAATCAAGATTGGGGCTACGATGTGTTTAATCTTGAAGGTGGAATCGATGCATGGAGCTTGAATATTGACCAAACTATTCCAAGATATTAAAGATAAGAAACTAAAAATTACAGTTTGGAGCACCTAAAAATCTAATTAATATCCAAGTAATTCCCTGAGTAACTTGAAGAAGCTGCCAACACGCCAACAAGAAGTACTAAAAGCCACTGTTCATCACTATGTGGATACTATCGAGCCTGTAAGCAGCAAAACATTAGTTAAGCGTTTCAATCTGCAGGCCAGTCCTTCAACAGTTAGGTCAGCCATGGGGGCACTTGAACAAAAAGGGCTTCTAGAACAACCACATCCATCAGCGGGACGGATCCCAAGTGTTCAAGGCTATCGCCACTATGTCGATCAATTGCTTCCACCACCAGGACCAGCAGCTCAACACCTCGAAAAAGAATTGACTTCCATCAGCCTTCAATGGGCTGCTTTTGATGATTTATTAAGGCAACTAACCAAACGACTTACTGATTTCACAGGGCTAATGAGCCTAATTACAAAGCCTATTAAGCCAAAACCAATACTTCAAGAAATCAGACTAGTTCAAAGTGGCGATCGACTTCTGGTGATGCTCGTAGAAAGCTCAAATAATGTCAGATATTTAGATTTAAGACTCCCAAAAGAAGCATCAAAAGAGATTCCATCAATAGAAGAGTGGTTTCGTGTTCAATTAGGTCAATCAATTAATGGAAATCTCAATTGGTCGCATCTACCCCCTCAACTTCATATCAGCGGATCTGTATTAAAAGAAGCAATAAAAAGTCACAGCCATACGAGGATAAACACAGAAGAATATGTTGTCTACCATGGAATGTCTCAATTAATAGCCCAGCCAGAATTCAGAAAAAGCGAGAGTTTTCGACCCTTATTAGAACTAATAGATACACAACCAACCGCACTAATACCATATTCCCATGAAAGCAGCAGGGTCTGGATTGGATCAGAACATCCTAAAAATGCATTAAAACAATGTTCAGTAGTACAAGCCTCATACAAAAATTCTAAGAGAGGAAAAGGACAAGTAGTGCTAATCGGACCTATGAGAATGGCCTATTCAACGGCACTTGCAACTGTCCAAAGTGTTGCAAAACATCTTGAATACATATTGTCTTAAGAGTCAAATAGTTACTCCAAGCTTGGAAGCTACTGTATTAACATCCTTGTCCCCTCGGCCAGAACAATTAATTACTATTTCCGTTCCAGGAGTAAGTTCTGGGCAAAGGTGTTCTAACCAAGCAAAAGCATGCGCAGTTTCTAAAGCAGGAATAATGCCCTCAAGCTCACTAACTAACTGCAATGCATCTAATGCCTGCTGATCGGTTACAGCAACATATTCAGCCCGACCTATGTCTTTCAAATAACTATGCTCAGGTCCCACACCTGGGTAATCCAGACCAGCACTAATTGAATGAGCCTCTTGCACCTGGCCATACTCATCCTGCAATAAAAGACTCATTGCACCATGCAAAACTCCCATACTCCCTTCAGTAATTGTTGCTGCATGTCTGCCAGTCAAGATACCTTCTCCAGCAGCTTCAACTCCAATCATTCGCACAGAGGTTTCCTCAACAAATGGATGGAAAAGACCCATTGCATTAGAACCTCCACCCACACAAGCCATCAATACGTCAGGTAAACCTCCAAAAGATTCTTTGCATTGCTGTAATGCTTCCTGACCTATCACAGCATGAAAATCTCTTACCAACATGGGATAAGGGTGAGGCCCTGCAACAGAACCAAGAATGTAGTGAGTAGTTTCTACATTCGTCACCCAATCTCGAATAGCCTCACTAGTTGCATCCTTCAAGGTCGCGGTTCCTGCAGTTACAGATTTCACCGAAGCTCCTAGCAAACGCATTCTAAAAACATTTAAAGCCTGTCTTCGCATGTCCTCCTCACCCATATAAATAACGCATTCCAACCCGAACCTTGCACACACAGTTGCGGTCGCTACACCATGTTGACCAGCGCCAGTCTCAGCGATAATTCGCTTCTTTCCCATGCGAATAGCCAACAATGCTTGACCAAGCGCATTGTTGATTTTATGAGCACCCGTATGATTCAAGTCCTCTCGTTTAAGCCAAATCCTTGGACCGCCTTCTGGCCGTCGATAATGAGCAGTTAGTCTTTCAGCTTCATAAAGAGGTGTAGAACGTCCAACATATGAATGCAGCAAGCCATTAAGTTGATCGACAAATTTTGGATCATTCCAAGCTTTTCTTGAAGCCTCTTCAAGTTCTGCAAGAGCAGGCATTAATGTTTCAGGTACATATTGACCGCCGTATTGACCAAAACGACCCAAAGCTGATGGACGAGCGTTAACGGCTAGTTCCACTTGTTTAGGTTGATGGGATTGAGTGCTTGTCACCTGCTATCGGCGGAAGATAAGAACAGCCTAAGATTTTTCCAATGCCTAAAGGAAACTGGCAAGAATTCCAAGCTTTTGAAGCAACCACAAATGATGCGGCTACCACGGCAAATGCTTTAAGACAAAACCATCAAATCAAAATCAGTAGAATAAAATCTGGGAAAAAAGGGAAAACCGTTACATTAATAACTGGTCTTGACCTTAATTCTCAGCAATCAATAAATCTGCTTAAAGAGCTAAAAACAAAAATTGGCACCGGTGGTACCTATAAAGATGGTTCACTCGAACTTCAAGGTGATCATGTAAATTCTGCGTTTAACTACTTAACTGAAAAAGGTTGGAAACCAAAAAAATCAGGAGGATAAAATTCCTTCTGACATAAATCATCTTTCCCCCATCAAACAAACCAACAAAGTTTCAATGTCCCACTCCACACCAGAAGCAAACAGCAAAGCTAAAAATATAATTTGGCATCATGCCTCTGTTAATCGCCAAGAAAGAGCTGCAAAACTAGGTCATAAAAGTGCCATACTTTGGTTTACAGGTCTTTCAGGGTCAGGAAAAAGTACCGTTGCAAATGCAGTGAATCTTGCACTTTTTGAAAAGGGTATAGCCTCATACGTCTTAGATGGTGACAATATTAGACATGGACTTTGCAAAGACCTTGGTTTCTCAGATCTTGATAGAGAAGAAAATATTAGAAGGATTGGAGAAGTAGCAAAGCTTTTCCTTGACGCAGGAATCATAGTTCTAACAGCATTTGTTTCTCCATTTCGCGCTGATCGTGAAAAAGCTAGATCCTTAGTCAAAAAGCAAGAGTTCTTCGAAATATACTGTGCAGCTGATTTGGAGACTTGTGAAAAACGAGATCCAAAAGGTTTATACGCAAAAGCAAGAACCGGTGAGATCAAAGATTTCACTGGTATTTCCAGCCCTTATGAAGAACCTTTAAAGCCTGAGATAGCTCTCAATACAGGAACCCAGCAGCTGCATAATTGCGTCGAATTTGTATTAGATAATCTTAAAACAAATCAAGTAATCTCATAATAAATTACTTTTGATCTAAGTAACTACTTACGCCCAAGTCAACTAATTTTTTATCTTTATTTTCGACTTGAACTTTAAGTTTATTACGATAGTCACATAGCTTATTTTTTAATTTCCTATCAGAAATAGCCAAAATCTGAGCCGCTAACAGACCCGCATTTAATCCACCTCCTATAGCAACTGTAGCGACAGGTATGCCTGCTGGCATCTGAACAATCGAATACAAAGAATCAAGGCCATCAAGCGATTTAGTCTTAACTGGAACACCTATTACAGGAATAGAAACTAAAGCTGCCAACATTCCTGGTAAATGAGCTGCACCACCAGCTCCTGCAATGATCACTTTGAGGCCTCTATCATCAGCATTCTGGCCAAAACCGAACATCTTCAAAGGAGTTCGATGAGCAGACAAAACCCTAACCTCAATTGGCACGTCTAAATCTTCCAACAAGGTTACAGCTGGTTGTAACGTTGATAAATCGGAGTCACTACCCATGACCACAGCAACCAAGGGTTCTCGTTTAACAATTTCCAAAATCAAAGCCCCGACTTCATAGTTCAATATGAATAATGGCGAAAATATATCAATCTCGCACAGCTGACTTTTGATCTACTCATATGAGACAGATAACCAACATTCGAATACCTCAACCTATCTCAAAATCAAAAGAAGAGTCTCTTTGGTGGGTTCTATTAAATGAAGTTGACCAAGTATGTGAAATTAATCCTATGAATAGTAGCTTGTCAATTAAAGGTGAGAGTTGGCATGGAGACTGGCTAAGTCCAATGGGAATAGATCTTCAAATCAATGGCGGATTAGGGATATCCTTCTCCGATTTAAATAACAAAGATTTGCCTACATTAAAAGAACTTTTAAAAATACTTTGGAGGGATGGAGTAGAATATATAAGTCCCACAATTATAAGTTGCGAAGTCGAAAAGTTACGCAACTCACTAAAGACATTAAGAGCCGCAAGAACTTTTGCAAATGAAACCACATGCAGGTTAATCGGTGCACACCTTGAAGGACCATTTATATCTACAGATAAAAAAGGTGCACACCCTATAGAACATATATGCAAACCAAGCTTAAGTGCTCTTCAAAAAAGAATAAATGGTTTTGAGCATGAAATTCAACTTGTAACCCTTGCACCAGAATTAAGCGGAGCAAATGCAATCATTCGATACTTAAAAAAGCTAAAAATAATTGTTTGCCTTGGCCATTCAATGGCTGATGCTCAAATTGCAGCACGTTCTTTTCAAGAAGGGGTAAGCATGTTGACTCATACATTTAACGGTATGCAAGGACTCCATCACAGAGCTCCTGGACCTATAACAGCTGCATTAGCGAACCGTTCAATCTCTCTTGGACTAATTGCTGATGGCATGCATGTAGACCCAGCTATCGCCACCCTTCTACAACGTTTATCACCTGATCAAATTGTATTAGTCAGTGATTCACTATCCCCATATGGACTAAAGGAAGGGAGGCATCATTTTGGAGGCAAAATACTATTAATTGAAAATGACACATGTCGCCTTGAAGATGGGCGACTTGCAGGAACCAAGATACCTCTTCTAGACAGCTGCAAAAATCTTGCTTTATGGACTGCCAATCCATCGGCAGCTATCTGGTCAGCAACCATGGCGCCTAGGCAAGTTTTGGACCAAGAGATAGGTGGTCACCAACTTATAAAAGGTAAGTCCTTTCGGAAATTACTCCGATGGCATGCAAAAGAAGATGGTAAAGACCTAACCTGGCAACACGCTTCTTAAATTTATCGTCCTCTATCAATCATTCATGTCCATACAAGACCTTAAGCAAGCCGAAAAACTCGAAGTAAAAAGCTACTTCAACGGCATGGGATTTGACCGCTGGAATCGGATTTATAGCGATAGCGATGATGTAAATAATGTGCAACGGAATATTCGAATAGGCCATCAAAAAACAGTTGATGATGTTCTGTCCTGGATTAAAGAAGAAAATAATATTGAAACAATAAGTTTCTGTGATGCAGGGTGTGGAGTTGGAAGCCTGAGCATTCCCTTAGCAAAAATGGGAGCAAAGTCAATTTATGCAAGTGATATATCAGCTGCAATGATCACAGAAACACAGCAAAGAGCCAAAGCTGAAGATGTAAATATGAAGCTTTTAACATTTAACACATCAGACCTTGAGAGCTTAGAAGGATCCTTCCACACAGTTATTTGCTTAGATGTATTCATACATTATCCACAAGAAGCTGCTGAAGAGATGGTTCGTCATTTATGCAATCTCTCAGAACAGAGATTGATAGTTAGCTTTGCCCCTTACACTCCGTTCTTAGCTATCTTAAAAAAGATTGGCCAACTCTTTCCTGGGCCAAGCAAAACGACTCGAGCTTATACCTTAAAAGAAAAAGGCATCATAAGCGCTGCTAATGCATGCGGTTTTCATTTGATAAGAAGCAAATTAAATAAAGCCCCCTTCTATTTCTCTCAACTAATAGAATTTAAAAAAAGAATAACTTAATTAATTAATCAACTAAGTTATTCTCCAGTGCATATCGAACTAATTCTGTGCGACTTGATGTCCCTGTTTTTGCAAATAGACGACTTACATACTTCTCGACATTACGTATTGAAGTTTCAAGTTTTCTAGCAATTTCTTTGTTCATTAGGCCTTCCGCAACTAACTGCAGCACACTTGCTTCCCTTGGAGTGAAATTATGAACCTGAATCTCCTTAGATAAAGCAGCTTCACTTTGGCCAAGAAGAGACCGAATTTCTGTAATCTGTCTTGCCATTTGCCCAACATCTGCATCAGCAAAGCGTGCGGCCTCGGTCAGCAACCTATCTTGTCTACGCACAACATTGCGGACACGCGCAACAAGTTCATCGGGATCAAAAGGTTTAGGGATGTAATCATCAACACCAGCTTGATATCCCTGTGTTCGGTCAACCGTCATCCCTTTAGCAGTAAGAAATATCACAGGTGTGCCACCAAGGCGCTCGTCTTCTCGCAACCTCTTTAATAAGCCATATCCATCACAACGAGGCATCATCACATCACTAATTACTAAATCTGGGATCATCTGTTTGGCTTTTTGCCAACCATCTTCTCCATCCACTGCAGTAGTTACATCAAAACCCTCATCCTCCAAATAAGCCTGCACTGCTGCTCGCATACCTGGTTCATCATCAACAAGTAGCAACTTCGAAGGCTTAGCAACCTCATGATTCTCTGAAATGGATTCAGTCATCAGTTCAAAATCAAGCTTCTAAAATCTAGAAGCTTTTGAAGTAAAAAGTCATACATTAATTCGCTGATCAATTATGTCCTGGCAAAATCTCTTGAGATTCAACAAGTCCAGTTGAATAACCCAACGCTATGGCCTTGTTTCTAAGCGTGGAAGGGTGAGTACCAGCTATTTCAGGAACACAGGCAGCCCACCAAACCAAGTGGTCCTCTAGATTCATAGAAGTAATTTCTCCGCCGGGATTGAGCCTCCTAACATAGATTGATGATTTACTACGTTTTACACGTAAAGGTTCTTGCTTGGAACATCGGGCAGTTTCAGAATAAATTCTTAAATCAGCAGGAGTTTCTCTCCACAATTTGAAACTACGCAAATCAGAATCAAACTGATCAATTTCAACTCCATACATGCCTAATACATAATTGCCTCCTAAACCTTCTTTTTCCAACAAAACCTTTAAATCTGGTGGTCTCATTAGCTTCATTTGCTCCCTAAGCTCCTTTAGCTCAATAGCATTGCCAGGCATCAAAGAAAAGCCTAAGCAAATCGCACCAAAAAAAACAACATTGCACCAGTCTCGAACCAAGACAAGAAAAAACAAATTCTTCAAAGATGCCTTCGAATCTTTCATCTGAATTTCCAAGAAATACACCCTTAGCAGTGGATTATCAAACATCCACGCCATGCCTAGGGAGAGTACTTCAAGCTATGGAACCCTATTGGGAGAAAAATTGGAATAATCCCTCTAACCGTAATACTCATTCCGGCTTAAAAGCTGCGGCTGCGATAAGTCTGGCTCGAGATCAACTCGCCTTATTGCTCAAAGTCAAATCAGAAAGGATCATCTTCACGAGTGGTGCAACTGAATCCAATAACTTGGCATTATTAGGTCACGCAAGAGCAAAGGCCAAAGATAATCAAAGCCCTGGACATTTAATAACAGTTTCTACAGAGCATTCGGCTGTTTTAAATCCACTAATGCAACTACAAAGAGAAGGATTTAGAGTAACCCAACTACAACCTGACAAAGATGGTCTAATTGACAAAGAGGCAGTCGCTAGAGCGATCAAAAAAGATACTTTTATGATCAGTATAATGATGGCTAATAATGAAATTGGGGTTTTACAACCTATTTCAGAGATAGCAGGTCTTTGCAAAGATAAAAATATTGCATTTCATAGTGATGCAGCGCAAGCTTTTGGTTATATTCCATTTAAACCAGATTCTCTAGGTATTGATTTTGTTAGTCTAAGTGGCCATAAAATATATGGTCCCAAAGGTATAGGCGTACTAGTTATATCTCCAACATTTCCAATCCAGCCTCTGCAATGGGGAGGAAATCAAGAAATGGGACTTCGACCAGGATCACTAGCAGTTCCACTAATTATTGGAATGGCTAAAGCAGCAGAGATCATGACGCAAGAACTTATTGAACGAAACAAACGTCTTCTAATTCTTCGAAATAAATTATTAGAGCAATTACAAATGAATATTCCAAACCTAATAATCAATGGTTCTCTTAAGAAACGTCTGGTCCATAACTTAAATATTACAATTCCCGATGTTAATGGAATCAGACTTCATAGAGCACTTAAATCATTAATTTCTTGCAGCAGTGGATCTGCATGTAGCAATGGAAAGCCTTCGCATGTTTTGAAAGCACTAGGTCGATCCAAGCAGGAAGCAGAAGCATCGATAAGACTAAGCCTTGGCAGAAAGACATCTGAGAATGACATAGATCAAATCTCCTTAGGCATCATAAAAACCGTTAAAAATCTCAAAAATTAATAATTAATTTAACTCTCATCGAAAAAATTAAACGCGCCTAGCAATTCGGAGTTTTGCACTTCTACTCCTAGGATTATTAGCGATCTCATACGTACTAGCAATAAGAGGCTTTCGATTAACTCTCTCCAAGCGCTGATCTTCGAAAAATGATTTCTTAACTAAACGATCTTCCAAAGAATGAAAACTAATGATACATAATAAACCACCATGCACCAACCAATCAGGAGAGTTTTTGAGTAAGTTTTCCAAAGCATCCAATTCACGATTTACAGCTATTCGTAAAGCTTGAAAAGTTCTAGTTGCAGGATGAATTCGACCATATCGTTGCTTGGGAGGAAAACATCCAGCAATTGCATAAGCAAGAGATGCTGTACCAGAATAAGAACCATTATTAGCAAGGTCCTTCTTAATCCTCCGTGCTATTCGACGAGATAGTCTTTCTTCTCCATACGTAAAAATAATATCTGCAAGTTGAACTTCATCCAGTTCCACAAGTAAATCAGCTGCTGTTAAATCTGCTTCTTGATTCATACGCATATCCAAAGGGCCATCTAACCGAAAACTAAAGCCTCTCTCTGAGTCATCTAATTGCGGACTACTAACGCCTAAATCAGCAAGAACAACTGCAGCCTTTTTCGATGGTACATAATCTGAAAAATTAGTTCCAACAATTTGAACTCTGTTTCCAAATGACGCAAGGTGCTTTGATGCTGCTGCCCTTGCTGCCATATCTTGATCTAAGCCAATTAAAAATAAATCAGGATATCGATCCAAAAATTCAAAGCTATGCCCTCCTCCACCTACAGTGGCGTCAATAAATACTGCTGTCTTTAAAAGGGTTTCAGGGATAGAAGAGACCGTATTTAATAGCTCATTAACTAGTACTGACTGATGGTGAAAGTTAGTGCTATCAAGTTTTACCTGCTCGGACATCGGCTAGTTCCTAAGATCAATTCAAAGTCCTTCATCACCAGGCCTCATGACGCAACTAGAAACGCGGACGGAGCCAATGGTAATCAACTTTGGGCCTCATCATCCCTCTATGCATGGTGTATTACGCCTAGTTGTGACGCTTGACGGAGAAGATGTTGTGGATTGCGAGCCTGTAATTGGTTACCTTCATCGGGGCATGGAGAAAATCGCAGAAAATCGCACCAATGTGATGTTTGTGCCATATGTAAGCCGAATGGACTATGCAGCTGGCATGTTTTACGAAGCAATAGTAGTCAATGCCCCTGAAAGATTGGCCAATATTTCAGTTCCAAAAAGAGCAAGTTATATAAGAGTATTAATGCTTGAACTCAACCGCATTGCGAATCATTTGCTATGGCTAGGACCATTCTTAGCAGATGTCGGAGCGCAAACACCTTTCTTTTATATTTTTAGAGAGAGAGAAATGATCTATGACCTGTGGGAAGCAGCAACCGGTCAAAGATTAATAAACAACAACTTTTTTCGTATTGGAGGTGTTGCTTGTGATCTTCCATGGGGATGGCTAGAAAAATGCAACGATTTCTGTAATTGGTTTGGGCCTAAAATAAATGAATATGAAAAATTAATAACTAACAATCCGATCTTTCGTCGTCGAATTGAGGGATTAGGAACCATCAACAAAGATGATGCTATTAATTGGAGCCTCTCTGGACCAATGCTTCGTGCCTCTGGAGTCCCTTGGGATCTTAGAAAAGTTGACTCGTATGAATGTTATGACGACTTTGAATGGGATGTAGCTTCTGAAAATGAAGGCGACTGCTATGCAAGATATCGAGTGCGGATGGAAGAAATGCGGCAATCCCTAAAGATTCTTAAACAAGCTATTAGAATGATCCCTGGTGGTCCTACTGAGAATTTAGAAGCTAATAGAATTGCAGAAGGAAAAGATAGCAAATTTAGAGCCTTTGATTACCAATTTGTCGGGAAAAAGGTAGCACCTACTTTTAAGATTCCAACTGGCGAACTGTATACTCGCCTAGAATCAGGCAAAGGAGAAATTGGTGTCTTTATCCAAGGTAATAATGACGTCACTCCATGGAGATTCAAAATCCGTGCTGCTGATTTAAATAATCTACAAATTTTACCTCATATATTAAAAGGAAATAAGGTGGCTGATATCATGGCTATTCTTGGTTCTATAGATGTCATTATGGGATCTGTGGATCGCTAATCAGTGACTTCCAATAATCCTGATTCTTGGCTAATACATAGCCTTATAGTTCATTTTGGGGATACCGATGCAGCTGGCGTTATCCATTTCCATAACCTTTTTCGCTGGTGTCATGAGGCATGGGAAAAAAGCTTAATAAAGTATGGGTTAAATCCAAAGGATTTATTTCCGCATTATCAAAATAACAAGCATTTACCAAAAATCTTCTTGCCAATTATCCATTGCGAAGCAGATTTTAAATCTGCAATTTATACAGGTGATAATTTGAATATCGTACTAAGCCCAAAAGCAATCAATGAATTCTGCTTTCAGATAGAAACAAAATTCATAAAAGAAAATAATCTAGCCGCGATTGGACTAATTCGCCATTTATCTATTGACGCAAAAACTCGTCAGAAATGCTTGCTTCCAGAAACAATTGTGCGGTGGATAGAATCTTCTTCTATTAACAAAATTCACAAGCCAGTTTAATCGAAAAATAAAAAGTAATTAAATCAGTTATTTATCAAAGCAGAAAGGATGACGTATTCATTATAAAATTGACAATCAATCTCTAGCTTAATATTGCGGTGGAGAAATTTTTTTTCAGCCAAGAAATCCAAAGATTACGGTTCCATTTGCCAATGCCATCAGGGGCTAATTCAGGGCATGAATACCACTCAATTGGCCTTTCTTGCGGCATCCAATTCCCTACAATTTTTAACAATTTTTGCTTAATTATTAACATCTCATCACTACAAACTTGATCGTCAAAACGAATCATAGCAGCCAGCCTTTGTCCCCATTCAACATCATCAACAGGAATAAGCAAAATATACTTAATTGGCAATAGGATAAATACTCGATCCTTGCTGATTCTAGCCTCTAATTGCTCTATAAAAACTGTTTCACCTCCAGAGTTAATTGCAAAATCAACCCTCCCAAGTATCCTCAAATGGCTTTTAAGATTATCAGTCAATATTTCCGCATAGTCTCCTGATTGCCACCATCCATTTTCACTACATACCGTTCTTAATTCACCATTTAACCAATAAAATGTGGCCAGCCTTGATGTTTGAACTTCCAAGGCCCCTTTTTCAGAAAGACGCAGATTCACTCCAGGGAGAGGGGAACCACAACCCTCTTGGCCAGCCAAAAAATCCTCAGGAGTCATTGCCGTAACCATTGCAGCAGTTTCAGTCGCGCCATAACAAGGAGACAATCGCAAACCTTCTGATCTAGCTTGGGATGCCAAATCCTCGGGAAGGTAAGCACCTCCAATCCAAATAAGAGCAAAAGATTTCAACAAATTCAATCCTGATGGATGAGAAAGAAGTCGCCTAAGTTGTGTAGGAACGAGTGCAATTAAACAAGTTGATGTAGTTGTTTGAAAAAAAGAAGTGCAAAACTTCTCTAACAAGACTGGATCACGCATCCACTGGGGATCCAACCAAAAATGTGAAGCCCCCCAACGCAAACTTCGCCACCAAAGCATTAATCCACTTATATGGTGGATAGGCAAAGGATTAAATAGTACACAAGAAGTAACTTCTACTCCTTGTCTCTGCAGCCATATAGAAGTTGCTTCTGCTGATTGGTCTAAATGACTACAGGGCTGAAAACAATGTTTTGTTCCACCAGTACTCCCACTACTGGCTAAAACAACACCAGACCCTTCTAAAGAGATTGATTCAGAAATTAATCCACTTGAATCTTTGGGCGTTGTCAGTTGCACCCAACATTTCTCTTGCAACAAACCGCTCAACTTGATTGCACATTCATCCTTGCTTGCTTGGTTGCAATCCAATCCAATGAGCTTGTTCATGCAGAGGCCCAAACCAAATTTGGATCATTACTAAATAACGAACGTTTAGGAAACCAACCTGGTGCAAGTCCAGGAGCTGTGGGAGTTGGTCCTAGTTGCTGCAAATGAGCCATATAATTTACCCATCTTCGGCCTATACCTGTTTCAAACCCCGTACTAATCATCCTGAACGCTGTTCAGAGCTCTAGCTCTTTCAAAAGGTTTCTAGGA
>QCFN01000021.1 GCA_003280245.1 Prochlorococcus sp. AG-363-J23
CGAGATGGATCGGAGTGGGTCCACAGCGCCATGAACACCAGGAAAAGAACTATCCCCAAGGTTTTTGAGCCTTGAGAACTGCACAGGTTTAAATGCAAGAAAAGAAAACAGCTAATTCTTGATAAAACAAAATTAGAGATTTGGTCAAGCCCTCGGTCTATTAGTACTCCTCCGCTGCACCTGTTACCAGGCTTCCACGTAGAGCCTATCAACGGGTGTTCTTCCCGTGACCTTACTGGCTTATGCCATGGGAACACTCATCTTGAGGTGGGCTTCCCACTTAGATGCTTTCAGCGGTTATCCACTCCGCACATGGCTACCCAGCGTTTACCGTTGGCACGATAACTGGTACACCAGAGGTGCGTTCCTCCCGGTCCTCTCGTACTAGGGAGAAATCCTCTCAATGTTCCTGCGCGTACACCGGATATGGACCGAACTGTCTCACGACGTTCTGAACCCAGCTCGCGTACCGCTTTAATGGGCGAACAGCCCAACCCTTGGGACCGACTTCAGCCCCAGGTTGCGATGAGCCGACATCGAGGTGCCAAACCTCCCCGTCGATGTGAACTCTTGGGGGAGATCAGCCTGTTATCCCTAGAGTAACTTTTATCCGTTGAGCGACGGCCCTTCCACACAGAACCGTCGGATCACTAAGGCCGACTTTCGTCCCTGTTCGACTTGTAGGTCTCACAGTCAAGCTCCCTTCTGCCTTTGCACTCGAAGACTGATTTCCAACCAGCCTGAGGGAACCTTTGCGCGCCTCCGTTACCTTTTAGGAGGCGACCGCCCCAGTCAAACTGCCCACCTGATACTGTCCGCTCCCCGGATAACGGGTGAACGTTAGAACCCTAGCTCTGAAAGAGTGGTATCTCACCATTGACTCAGCAGCACCCACAAGCACTGCTTCAAAGTCTCCCACCTATCCTGCGCATTCAGAGCCCGGGCACAATACCAAGCTGCAGTAAAGCTTCATAGGGTCTTTCTGTCCGGGTGTACGTAGTCCGCATCTTCACAGACAATTCTATTTCGCCGAGCCTCTCTCCGAGACAGTGCCCAGATCGTTACGCCTTTCGTGCGGGTCGGAACTTACCCGACAAGGAATTTCGCTACCTTAGGACCGTTATAGTTACGGCCGCCGTTCACCGGGGCTTCAGTCGCCAGCTTCGCTTACGCTGACCGGCTTCCTTAACCTTCCGGCACTGGGCAGGCGTCAGCCCCCATACATCGTCTTGCGACTTAGCGGAGACCTGTGTTTTTGGTAAACAGTCGCCTGGGCCTCTTCACTGCGACCAGCTCTCGCTGGCACCCCTTCTCCCGAAGTTACGGGGCCATTTTGCCGAGTTCCTTAGAGAGAGTTACCTCGCGCCCCTCAGTATTCTCTACCACCCCACCTGTGTCGGTTTCGGGTACTGGCAACTATGCCTTAACGGGTATAGGGCTTTTCTTGGAAGCTTGACATCACCAACTTCGCTGCCGTAGCAGCTCGTACTCACGCCTCAGCTCAGAGCGTTTTCTCCGCTCCTCAAAGCCTTGAACGCTTGAACCAGTAACCAACATCTGGATTGGCTAGCCTTCTCCGTCCCCCTTCCCAAAACATAATTGGTACAGGAATATTGACCTGTTATCCATCGACTACGCCTTTCGGCCTCGCCTTAGGTCCAGACTAACCCTCCGCGGACGAGCCTGCCGGAGGAACCCTTAGGGTTTCGGGGCATGGGATTCTCACCCATGTTTTCGCTACTCAAGCCGACATTCTCACTTCTATGCAGTCCACGCCCGCTTACGCTAACGCTTCGCCCCACATAGAACGCTCCCCTACCATTTAACAAGTTAAATCCGCAGCTTCGGTACAACACTTAGCCCCGTTCATTTTCGGCGCAGGATCGCTCGACCAGTGAGCTATTACGCACTCCTTTGAGGATGGCTGCTTCTAGGCAAACCTCCTGGTTGTCTGGGCAATCCCACCTCCTTTATCACTTAGTGTTGATTTAGGGACCTTAGCTGGCGGTCTGGGCTGTTTCCCTTTCGACTATGGAGCTTATCCCCCACAGTCTGACTGCCTAGTTACACACAGGGTATTCAGAGTTCATATCGATTTGGTACCGCTCTCGCAGCCCGCACCGAAATGGTGGCTTTACCCCCCTGCTGGAGCACTAGACGCTACGCCTCAACGTATTTCGGGGAGAACCAGCTAGCTCCGGGTTCGATTGGCATTTCACCCCTAACCACAGCTCATCCGCTGATTTTTCAACATCAGTCGGTTCGGACCTCCACTTGGTATCACCCAAGCTTCATCCTGGCCATGGTTAGATCACCCGGGTTCGGGTCTATAAACACTGACAAACGCCCTATTTAGACTCGCTTTCGCTATGGCTCCACCATTTCCGGTTTAACCCGCCAGTGCCTATAAGTCGCCGGCTCATTCTTCAACAGGCACACGGTCACCCGATAAGTCGGGCTCCCATTGCTTGTAAGCTCACGGTTTCATGTTCTATTTCACTCCCCTCCCGGGGTTCTTTTCACCTTTCCCTCGCGGTACTGTTGCGCTATCGGTCACACAGTAGTACTTAGCCTTACGAGGTGGTCCTCGCAGATTCACACGGAATTTCACGTGCTCCGTGCTACTCGGGATACAGCTAGGCCAAATCTCCTTTCGATTACGGGGCTTTCACCCTCTGTGGCGCGCCATTCAAACGCTTCTTCTAGGTTCATTGGTCCACATTGCTGTCCCACAACCCCGACAGTCGAAACTATCGGTTTGGGCTATTCCCCGTTCGCTCGCCGCTACTTAGGGAGTCGTTTTTACTTTCCTTTCCTCCAGCTACTAAGATGTTTCAGTTCGCTGGGTTGGCTCGTTCCAGCCTATGGATTCAGCTGGCCGTTCTAGGGGTTGCCCCATTCGGAAATTCCCGGATCAAAGCGTGCTTCCAGCTCCCCGAGACTTATCGCAGGTAACCACGTCCTTCATCGCCTCTGTGTGCCAAGGTATCCGCCGTGAGCCCTTTGTAGCTTGACCAAATATCTCTAAAACAATTGACGTAGTTGAATACGCATTCTCAGCAATTCAAATATGAATTACTGATCTAACTCTCATTGCAATCAATTTGCAAAGAAAGATTGTTCTAGAGTCTCGACTTTATGCTCAAGAATTAAACATAAATCCAATAAAGGAATTATGTATCCATGAGATGCTTTTTTCTTTTCCAGACTCACCTATGCAGTTGTCAAGGTTCTGCTGAACTTAATAAGGACAAATAATCCTTATGAGCCCAGCATCCTGTCAACCATTTAATAATTATTAGTTAAAAATGGAATGATAAGAAGCTAGGTTCAATCAGCTGAATATCTAAATCACATCACACAAGGCTCTCCATTGGTTCAAGAGGGGGCGGTCAGTGGAGGTAAGCGGACTCGAACCGCTGACATCCTGCTTGCAAAGCAGGCGCTCTACCAACTGAGCTATACCCCCAACACCGAATGGGCCATCCTGGACTTGAACCAGGGACCTCACCCTTATCAGGGGTGCGCTCTAACCACCTGAGCTAATGGCCCAGGAGTAACCCTTGCGGGGTGTGACCTAGACAAGTTTAGGAACTGAAATCAAAGACAAAACTAAGATAACTAGCTTTTTATAGTCATTAATCTGAGGTACCGATCGACCTAAGGTGACAGGATCAAGGCCTAAGAGTAAATACTCAGACATCATGATCAGTTTGTTGTCTCCCTGTTAGGAGGTGATCCAGCCGCACCTTCCGGTACGGCTACCTTGTTACGACTTCACCCCAGTCATCAGCCCCACCTTCGGCGTCCTCCTCCACAAGGGTTGGAGTAACGACTTCGGGCGTGGCCAACTTCCATGGTGTGACGGGCGGTGTGTACAAGGCCCGGGAACGTATTCACCGCAGTATGCTGACCTGCGATTACTAGCGATTCCTCCTTCACGTAGGCGAGTTGCAGCCTACGATCTGAACTGAGCCACGGTTTATGGGATTTGCTTGCCCTCGCGAGTTCGCTGCCCTTTGTCCGTAGCATTGTAGTACGTGTGTAGCCCAGGATGTAAGGGGCATGATGACTTGACGTCATCCACACCTTCCTCCGGTTTATCACCGGCGGTCTCTCTAGAGTGCCCAACTGAATGCTGGCAACTAAAAACGTGGGTTGCGCTCGTTGCGGGACTTAACCCAACATCTCACGACACGAGCTGACGACAGCCATGCACCACCTGTCACTGCGTTCCCGAAGGCACCCTCAAATTTCTTCGAGGTTCGCAGGATGTCAAACCCTGGTAAGGTTCTTCGCGTTGCATCGAATTAAACCACATACTCCACCGCTTGTGCGGGCCCCCGTCAATTCCTTTGAGTTTCACACTTGCGTGCGTACTCCCCAGGCGGAACACTTAACGCGTTGGCTACGACACCGAAGGGGTCGATTCCCCCGACACCTAGTGTTCATCGTTTACGGCCAGGACTACAGGGGTATCTAATCCCTTTCGCTCCCCTGGCTTTCGTCCATGAGCGTCAGTTATGGCCCAGCAGAGCGCCTTCGCCACTGGTGTTCTTCCCGATATCTACGCATTTCACCGCTACACCGGGAATTCCCTCTGCCCCTACCACACTCAAGCCCAACAGTTTCCACTGCCATGATGGAGTTAAGCTCCACGTTTTAACAGCAGACTTGAAAGGCCGCCTGCGGACGCTTTACGCCCAATAATTCCGGATAACGCTTGCCACTCCCGTATTACCGCGGCTGCTGGCACGGAATTAGCCGTGGCTTATTCCTCAAGTACCGTCATATCTTCTTCCTTGAGAAAAGAGGTTTACAGCCCAGAGGCCTTCATCCCTCACGCGGCGTTGCTCCGTCAGGCTTTCGCCCATTGCGGAAAATTCCCCACTGCTGCCTCCCGTAGGAGTCTGGGCCGTGTCTCAGTCCCAGTGTGGCTGATCATCCTCTCAGACCAGCTACTGATCGAAGCCTTGGTAGGCCATTACCCCACCAACTAGCTAATCAGACGCGGGCTCATCCTCAGGCGAAATTCATTTCACCTCTCGGCATATGGGGTATTAGCGGCCGTTTCCAGCCGTTATCCCCCTCCTGAGGGCAGATTCCCACGCGTTACTCACCCGTCCGCCACTAACCCGAAGGTTCGTTCGACTTGCATGTGTTAAGCACGCCGCCAGCGTTCATCCTGAGCCAGGATCAAACTCTCCGTTGTAGATCAAATCCTTTTGAGAAAGCTTTAAACCATCTCTCAATTTGACTCGCTCCTCCCACTAAGCATTCTTAATACTTGCAGTTGGTGCCTCCTTCCGCTGACAGAAGGGTTCTTGTAAGAGTGCACTTAGAATCTCTTCTTGTGACTTTCCAGGATCTCAGATCCGGTCGTTGATTAAGCAAATCCTTTTCTTATCGCATAACCCGTGAGAGCGGGTATGGAAATAGAAAAAGATGCCGATTCAACTTGTTTCTTTTGACGGGACCTCACACCTTTATCGCATATCAGTTCATAGTTCCAAGCAACACTTACTAGTTGCTTGAATCCAAGAACGCGATAAAAGCGTCAGTTCCTAAACTTTTAAGTTGTCCAGGTTCCACTACAAGACTCCTGAACAAGGAGTTTGTAGCGCTGCGATTTTCACCGCTTTAGAAACTTACAACACCGAGGGAACACACCCTCGACGTGCAAGCAACCACTGACACATTCAGACTTTTGCCTTGAAGAGTAAGTGGAATATGCACTCGGATCTCAGACTCGAGCACATCAAAACAACTTAGTCCATTCAGGTGCGTCTAGCAACTTTTATTTAGGGGTAAAGATCTCAAGACTTCCTTCCGCTGTGGAATTTGCCTGCCATCACTAGCGTTTAATCAATAGGGAAACAGTCAATGGCAGGAAGGTTTAGTCAACAGAACCAAAGGGTGCGGCCAAACTCCAATGAAGAACAAGTAATAACAAGAGCAAAAGAACATTTCGAAAGAACACTTATCGAAATAAAAGGCGGTATTGCAGGGAGCGTTGCAGCGTTAGAGCACCCTGCAAACAATGAGGCTCTCAACTATGGGGAAATTTTTCTAAGGGACAATGTCCCAGTAATGATTTATCTATTGACACAAAAGCGTTATGACGTTGTCAAAAAATTCCTAAGTGTCTGTCTAGATCTTCAAAGCACTACCTACCAAACAAGAGGTGTATTTCCCACAAGCTTCGTCGAAGAAGATGGCGAGCTGATTGCAGATTATGGCCAAAGATCGATTGGACGAATCACTTCCGCAGATGCAAGCCTTTGGTGGCCGGTTTTGTGTTGGTTATATGTCCGAAAAAGTGGAGACACAAACTTTGGAACCAGTCAAAGAGTACAGAGAGGGGTTCAATTACTTCTTGACCTAGTTCTTCACCCAACCTTTGAAGGAACGCCTGTACTTTTTGTACCTGACTGCGCATTCATGATTGATCGTCCTATGGACGTATGGGGTGCCCCCTTAGAAGTTGAAGTTCTTCTGCATGCCTGCCTAAAAAGCTGCGTTGAGCTGATGGAACTTAGCCGAAGAGATCAAGCAAGCCGCCTACTAGACCAACGTTTAGTTCTTACTCGACAATGGGTCCATGATTTAAGGCAATTTCTTCTAAAGCACTACTGGGTAACAAGTAAAACAATGCAGGTACTTAGAAGAAGACCAACAGAACAATATGGCGAAGATCAACATCAAAATGAATTCAATGTGCAACCTCAAGTTGTTCCTTCTTGGCTCCAAGATTGGCTTGAGAACCGTGGGGGATATCTAATAGGAAACATTAGGACTGGGCGCCCTGATTTTCGCTTTTATAGCCTTGGGAATTCTCTTGCCTGCATGTTTGGTGTACTGACTGCACCACAACAAAGAGCATTGTTTCGATTAGTACTTCACAACAGGCAGCATTTAATGGCACAAATGCCAATGAGAATTTGTCATCCCCCAATGGATGGAGCTGAATGGCAAAACAAAACCGGATCAGATCCCAAAAACTGGCCCTGGAGCTATCACAATGGTGGGCATTGGCCAAGTTTGCTCTGGTTCTTTGGTGCATCTATTTTGCTTCATGAGCGTCGATATCCCCATGCAGATGTTTTATTAATGGGTCAAATGAGATCACTCTTAGAAGAGTGCTATTGGAGTCAGTTAAACCAACTACCAAAGCAAAAATGGGCCGAATACTTTGATGGGCCAACTGGAACATGGGTTGGCCAACAATCAAGAACATACCAAACATGGACTATTGTTGGCTTCCTTATATTGCATCATTTTCTAAGGATAAATCCAGATGACGTTCTTTTACTAGACCTAGAGGAAATTCTTCCTTGACCTTAATTAGAATATTAATCTAAAAAAAAGTTCCTATGTGAAAATAAGTTTAATCAGAAAAGACCAAGGGTTAAAGACTTGTCAATAGGCAAGCATGCTCCTATGCCAAGATAAATAGTAAAAACTGTTCCAAAAAGGAAAAAGCTCATTGCTATTGGCCTTCTAAAAGGGTTTTGGAATTTGTTTACATTCTCTATAAAAGGAATCAGCATCAATCCCAGAGGAACAAGGGTCTGAAGAATAATTCCCAAAAGCTTATTTGGTACCACCCTGAGAATCTGAAAAACTGGATAGAGATACCATTCGGGAAGAATCTCTAATGGAGTAGCAAATGGGTTCGCTTTATCTCCAAGCATTGCAGGATCAAGAACAGCCAGGCCTACCACACACGCAATAGTTCCAAGAATTACAACTGGAAATATATAAAGAAGGTCATTTGGCCAAGCGGGCTCACCGTAATAGTTATGCCCCATACCCTTTGCAAGTTTTTCTCTTAATTTTGGATCGGAAAGATCAGGCTTTTTAAGGATATGCATTTGAAGTGAGGAAGTGAATTGAACTAGTTTTTAAGAAATTATTTACATAGTTAAATCACAAAGGTCCAGAGATCCCCTGCTTACGAATCATTAAGAAGTGCATAAGCATAAAGACAGCCAAAAGCCAAGGCAAAACAAATGTGTGAAGGCTATAAAACCTAGTAAGCGTAGGTTGACCAACACTTTCCCCGCCCCTTAACAGCTCAACCATAAAATCTCCTACAACAGGTATTGCTGCGGGCACTCCAGAAACGATTTTTACAGCCCAATAACCAACTTGATCCCAAGGGAGTGAATAACCAGTAACTCCAAAGGAAACTGTTATAACAGCCATTATTACGCCAGTAACCCAAGTAAGTTCTCTTGGACGCTTAAAGCCTCCGGTCAAGTAAACCCTGAAAACATGCAAAATAAGCATGAGCACCATCATCGAGGCGCTCCAACGATGAACCGATCGGATTAACCAACCAAAACTCACATCAGTCATTAAGTAACTAACAGAGCTATAGGCTTCAGCAACTGTTGGCTTGTAATAAAAGGTCATTGCAAACCCAGTCGCAAATTGAATCAAAAAGCAAACTAGGGTTATCCCTCCCAAGCAATAAAAGATATTTACGTGCGGGGGGACGTATTTTGAGGTGACGTCATCAGCTATGTCCTGAATTTCAAGACGTTCCTGGAACCAGTCGTAGACAGGTGAGGAGTTCGCCATGCAGAGATCGGCTTTGTTATACAAGATTCTACTGAATGTGCTGGATGGTTCACCTAAGGCATCAAACTAATGTCTCCAACTGCCCACTCAAGAACAAAAGCCTTCGTGAAGAAGCTTCTTTCCGCGATAACACTGGGATTATTTGTAATCCTTTTAGGATCACCAGTGCTCGCTCTCAATGACGGACAACAACTTGTCTTGGAAAGCTGGAGTCTTGTGAATGAAGGATATCTTTACCCATCAAGGTTTGATGAAGTGCAATGGCGAAAATTGAGAATGAAAGCGCTTGAGAAGCCCATTGAAAACAGTGAGCAAGCTTATAAAGCAATTGAAGAGATGCTCATCCCCCTTGGAGATCCCTATACAAGGTTATTAAGGCCTAAAGATTATGAAGCTATGAAAGCAAGCAATCTTGGAAGTGAAATTAATGGAGTGGGGCTTCAACTAGGTGCTCGTTCAAGCGATGGACAAATTGTCGTAATTGCTCCTTTAGAAGGTTCCCCTGCTGCTGATGCAGGAGTAACTAGTGGAACAGAATTAATAAGTGTTAACGGACAATCTCCTAAAAGCCTTGGGCTTGAAGCAACAGCAGCAAGGCTCAGAGGTGAAACAGGTTCTCAAGTTTTAGTTAAGCTTCGATCACCTGACGGAGAAATCAAAGATTTAGAACTTGAAAGAAGAAGTGTTGACCTCCGACCTGTAAGGACTAGGCGCCTTAGAGATGAATCTCATACATTTGGATATCTTCGGATAACCCAATTCAGCGAAGGAGTACCTGAACAAGTAAATGAAGCCCTTCAAGAGCTATCTGAAAAAGGTATTGAGGGACTAGTACTAGATCTTCGCAATAACTCAGGAGGATTAGTCAGTTCAGGACTTGCAGTAGCAGATAGGTTCTTAAGTGGCCAACCAATCGTAGAAACCCGAAAAAGAGATGGAATAAGTGAAGCCATTCCATCTGGACTGGACACTCTTTATAAAGGCCCGTTAGTCACACTTGTCAATGGCGGCACTGCAAGTGCAAGTGAAATTCTTGCTGGAGCTCTTCAAGATAGCGGTCGTTCTAAACTCCTCGGAAGCCGAACCTTTGGGAAAGGCCTAATCCAATCACTAACAAATCTAAGTGATGGAAGTGGTTTAGCAGTAACAGTTGCAGGATACCTAACTCCTAGTGGACGAGATATTCAGAATCTTGGTATTGAACCTGATCGTTTGCTTGAAATGCCAGAGCCTTTAAATCAAGGTGGCCCAGAAGATAGATGGCTTCAAGATGCCGAACTGTTCTTAGGAGCAAGCCTTGATCTCCAGAACCAAAAGGAACTACCAAATGAAAATGAATCCATCAAATCAGAAACTGAAGAAAAGATAATTCCAATCAGTAGTTAATCAGTAGTTAATAATTTATGAGTACCCGCACTTATCATGATCCTTTACATCATGGAATAACACTCGATAGTAATATCCCAGAGGAATCAATGATAATGGAATTAATTGATTCCAAACCATTTCAAAGACTTAGAAGAATCAGACAACTTGGCCCAGCATTTTTAACCTTTCATGGTGCAGAATCTAGTAGATTCACCCACTCATTAGGTGTTTTTCAAATCGCAAGGAAAGCTCTTAAGAAATTAAGCAGACTTGACAAAAAACTAAATCAATCCAAAGGAAAACTTTATGCCGCAGCATTACTTCATGACTTAGGCCATTGTCCTCTCAGTCATACTGGAGAAGAGATTTTCGGATTAAATCACGAACAATGGTCTGCAAACCTAATAAAGAATCATCCTGAGATAAAAAATTCACTTGAAAAATATCAAAAAGGAACATCCGAGGATGTAGCAGAATTAATTCAAGGAAATTATGAGTCGGATGGAATCATTAAATCATTAATTAGCAGTCAGCTAGATTGCGATCGTTTAGATTATTTACTTCGCGATAGCTATAGCACAGGCACGCAATATGGCCAGCTTGATTTGGACCGAATTTTATCTGCTCTAACAATTACACCTGACAGATCCTTAGCAATTAATCCCAAGGGGATTATGGCCGTTGAACACTATTTAATTGTAAGGAATCTCATGTATCGAAGCATATATAACCACCGATTAAATGAAGTTTGTACATGGTTACTAGAAACTCTCATCAGAGCCGTTAGGAAATTAGGGCCTAACTCTATTTGGACTGATGAAATTATGAATAAATGGCTATGGGATCCAACTAAAATCGACATAAATACTTTCCTTCAGCAAGATGATATTAGGATCGGATATCATCTTTTACGATGGAAGGAAAGATCACCCAAACCTATTTCTGAGCTTTGCAAAAGACTTATCAATCGAAATCTTCTTAAAGCTTTGGACATTAAAGATTTGGAGAAAGAAATACAATTAGAAGCTCTAGCAAAAGCAAGAGGACTTTCTGAAAAGATAGGATTAGATCCTGATTTCTGCTGTGGAATAAGGCAACAAAGTCTATACGGTTATTATCCTTACAAAGGAGGCCTGCGCATTTGGGATGGAACAAATTTAAAGGCGATTGAACAAGCTTCTCCATTAATTGCTACTCTAAGTAGCCCAGCCGATTCGTCATGGCTTATATATCCCAAAGAAATAGAAGAAAATCTAAGTCAATCACTCTTCGAATTAAGAGAGAAAAGTATTTAGCACTTGTATTACTTTCAAATTTATGAATCCATGGCAACCCTTTCTCAGAAACAAATTTTTAAACTTCCTTCTTGCAAAAGAAACGATTGGAGAAACGCTCTTCCTAAAAAATATAGTGACTTAGAAGAAAAAAAAATAGAAGTTGACTGTAATGATTGGAGTTTTAGTTGTAGAGATCTCAAACAGTTAATAAATTTGCTGGAAAATATAGGAATTAAATTAGATAAAATATACGCAAAAAGAACTGAAACCGTTGTATCAGCATCATCTTTGGGAATTTCAGCACAACTAATTCTTCCTAGGCCTGATTTGCAAGAATCAAATCAATCTCATAAAGATAGCTCAGCAGAAAATTCCGAAGGGATTTTATTCCATAAAGGAACTTTACGATCTGGTGAGCAAATAGAGCATGAAGGCCACATTTTGGTGCTAGGTGATGTGAACCCTGGAGCCCAAGTCTCCGCAACAGGTGATGTAATGATATGTGGTCGACTAATGGGCACAGCCCATGCTGGCAAAGGAGGCAAAACAAGTGCCAAAATTGTTGCTCTCCAATTGCGGCCACTACAGTTGCGCATTGCAAATCAAATTGCTAGAGGCCCCGAGGAAAAACCAAAAGATGGGTTAGCAGAAGAAGCACTAATTCAAAAAGGAACGATAGTTATACAGCCAGCTAATTCCAACGGCTTTTGCAAATAAAGACTAGTCAATACTGATTTTGTAAAAATTACCAACTCAAACCCATTAAATCGCTTAGGTCTTGTGGGTAGCCCAAAACTTTTACCTGACTGAATTGAAAAAACGAATTAGGATTTGTCCACTTTTAAGTGGCCCGTGGCGCCAAATACACGAATCATTCTTATCTGCTCTGGCAAGGGAGGGGTTGGCAAGACAACCCTTACTGCAAATTTAGGGATTGCGCTAGCTCAACAGGGTGTTAAAACTGCTGTCTTAGATGCTGATTTCGGTCTTCGCAATCTTGATCTACTGCTCGGACTAGAAAATCGAATTGTATATACAGCTCAAGAAGTCTTGGAAGAAACCTGCAGACTTGATCAAGCCCTTGTGAAACATAAACGAGAATCTAACCTTGCTCTTCTCCCAGCAGGAAACCCTCGAATGCTTGATTGGTTAAAACCAGATGACATGCAAAGAATAGTCTCGATGCTTGCCGAAAAATTTGACTACGTACTAATTGATTGTCCAGCTGGAGTCGAAGATGGATTTAAGAATGCAGCTTCTGCCGCACAAGAAGCAATTGTAATTACAACCCCCGAGATTTCTGCCGTTCGAGATGCAGATAGAGTTATTGGCCTTCTTAATACTAAGAGCATCAAACCAATTCAATTGGTACTCAATAGGGTTAGGCCCAAAATGATTGCTAGCCAAGAGATGCTTTCAGTCAATGATGTAACCGATATTCTTGCTCTTCCATTGCTGGGATTAGTTCTAGAAGATGAACAGGTAATAGTCAGTACTAACAGAGGAGAACCACTCACTCTTACTGGCAGCAAATCTCCAGCCGCCAGATGCTATGGAAATGTTGCAAGACGCCTTCAGGGCGAAGACATACCTCTTATAGACCCTTCCAAGGAAGGTCAAAGTCTACGGGACAAATTCAGACGTTTGATGGCAACCAAGATTTTCTGAATCAATGACACTTCGTGACATCCTCAACAAACTAATCGGGCGGCAACAATCAAGTGCCAACACAGCTAAAGAGCGTCTGCAATTAGTCCTAGCCCATGATCGCTCAGATCTAAGTCCAGAACTTCTTGATCAAATGAGGCGTGAAATATTAAATGTCGTAGCCAAATATGTAGAAATCGACATGGATGAAGGTGCGGTGAGCCTGGAAACTGAAGATCGAATGACTGCATTGGTAGCTAACTTGCCTATCAAAAGAACTCTTAAGACTCCTATTACCGAATAATTTCATCAACTAATCGGAAGCTATCAAATGTTGGCTTTCTAAGAACTTCGAAGTAAAACAGCAGCTCAATCAGTAAAATCAAACAAAGCCGGCTTAGCTCAGTGGTAGAGCAGCGCTTTTGTAAAGCGAAGGTCATCGGTTCAAATCCGTTAGCCGGCATGCAAAAAAGAATCAAAAATAATAATCACCTAGAACTCCTACTTTTTATCTTAAAGACTTCATATTTTATTCTATTACCATGAAGATCTAGCTTTTTTGATCTTCTATTTTCCCTGAGATAAGCCAAGCAATTAAAAATATCAATGCATAACCAAGCCAATGAAATTCAACAGTTGCCGTACAAAGCATTATCAAAGGCTTAAGAATCCAATAAAAACTGGCTTGAAGGATACCTACTAAAAAGATTAGTAAAGCCATTAAGCAAAAGCCTAATTAAATAGGGTAAAAGCCTTTATTGATTTATTATAATGCTTTTATTTAATGAATCAATCCTAAAAGATTTTTTATGGTTCTGACAACCCTAAGTTCAAAGAAAATCAGAATTTATTCTGATTTTTAAGTTCATCTGGAATAAAAGAGCCCTGCCTTAAAACCTTCCACTCATTATCCTTTTGCCATGCAATAACGGTACTTGCCAATCCAGAAGACTTTGACCATGGCAAAGGGCCTAATAGGGGTACTGATGGGAAAAGTCTCATCGCCTCATCAGCACTTTGAGCTGGTTGTTCACCAGAAAGATTGGCACTAGTAGTCGCCAACGCACCAGTTCGAAGAAGAAGCTCTCTTATCAGATTGCATGCCGGTATTCTCAATCCAATCGAAATAGCCCCTGGATTTAGAGCATCAACAATTGGACCTGCTGCTGGCATTACCAAAGTAAGTGCTCCAGGCCAGTATTTCTCTGCCATATACATCCCATCACTAAATGCATATGGATCTACCAATTTAAAAAGTTCTGAGGGAGTTGAAGCCATAAGAATCAATGGTTTATTTGCAGGTCTTTGTTTGATTTTCCACAGCTGAGAAGCATGCGCTGGAATTGAAGCAAGTGCAGGGACCGTATCAGTCGGAAGCAAAGCCGCAGCACCCTTCTTCAACCTTGCAGCCAAGTCCTCAGATCCAAAAATAAAAGATTTATTAGAAGTCATAGATCTAAAAAATTTTGCTTATTTTTCTACCTACTGCGAAACGTTTTACTCCATTCAAATCAAGTTCATACGAAAGTTCTACTAAACCATTTTTTTTCATCAAGTTCAGCACATCATCACTCTGATCATAATGGTGTTCCATTAACAACCATCCACCATTTTGCAAGGCAAAAACAGCACCTTGAATAATTGACCGAATATGAGCAAGGCCATCACAACCACCGCATAAGGCTAAATGCGGCTCATAGTCTCTAACAACAGGCTCCAGATCTTTTATAAGTGAAGAAGGTATATATGGAGGGTTGGAAACCACTAGAGAGAATTTTCCCCAACTAGGTTTTAATGGATCCCACCAATTCCCTACGTGAAGTCTAAAAGAAGCATCAGGTGCTAATCGATTTAAATTTTTTCTCGCAAGGGAAATAGCCTCTTCACTGCAATCGACTATTTGTCCTTCCCAAGATGGAAGACCCCTTGCCAAAGCAACTGCCAATGGACCACAACCTGTTCCTAAGTCTGCCCAAATGCCTTTATAAATTTTAGACGAATCTATTTTCTCTAAAGCACAGTCAACTAAAAGCTCAGTTTCCTGGCGAGGTATAAGTGCACTCGAATTAATTTCCAACTCAAAATCTCTCCAAGGGCATCTACCAATCAAATACTGAAGTGGAATTTGCTTCTTCAAATGAAGCACCCAAAATGCTTCTATGTTTTGCAAAGATGTTTTTAAAGTTAAGTTTTTAGAAGGTTCTAAATATATTTTTTGAAGCTCTGACCAACCTATTCCGCCGATCATATCTAGAAGCCAATCAAGGTCTTCAACCCTTCCTCCTGTGAAAAGTTGCTCTTTACGCCAACTCAGAATCTCACTTCCTGATATATATAATGTCATAAATAAAAGAAATCAAAATGTAATAAAGCTGACAGGGGTTACTCAGCGAACTAATTCAAAAAGTAATATCAAGAATTCATTTTACAAGTTCTTTCAACTGTGTGGTCCGAACTGAAGACGTTTCATTGCTAAGAGAAAATCTTCAGGAGGTCTTCTCTCTATTCTTTGTCCATTTTCACCATTTCTCACCAAAACGAGGTCTACCTTTGCAGAAGCAACCTTTGAGAAATCCTTATTCAAAAAATATGTGCACCAAGGCCACCTAACTCCATTACAAGGTAAAGGCCAACTTTCAAGAAGAACTTCATCTCCATGCCTTAAAGATTTTAGATATCTGATATCTAAGTGAATTACTGGCATCTGCAATCCTTTTTCCAAAAGTTTCTGATAAGGAAGCCCTGCCTGCTCAAGTGCCTCAACTCTTGCTTCTTCAAGCCATGCAACATAAGCACCATGCCACATAATGCCGCCATGATCGGTATGTTGAGGCAAAACCCTCTTAGAAATCGTCCAAGGTTTTTTTTCGCTAATAGACATTAATAAACCTGCATTAGCAGATAATCCATGCTTGCAAAAGCATGCCAAAAAATCTTTCAATCCCGAAGCAAATCTTTAATAGGAAGCTTGGTAAATGTCAAAATTAAGACATGAAGAATAATCCTCTCAAAAGAGAGGACACTTCAACCTAAAAGCCAACCCAGAATTACTTGCCTAAAAAAAGACAGGCAGGTTACTAATTAGGACCGATTTTGCCCTTAGGGTTCGAGGAGAAGAAACTTGACTTATCTCCAGTATTGGTCGAGATGTAGAGACCGATAAGGAAAATAGCCGGAACCGCAACGAATAAAAGGCTTGCAGCGAATCCGAAGTTGGTGGTTTCCATGAACGCAGTTGCTTGCTGGGAGAACGTATCACTTGTTGCCAGTCTAAACCTCCAACAAGTCAGGGGTCTTCACCCGCTTTAGTAGTAATTAGACACCTAAAGGCATAGAAGAAAGAGCCTCTCCTCCCTCGAACCCTTTGCAATCAAATGACTATTTAGGAAGTGGCAACTTCAGAGCTTCTTCTAAAGAAATTTTTAAATTGTTAAAAGTTTGCTGAGGTCGTGTAAGCACTATTGCCGAAGATTTCACAAGACACTGGCAAGCAAGCCTCCAATTTTCTCCTTGCTGCTTGAGTTTTTTTATTTCAAGTGCTGTCAAAGGAGAAAATGGTTCAGAGCTATTGCTGCCCACAACAGCGACAAAGCAAGTAATGCATTGACCATATCCACCACAGTTAAGAAGTTTTCCTTTTACTCCGTATAGCTCTATGCCTGCATTAAGAGCAACTTCACGCAAATTTGAACCGACAGGGCATTCCACATCCCTACCTTCTCGAAGAAATCTAATAACTGGCACGAGTTTTAAAATCAAAATGAATATCAAATATATTTTGCCTTCGGGCATTGAGTTTTGTGACCAGTCTTCCAAGCCCTATCTAAGGGCCAAATCACTCTGAGAGCTGCTAATACAGAACATTGCAGGTAGCGACAACAACTCCCGATAAAGAGCTAAGAACCCTTACGATCGGTCGGTCTGGCTGCATAAGCAGCTTTGTTCCACGAACCTGACCCATGGGATTGCCCTGGTATCGGGTGCACACAGTCGTTCTTAACGACCCTGGCCGTCTTCTGGCCGTGCACCTCATGCACACTGCACTGTTAGCCGGCTGGGCCGGCTCAATGCTCCTATATGAGCTAGCCATCTTTGATCCATCGGATCCAGTCCTCAACCCAATGTGGCGCCAGGGCATGTATGTCATGCCTATGACAGCCCGCCTAGGCGTTACAAGCAGCTGGCAAGGCTGGGACCTTACCGGTGGAGCTGGAGTTGATTTTGATCAATTAAGTTACTGGGGGAAAGCACTTCCCTTTACTACTTTTGAAGGAGTCGCCGTAGCTCACATTGTTTTCAGTGGTCTTTTAATGCTGGCAGCTATCTGGCATTGGACATACTGGGATCTTGAAATGTGGGAAGACTCACGTACTGGGGAAGCAGCTCTTGACCTCCCAAGAATTTTTGGCATTCACCTTTTACTAGCTGGACTTACCTGCTTCGGTTTTGGAGCTTTCCATTGCTCATTAGTAGGGCTCTGGGTATCAGATCCATATGCTCTTACAGGGCATGTGGAACCTATAGCGCCAGCATGGGGAGCAGAAGGCTTCAACCCCTTCAATCCAGGCGGAATTGTTGCTAACCACATAGGAGCGGGACTTTTAGGAATTGTTGGTGGAGTTTTCCACATCACCAACCGTCCTGGAGAGCGCCTTTATAGAAACCTCAGGATGGGAAATATTGAAGGAGTATTAGCAAGCGCCCTCGCTGCAACACTCTTCGTCTCATTCGTTGTTTCTGGAACAATGTGGTATGGATCTGCCCATACTCCAGTTGAACTTTTTGGTCCAACTCGCTTCCAATGGGATAGCAACTATTTCAAAACTGAAATCAACCGTAGAGTTCAAGCAGCTATGGATGAGGGAGCTTCTAAAGAAGCTGCCTATGCCTCCATACCTGAGAAACTCGCCTTCTACGACTATGTCGGAAATAGTCCTGCCAAAGGTGGTCTATTCCGTGCTGGTGCGATGGTAAATGGCGATGGTCTTCCCACTGGATGGCAAGGTCATATCGGATTTACCGATAAAGATGGTAATGATCTTGAAGTTCGTCGCATTCCTAATTTCTTTGAGAACTTCCCTGTAGTTCTTGAAGATCAAAACGGAAATGTAAAGGCTGACATACCTTTCCGTAGAGCTGAAGCGAAGTATTCCTTCGAGCAAGCTGGAGTAACAGCCACCATCTATGGTGGAGAAATGAATGGTCAAACATTCACTGATCCAGTAGTTGTTAAAAGGCTTGCGCGTAAAGCTCAACTTGGCGAATCATTCAAATTCGACCGAGATCGTTACAAATCAGACGGTGTATTCCGAAGTTCTCCAAGAACCTGGTTCACGTTTGCTCATGTCAGCTTTGGCCTTCTATATCTATTTGGGCACTGGTGGCATGCTGCAAGGACTCTTTACAGAGACACCTTCTCAGGCATCGATCCAGACATGGGAGATCAAGTCGAGTTCGGTCTATTCGAGAAATTGGGAGACAGTTCTACTCGACGTATCCCTGGACGTGCTTAATTACAAGCACCCCCAAAGAATCACCTCATTCTGATAGCCACTACCGAGAACTTCGATGGAAGCCTTCACTTACGTCCTCATTCTGACCTTGGCGCTTGGAACACTCTTCTTCGCAGTCGCTTTTCGCGATCCACCGAAGTTCTAGTTCGGCAAGTAGCCCAAAAAAAAGGCCCTGCATTAAAATGCAGGGCCTTTTTTACAACTTAAATTTTATTGCGAAACTAAATTTTGCTTGCGGACTTCCATAAAGCGCAGCTCAATGACAAAGAAAAAACCTTCTTTAAATGCCCAATTTTAAAGTTAGTTAAGTTGAGGCCCTTTTCATAAGGCAAATAAATGTATAAAGTGAGATTTGTAACGTTCGCTTAAATAGGGCATGCAATGCCCCTCCTGCCAAAACACAGATAGTCGTGTACTTGAATCTCGTGCTGCTGATAGTGGCAGGAGTGTTCGAAGGCGGCGAGAATGCTTAAATTGTGATGCTCGTTTTACAACTTACGAAAGAGTTGAAACAGTACCCATCACAGTCCTAAAACGAAATGGTAGCCGAGAAATATTCAATCGAAGCAAGCTAATGCATGGCCTTAATTTAGCTTGTGAAAAAACAAACATCGAAACTTCCAAGCTTGAATTAATTGTAAATGAACTGGAAATCAAGCTTCAACAAAGAAGCATTCGAGAAATCAGCAGTGCAGATATTGGTGAAATGGCACTTACAGAACTAAATAGCCTCAGCGAAGTTGCCTACATAAGATTTGCTTCTGTTTACAGAAAATTTCGTGGGATAAGTGACTTTGTTGAAGCATTAGAAGATATCAATTCAAGCAAGGAAGAATTAGCAAGCGTTCGCTAAGCCATCCGTGACCGATGGATCTGTAGAGTGGCATACGTTTGAAGGTCGGCGGGGCCTCTCAAATTTTTTTTCGTACTGCCCGTAGGCAGACCGCCACAACAAGATGTCTGAAACTGGTACCGAAAACAATCAGCAAGCTATTAACGACGAAAAGGATCAACCAGTCTCTGATTCTCCTAATAGCAATCTTCCTGAAAAAGCTTTTGAAGAAGAGAATTCTGCAGACATCCCTGAAGAAGTTCCAACCGCTGATGATCCCACTAGCAGAGCTAAAAAGAGGGATATGGATGGAGTTGGTTTCACAATTGATGAATTTGCATCATTACTAAGCAAATACGACTACAACTTCAAACCTGGCGACATTGTCAATGGAACCGTTTTTGCTCTAGAAACTAAAGGAGCAATGATCGATATAGGGGCAAAAACCGCTGCTTTCATGCCACTTCAGGAAGTTTCTATTAATCGAGTAGAAGGCCTCAGCGATGTTCTGCAACCTGCAGAAGTTAGAGAATTCTTCATCATGAGTGAAGAGAATGAAGATGGACAACTCTCGCTCTCCATTAGACGAATTGAATATCAAAGGGCCTGGGAAAGAGTTAGACAACTCCAAAAAGAAGATGCAACTATTTATTCTGAGGTCTTTGCCACAAATAGAGGAGGAGCTCTAGTTAGAGTTGAAGGGTTAAGAGGGTTTATCCCTGGTTCACATATAAGTACTAGGAAAGCCAAAGAGGAACTGGTGGCAGACTTTCTTCCCTTAAAATTTCTAGAAGTAGATGAAGAGCGCAATCGACTAGTTCTAAGTCATCGCCGCGCACTTGTTGAACGCAAGATGAATAGACTCGAAGTTGGAGAAGTAGTTATAGGTGCAGTTAGAGGGATTAAACCATATGGCGCCTTTATTGATATTGGAGGAGTCAGTGGTCTTCTACATATTTCAGAAATTAGTCATGAGCATATTGAAACTCCCCACTCAGTTCTAAATGTCAATGATCAAATGAAGGTTATGATTATTGATCTAGATGCAGAAAGAGGAAGAATCTCACTTTCGACAAAAGCTCTAGAACCAGAACCTGGCGACATGCTCACAGACCCTCAAAAGGTATTTGAGAAAGCAGAAGAGATGGCCGCTAGATATAAACAAATGCTTCTTGAACAAGCTGAAGAAGGAGAGGAAACACCAAGCCCAATTACCACCTAATACAAAATTAATCTATATGGCAGAAATCTTCCTTCATAGAAGATTGATAGGCGAATTTGAGGGAGTGCTTTTCGACAAAGATGGTACTCTCTCATATAGCGAGCCTTACCTAGAAGAATTAGCAAACTTAAGAATTCAAGAAGCAATCCTTTTATTCAAAAAAGAAAGAAAGAGTTCGGATCAAATCTCACAATTAAAGCAATTTCTCATCAGAACATATGGATTAACCCCAAAAGGAATAGACCCAGGAGGAATTCTTGCTATTGGTTCAAAAACTAATAATCTATTATCAACAGCAACGATATTTTGCTTATTAGGTGAAAGCTGGCCTAAGGCAATAAGTTATGCAAGCAAAGTCTTTGATTCTGCAAGCGAATTAGAAAGGGATCTTTCTCATAAAATAAAAAAACGAACAATATTACCAGGAGCAAAAAACTTTTTGAAATCATTAAATTACTCAGGGCTCAAATGTGCATTAATCAGTAATGACTGCTCTTCGGGTATTAAAGAGTTCCTTATTGAGAATAATTTAGAAAATGTGATTGAACTTTTTTGGAGTGCTGAACATATCCCTAATAAGCCCAATCCACTTGCTGTAAAGAAGGTATGCGCTTCACTAGAACTAGACCCTTCTAGATGCGCACTTATTGGAGATGCAGATTCCGACCTAAAAATGGCAAGAGAAGCCAATGTAGGAGCTGCGCTTGGCTTCACATCTGGATGGAGAATTTCACCAAAACTGACAGAGCATCAATTTCTAATTAACCATTGGAATGATCTAACAGTTAAAGAAACTCCTACAGTGCCGCAATAATTGGATTCCCCATGAGTCGTTACGTCTTCACCTCTGAATCAGTCACAGAAGGGCATCCAGACAAAATCTGTGATCAAATCAGCGATGCTGTTCTAGATGCTCTGCTTTCACAAGATCCATTAAGCCGAGTTGCTTGTGAAACAGTTGTAAATACTGGCTTGTGTTTGATCACAGGCGAAGTGACCTCAACAGCGAAAGTTGATTTCATCCATCTAATTAGAGGTGTGATAAATGATATTGGCTACAACGACGCCCGCGCAGGTGGATTTGACTCCAACAGTTGTGCGGTTCTGGTTGCTTTAGATCAACAATCACCAGATATATCTCAAGGTGTTGATGAAGCAGATGACCATTCGGGAGACCCTTTGGACAAAGTAGGGGCTGGTGATCAAGGCATCATGTTTGGTTACGCCTGTGATGAAACACCTGAGCTAATGCCGCTTCCCATAAGCCTTGCTCATCGTCTTTCTCGAAGGCTGGCACTAGTCAGACATGATGGATCCCTTGATTATTTACTACCAGATGGAAAAACTCAGGTGAGCGTTATATATGAAAAAGATCGCCCAGTAGCAATTGATACGATCTTAATCTCTACTCAGCATGCTGCGGAAATTCAAGGTGTATCTAATGAACAGGAAATTCGAGAAATTATCACCAGAGATCTTTGGTCAAAAGTAGTTGAACCAGCAACAAATGATCTTTCCTTAAAGCCAATTCGCCAAAAAACACGTTTTCTTGTTAATCCAACTGGAAAATTTGTTGTAGGTGGGCCCCAGGGCGATGCAGGGCTTACTGGAAGGAAGATAATTGTTGACACTTATGGAGGTTATGCCCGCCATGGAGGAGGAGCATTCTCCGGGAAAGATCCAACCAAGGTCGATAGGTCAGCAGCGTATGCAGCACGTTTTGTTGCCAAATGTCTAGTTGCGGCAGGCCTTGCAAAAAGAGCTGAAGTGCAGCTTAGCTACGCAATTGGTGTTGCTAAGCCGGTGTCAATCCTTGTGGAATCTTTTGGAACAGGGAAAATTTCAAATGAAGATCTAACCTCTTTAGTACATAAACATTTTGACCTTAGACCTGGAGCTATAATTGAAGAATTTCAATTAAGAAACCTACCCAAACAAAGGGGAGGTTGTTTCTATAGGAATACAGCGGCATATGGACACTTTGGAAGACCTGATCTCAATCTTCCCTGGGAAAATGTTGATTCAAAAGTTGCATTAATTCTTAAGGAAGAGCCTTATTTAGCAAAGTCTTAAAGGAAGTTTCTTGTGTGCTTAGCTCTTGGTATCGATCTAGGGACTAGTGGAGTTCGTATTGCAATACTTAATCAAGAAAATGAACTTATTTTTAGTGACAGCGAAAAGTACCAAACAGGACTAGAAGCTTCCGAAGATTGGATTAGTTGCTGCATCACACTTATCAAAGCTATCCCAATAAAGCTGAAAAATGCCTTAAAAGCAATTTCAGTAGCAGGTACTTCCGGAACTTTAATTGCTGTTGATTATGATGGCAAAGCTTTAGGCAAAGCTTTGCCTTATTACTTATCTTTCCCAGAATTTAGCAAGCAACTTTTACACTTAGTCCAAGATAATAATTCTACTTCAGTTGAAAACAGCAGCCTAGGAAGAGCACTTAAACTACTTTCTTTGCATGGTCCCGAAATACTTGTCCGGCACCAAGCTGACTGGATCAGTGGATGGTTAATTGATAATTGGAAATGGGGCGAAGAAGGAAATAATTTCCGATTGGGATGGAATCCCGAGAATAGATCTTGGCCAAGTTTTTACGAGAAATTGAGTTGCTACAAATCTCTTCCTGAAATCATCGAAAGTGGCGTAATACTAAATAAAATATGCCCGAATATTGCGCATCATCTTCACTTGCCTAAAGATCTTGTCATTGTCTCTGGAACAACTGATTCAAATGCAGCCGTATTAGCCGCGAATCCACTCCCTGAAGATGGAGTCACTATTCTTGGAAGCACAATTGTCCTTAAAAGATTCACAAAAGAACCTCTTAAAGCTGCAGGAATAACCAATCACAAAGTAGGCGGCAGATGGCTCTGTGGAGGGTCTTCAAATTGTGGAGGTGCTGCACTCACAAAGATTTTCAGCAAGTCTCAATTAAAAGAATTAAGTAATCAAATCAACCCCAATCAAATTACCGAATTTAACTTTTTACCATTACAAGGAAAGGGTGAGCGATTTCCAGTCAACAACCCCAATCTTGAGCCTATATTAGAACCTAGACCATTAAGTGATTCCTTATACTTGCATGGCCTTCTAGAATCTTTAGCAAAAATTGAAGCGCAAGGGTGGGACAAACTTACCCAATTAGGCTCATCAATGCCCAAAAGAATTATTACTCTTGGAGGTGGAGCTAAAAATCCTCAATGGAGAAAAATACGCGAGAGAGTTATTGGCGTACCCATACGAACAAGCCTAATCCCACCAGCAGCAGGAGCAGCAAGACTTGCCCTTAATGCAATAAAATAATTGTCATTAGATAGCTATAAAATATATTTG
>QCFN01000022.1 GCA_003280245.1 Prochlorococcus sp. AG-363-J23
GAAAAACCTCTGAGGTTTTTACACCAGAAAATCTAACTATGACCTTTGGAGGGATGCCTCCTGATTTGTTGTCTGGTCCTACTTCCTCGGAGGAATTTAGTTGATAAGTCTCTCATTCCTTGGCACAATTAACCCCTTTGAGTGGATTTTAGATCCCTTAGCTCATGCATTTATGAGAAAAGCATTAATGGTAAGTGCTCTTGTTGGTGGAGTATGCGGTCTTCTTTCTTGCTATATGACTTTAAAGGGTTGGGCTTTGATGGGTGATGCTGTTTCTCATTCTGTTATGCCTGGGGTTGTAGTTGCTTATGCATTGGGACTTCCTTTCTCGTTGGGCGCATTTGTTTTTGGGGTTGGATCAGTTGCTCTTATAGGTTTTGTGAAACAGAAGTCTAGAGTTAAAGAAGATACTGTTATAGGTCTTGTATTTACTGGCTTTTTTGCTCTTGGGCTTGTATTAGTTTCTAAGATTAAAAGCAATATTGATCTAATGCATATTTTGTTTGGTAGTCCTTTAGGGATTTCTTCTTCTGATATTAGGCAAACTGTTCTTATTTCATTCGTAGTTGTTTTGGTATTGATACTTTTTCGGAGAGATTTAATGCTTTATTGCTTTGATCCTACTCATGCAAGATCAATAGGAATCAATACTTGGATGTTGCATTACCTTTTGCTTTCTGTCTTGTCTTTAGCTGCTGTTGCAGGACTTCAAACGGTTGGAATAATTTTGGTGGTAGCAATGTTGATTACTCCAGGTGCTACAGCTTATTTGTTGACTGACCGCTTTAATCGAATGACTTTGCTTGCTGTATTAAGTAGCTCAATATCAAGTATAATAGGGGTTTATATAAGCTTTTGGTTCGATATAGAGACAGGGGGGTCAATTGTTCTTGTTCAAACGTTAATTTTCCTTATGGCATTCTTATTTGCACCTAGATACGGCATCCTGAAAGTAGGCCCTTCTATTCAGACATAAGCTTGGGTACTTCTAAAAAAACACTTGTTTCTCAGTCGAGTCATTCTCAGCAGTCCTGGCCGTGGTGGCCTCTATTGCCTTTGTATCCATATGGTCGAAAACGTACAATTTTTCGAGAATTGATACCTAATAAGGTTTGGTGTTATGAACAGCTTCAAGGCCTCTATTACGTAGCAGTTCCTGTCCGATTAACTGTAGTTAAAGTTGAGGGAGGGTTGATGATTGTTAATCCACTTCCTCCAACAATTGAGTTGCTTTCTTCTTTAAATCAGCTCGAAAAGATTCATGGTCCAGTTTTAACAATCGTTCTTCCTACTGCTTCAGGTTTAGAACACAAAGTTTCTTTGCCATCACTTGCAAGGGCGTTCCCTCAAGCATCGATTTGGGTTTGTCCTGGTCAGTGGAGTTTTCCTGTTGGGCTCCCTTTATCTTGGCTAGGCATTCCAGGAAAAAGAACTAAGTTTTTATTAGAAGATGGAGTCCCTCATGGAGAGACTTGCCAATGGCTTTCTCTCGGACCAATTGATATTGGGCTGGGAAGGTTTCAAGAGGTAGCTTGTTTTCATCAGCCCTCAGGATCTTTATTAGTTACTGATGCATTGATAGGTATTGAATCAACACCTCCTTTGCTTTTTGATTTAGATCCAACTCCTTTGTTATTCCATGCTCGTGATAGAGGTGATGAACCTTTGGAAGATTCGACTGAGGCAAGAAGAAAAGGATGGTTAAGGTTGGTTTTGTTTGCATCTTATTTGCGACCAAATCAACTTGAAATACCTCCACTCTCAGAGGTTATAACTAAATCATTTAAGCCTGGATTGAGAAGCTCTAGGGCTCATTTTGGGATCTTTCCTTTTTCATGGAAGGAGGGATGGGAAAATTCCTGCAAGGAACTTGTTGGTGACAGAAAAGCATTAATTCAAATAGCACCAGTTATAGAAAGACTTGTTTTCCCAAGAGCTCAAGCAACTTTTGTTGATTGGTTGGATCAAATTTCTAACTTGCCAAGATTAAGATGGCTTATTTCAGCTCATTTTAGTGCTCCGATTGAATTTAATAAAAACCAAGCCAGGCGTTTTAAAGACAAAACATATAAAAGAAGTTGGGCTTCAAATGAAGGCAACTTTAAATTTCTTGGTGGTTTAGATAAAAGACTCTTAATGCTCGGGGTTGTACCAGATGATCCCTTAAGGGTATTTAAAGATTGAGATCCTCTTCGGGATTGACCGCCATTGCTTCATCGGTAAATAATGACTCCTCCAATTCCTTCCTTTGTTCCATTTGTCTGAGGAAATAACCAGTCATCATTGCTGAAGCAAGGAGGCTTGCAAAGTTGTCTTTGTTTGCAGTGACCTTGACTTCAAATTGTTCGCCAGGGAGCATTCCAAGAAGCCCTTGGACATTGTGACGGATTATCTCTTGAATGTCGTTGCTGGCTGATTTTGCAACTCTGTGCAAAACATCTGGAGATTGTTCTTGTAGGTACTGAATTAGAGCATTCGATTCTTGTCCATCACTGCTATCAGTCGTAAGGAACTCTGGATTAAACATCTCACTATGTCTTTTTCACTTCCCTGACATTATCGCAGTAAGGTCAGAAATCTAAATTGATTTTAGGGCGGGGAACCGAATCGGCCCGAAAGCCTTTAGTGGCCAATATCGCCAAACTGCAGTTCCTACAACATTTTTAGAGGGTAGAGGTCCCCAAATATGGGAATCGAGGCTTGAATTTCGATTGTCGCCTAATACCCAGAGTTGGTTGTCTTGAATCCTCGTTGGGGGCTGCTCATAATTGAGAGGTGATTCCCTCCAAATTTCGTTGATTACTTCCCCATTTCGTAACAACTTCCCATCACGAACTTCAATGAGATCCCCTGGTATACCTACTACTCGCTTTATTAGAGCAGTAGTTTTTTTATAACCAGCATTTACAAGAGAGGAGGGAGGCTTGAAAACTACTATTGTCCCTCGATGTAAATCTTTGTGTTGAAGTTTTGCAATTTTTGGACTGATTTTTTCTACAAGGATCTTGTCTTCAATTTGAAGAGTTGGAAGCATTGACCCTGAGGGGATCCATCTGGGTTCAATTATTTGCCATCTCAAAAGCAATGCTAAGGAAACCCAAATAATTATGCTTGACCAATTATTTGGATTCTCTTTTTTTGTTGAAGATTGCTTTTGAGTCATTTTTGATTTCAGGAGGGATTTTTTTGGTCGGTGTTGACCGAAAATTTGCTTAGTGATACGGATGAAGCTCTGAATCTCGCTAAAACAAATTTGTTCATTTGCTTCAAGTTACTTGAGGCATTTCATGAGAATGGACTTGCGCATTTGATTCTTTGCCCTGGGAGTCGATCCAGTCCTCTAGCTATGGCAGCAGGACGCATGGAGGAAGCAGGAAAAATCAAGCTAAGTACTGTCATTGATGAGCGTTCTGCTGGTTTTTTAGCATTAGGCCTTGCTGCTGCAAATGGAAAAGCTTCTGCTGTAATTACGACGTCAGGCACTGCAGTGGCTCATCTTTTAGCAGCAGGAATAGAGGCTGATCGTTCATGTATACCGGTGCTGTTTTTGACTGCTGACCGTCCTGGAAGATTAAAAGAGTGTGGCTCAAACCAAACAGTTAATCAAGAAGAGTTCTTGCTTCCAGTTTGTAGATGGTTTGCTAATGGGCCTAGAGAAGGAATGCATTCCACAAAATCAGAAATGCTTCAATCCTTGGCTTTCAAGGCATGGGAAAGTGCTCACAATTTTCCAGGTCCAGTACACATAAATCTTCCATTTGAGGAGCCTTTATATTGTGAGAATCAAGATCAATATGATGTTTGGTCTGGATGGGAGCCTGATGGCTTTAGTGACTATAAAGTTTTACCTGTTCCTAACTATAGAATTAAAAAAGAAGATCTAGGAGGTATAAATAGACTTGATCATTCTAAGCCAGGAGTTGTTGTCATAGGTCCATGGAGAGGGAAGTCAGAAGAGGATTTAATATCATTTAATAAGTCTCTCCGCTTTTGGCATAGGATTAGTTCTTGGCCCATATTTGCTGACCCACTTTCTGGGGTTAATGAAAATCAAGATGGCTTAATTAGTAATTGGGAGTTGTTATTACCTGATGGGTTGCCTTTACCAGTTGAAGAGCTCCAGGTCCTAAGACTTGGTTCTCTGCCTGCTAGTCGCAGGTTAGAAAATTGGCTGTTAAAACTTAAGGGAGAACAAGTATTAATTACTGAAGGTGATTCTCGAAGGCTTGATCCTCTAGGTAATGCTTTTCAGTGGAGTGGCAGTTTCTCTAAATGGTGTGAAGGTGTTGAAATTGGTGCAGGAGAAGTTTCTTTGAGTTCTTGTCAGTCTTTCTATAAATTGTGGACTTCAGTAGATAGAAACGTTGATTCTTGGATGGAAGAGAAATTGCCTTTATCTGGTGCTGTTAATGAACCTGCTTTGGCTAGATGGTTGGGAAGGTTATTGCCAAATGATTGTCCAGTTATGTTGGCTGCAAGTAGTCCTGTAAGGGACTGGCTTGTTTATGGCGGAAGGAAAGCGTTGGCTCGAAGATGTTACGGATTTAGAGGGGCATCAGGAATAGACGGAACCATTTCCTTAGGGATGGGTCTTGCCATCGCTTTGGGGAAAACCTTTTTAGTTACTGGTGATTTGGCTTTTTTGCATGATATAAATGGCTTGTTAATTTCAGGAAAAGAAAGTCCTAACTTGATTTGTCTTTTGATTGATAATTATGGCGGAGGAATTTTTCACCAATTACCATTAAAAACATTTTCAAAAGATAACTTTGAAAGACTTTTTATAATGCCTCAAGAAGTAAGTCCTTTGTTACTGGCAGAGTCATATGGTATTAAGTTTCGACAGATTTCTTGTTTGGATGATTTAGCTCAAGGACTTGAATGGGGCTTCGCACAGCAAGGCACAGTTTTGTTGAGGGTCTGCCCTAATAGACTTAATGACTCATTGCTTAGGGAGAGTCTTCGAGAAGGACTTGCTGCTCACATTAAAAAGACTCTCCAAAATCAACTCTCTGAATTTTGAAAGTAAATGTCTGAAGATCTCAATCTCTCTAGAAATTTTGGAAGGCAGGTTTTGCCTGGTGAAAGCACTTTGGTTTGGAAAGCATGGGGGAAATATAAAGATATTTACTTGGATAGAAGTGATGAGGGGATAGCGAGAATAGCGATTAATCGACCTGAGAAACGTAATTCTTTTAGACCAAGAACAGTTGTAGAATTGTGTGATGCGTTTAATAAAATAAGAGATGATACTGGCTTAGGTGTTGTCCTTTTTACTGGGGTAGGACCTTCTGTTGATGGTCAATTTTCTTTTTGCGCAGGTGGAGATCAGCGAGCAAGAGGTGATGGAGGATATTTGGATGAAGAAGGCTTGCCTCGTTTGAATGTACTGGATTTACAGAGAATTATTCGTAGTCTTCCTAAAGTAGTAATTGCACTTGTTGCTGGTTATGCAATAGGTGGGGGCCAAGTATTGCATTTGCTTTGTGATCTAAGTATTGCTGCTGAAAATGCTGTTTTTGGTCAGACAGGTCCAAGGGTTGGAAGTTTCGATGGCGGTTTTGGTGCAAGTTATTTGGCTAGAGTTGTTGGTCAGAGAAAGGCTAGAGAAATTTGGTTTTTGTGTCGTAAATATGGTGCGAATGATGCTTTGAGAATGGGATTAATAAACCAAATTGTTTCTTTAGACCAGCTTGAGATGGAAGGAGTCAGGTGGGCAAAAGAAATTCTTCAACATAGTCCTACTGCTATACGGTGTTTAAAAGCTGCTTTTAATGCTGAGACTGATGGAATTGCAGGTATTCAGGAGCTAGCAGGTCAAGCAACACATCTTTTTTATCGAACTAATGAGGCAAAGGAGGGTAGTAGTGCATTTTTAGAAAAGCGAGATCCAGACTTCTCTGAGCATGGATGGCTCCCTTGATTGCAATTTGAGCTTCTATGGCAGGGCAAGACCTTAGAGTTTTGCTGCTAATCATGTAATTCAAATGAGGGTGCTTTTTGCTGCTGCTGAATGCGCACCGATGGTTAAGGTCGGTGGAATGGGAGATGTCGTAGGCGCACTACCTCCAGCGTTGGCTCGGCTTGGTCATGACGTTCGATTAATTATTCCTGGATATAGCAAGCTTTGGGGGCTTTTAGAGATTCCGGAGGAGCCTATTTGGAGTGCACATGCAATGGGAACGGATTTCTCTGTTTATGAAACTAAGCATCCTGAGAATGGCTTGCCGATTTACTTGATTGGTCACCCTGCGTTTGATTCTGAGAAAATCTATGGAGGTGAAGATGAAGATTGGAGATTCGTTTTTTTTGCTAGTGCCACAGCAGAATTTGCTTGGAACAAATGGAAGCCTGAAGTGCTCCATTGCCATGACTGGCATACCGGAATGATTCCAGTATGGATGCATCAGGACCCTGAAATAAGTACAGTTTTTACTATTCATAATCTTAAATATCAAGGTCCTTGGAGATGGAAGCTGGATCGGATTACCTGGTGTCCTTGGTATATGCATGGGGATCACACAATGGCGGCTGCTCTTCTTTATGCAGATCGAGTAAATGCTGTATCTCCTACATACTCAAGAGAAATCAGGACTTCTGAGTATGGTGAAAATTTAGATGGATTACTTAACTATATTTCCGGGAAATTAAGAGGTATTCTTAATGGAATTGACTTGCAATCCTGGGATCCATCAACTGATAAAGCTTTAGTAGAAAATTTTAGTGTTAGTGATATTTCTGGTAGAGCTATTAATAAGCAAGTCCTTCAGGAACGAATGGGGCTTGAGGTTAATCCCGAAAAGTATTTGCTTGGAATGGTAAGTCGCCTTGTTGATCAAAAAGGTATCGATTTATTGGTGCAAGTTGCAAAACGTTTGTTTGCTTATACAGACTCACAAATTGTTATTCTAGGTAATGGTAATCGGAATCTTGAATCGGCTCTTTGGCAATTAGCTACAGAATATCCTGGACGGTTTGCAGTATTTTTAACTTATGATGACCCCTTGGCTCGACTGATTTATGGCGGTAGTGATGCATTTTTGATGCCTAGTCGATTTGAACCATGTGGTATCAGTCAATTACTTGCTATGCGCTATGGATCTGTTCCAGTAGTTAGAAAAGTTGGAGGTCTAGTAGATACTGTTACTCAGCATGATCCTATTAACAAAACTGGTACTGGTTTCTGTTTTGATCGCTTTGAACCGATTGATTTTTATACAGCTTTAGTTAGATCGTGGGAGGCTTTTAGGCATCGTGAAAGTTGGAGGGACCTTCAATTGCGAGGAATGTCTAATAATTACAGCTGGGATAGGTCTGCATATGAATATGAATTGATGTACAAAGAAGTCTGTGGTTTTAAGGAGTCTTCACCTGATGCTGATGTAGTAGAGAAGCTTTCAGCTGGCCAAGCAGCTGATCCTTCACTTCGAAATTAGCTAATTTCTTATTCAGAAGAATTTTTGGATTCATTCTTTTATTACTAGGAAGTTTAATGGCATTTTATGTTCGCCAATTGATTGACATATTTGGGGAGCCTATTTGTGCATATAATTTATCATCTGATTACATGATTAATGAGATTTGCACTGATTCTCGTTTGATTAGTGAAGGATGTCTATTTATCCCTCTTCGAGGTGAAAACTATGATGGACATGAGTTCATCTATCAAGCAAAAGAGAAAGGAGCTAAAGCCACTTTAATATCTAATGATTTTTGCAAGAAAGTTCCTGATAATTTCTCCTTTTGGATAGTTAAGGACACTCTTGAGGCTTATCAAAAACTTGCGTCATTGAATCGATCTCAACTTGATATTTCTGTTGTGGCTGTAACTGGCTCTGCAGGAAAAACTACTACTAGAGAGTTTATTTGTGCGTTGTTAAAACCCCTTGGCAATGTTGTTGGAAGTGCACAAAATCACAACAATGATGTAGGAGTGCCATTGACTTTATTAAAAGCGCGTCCATGTGATTCTGTAATTGTTGTAGAGATGGGAATGAGAGGTTTGGGTGAAATTGAACGACTTTCTTATTGTGCAAAGCCTGATATTGCAGTAATTACCAATATTGGTAGTGCTCATATTGGTCTTTTAGGAGGTTATCAAGAAATTGCCAGAGCAAAAGCTGAAGTAGCTAGTTATTTGAACCCAGAAGGTTTGTTAATAATTCCAGCAGGGATTTCTTTGTTAGAAAGAGAATTGGAGAAAGTGTGGAATGGACGTATTGTAAGAGTTCGGCTTGATGGTGATTTTTCTAAGGAAAATTTGTTTAGCGAATCTTTGGAATCAGAAGAATTGCCAGATGCTGATTTTATAGGTGAGTTTAATTCTCGCCAGAATACTCTTTGCTTTGAACAAATTACCTATAAGCTTCCTTATTGTGGTAGGCATAATGCCTTTAATTTATTGATTGCATTTGCTGTAGCTAATGAATTAGGAGTCTCATTACAAGAATTGAAATCTTCTGAAATTCATCTTCCTCCAGGTCGCAGTAGAACTTTAAAAATTGGCAGCATCACTATATTAGATCAAACTTATAACTCTTCTCCGGAATCTGTTAGCAATGCATTGAATTTGTTGAGTTTTCATCCAGGCAGACACTTTGCTGTATTAGGAACCATGCTTGAGCTGGGAAAATATAGTGAGTTTTTCCATCGAAAAATTGTTGAGAAGGTTTTATCTTTGGGATTGGACGGCTTGGTTGTAGTTGCTTCTGGGTTAGAAGCAAAAGTCATGCAAGATGTTGCTGGAAATATGTCCCGGTTTGAGGTTGTAAAGACACCCGAAGAAGCTGCAGTTCCTTTAAACTCTTGGATCAAAAAAGGTGATGTCGTTTTACTTAAAGCTAGTAGGGGTATTGCTTTGGAAAAATTAATTCCTTTGATTTCTACTTGTGATTAGATACTCAGCTCTATTTTTGTGGTTTCCAATTAGCTTTTATAAGCTGCTTAGATCTTTCTATCGCAAGTGAATTGCTGGGAACATTCTTGGTAAGTGTTGAACCAGCTCCTACTGTTACCCCTCTGCCAAGAGTAATTGGAGCAACTAGTACTGAATTTGCGCCAGTTTTACTTCCCTCTCCAATATTTGTTTCGTGTTTATTTCTACCATCGTAGTTTGCAGTAATTGTGCCTGCTCCGATATTGACATTGCTGCCTAATTTTGCATCACCTATATAACTAAGGTGATTTACTTTCGAGCCTTCTCCAATAATACTTTTTTTGATCTCTACAAAGTTTCCTATCTTCGTATTTTTCTCAACTTCTGATCCAGGCCTTATGTTTGCAAATGGACCAATCTCAACATTGCTATCAACATGCGAATTTTTCAATACAGACTTGAAAATATTTACATTATTTCCCAGATTTACATTTTCCAATATTGTACCTGGGCCAAGCTTGCAGTTATTGCCAATCGTGCAATTTCCTCGGATATGAGTTTGTGGTTCAATTATTACATCTATACCAAATGAGCACTCTTCGCTTAAAGTGCAACTTGATGAATCTATAAAGCTAACGCCTTGTTCCATCCAATATTCATGCAATTGCTTTTGAATTATTGATTCACAATTTGCAAGTTGAAGCCGATTATTTATGCCGAGAATCTCAGAAATATTTTTGACTTCAATGTGCTTAACAAGTTCCAACATCGCAATGGTATCTGTCAAGTAAATTTCTGCTTGATCATTTGTGCTTTTAATCATAGGTAGAACCGCTTTTAATTTTTTCCAGTTGAAGCAATAAATTCCTGCATTCGTCAGGTTATTATTTAACTCTTCTTGATTACAGTCACGATCTTCGATAATTGATTTTACGACTCCATCTTTATTTGTAAATACTCGCCCGTAGCCTTGCGGATTTTTTTGTTTAGCAGTAAGAAGAGTAACATCAGCTCTGCTTTCTTGATGTTCATAAACAAGAGCTTTAATAGTGTCTTGACTTATTAGAGGTACATCACCATTTAACACTAGTAGATTCCCTTCAAAATTAGATAAAATAGGTATTAATTGTTGAATTGCATGGCCAGTACCTTTTTGTGGGTTTTGTATAACATATTCAAGTCGTCTGGATTCTCCTAACCTCTGTTTAATTGTTTCTGCTTGGTGACCAACAATTAGAAACTTTCTATCTGGATCGATTTTCTCGCAGCTTTTTAGTACGCGCTCTATTAGAGGCTTTCCAGCAAGAGGTTGTAGGACTTTGGGAAGGGTGCTCTTCATTCGGGTACCCTTTCCTGCGGCTAATACGGCGATGGCGAGCATTCTGAGTTTGCTGTATCGGCAAAATCTACTTGCAATGCCTTATGAATTGATAGACCAACGGCGATTCCATGCTGAAGTGCTTTCTAGTAGGCATTTTTGTTGTTCTGTCTTTCTTCTGCTGAGGATTTCATTAGAAGTACTTTCCCCGCTGGGATCTCTATAAGGGATTGCCGCCTTAGTGAGTAAATGTTCTTCTTCCATAAGGCTAAGAGGCTCTCCTATAAAACTTTGAGAAAGGGTTTTACTTGGGTTTTGATTTGTTGGAATAGCTATGGTTCCTTTGCTCCAGCTTTTATAATTGCTTGTAGCGTCTTTTAAGGAATACAATAAAAGTCCAGCTCTTCTTAGGCTTCCTCTTATAGCAGCAGCTCTTGAGTAAGTTGTTAGAAGACCTTTAGGAGCAATTTTTTTTGCCAAGGCCGATAAAAATTCTTCGCTCCAAAGTTCGGGACAATGTGGAGGAGAAAAGGCATCAAGCATTATCAGATCGAATTGAATTCCCTGAGGAATTTTTTTTAATTCCTTCCTTGCATCCCCCCACAGCATTTGCGCGTTGCAAAATTCGCTTTTGCTATAACCTGCATTATTGATTTCTTTCAGGAAATTAACTATATCTTGCGACCAGATTGAATTAAAGTCTGAATTATTTAACGCAATAGATAGTGGTCTTTTGTCTATTTCTAAGCCAAACCAGTGCAATGTTTTTTGTAATCCTGAAAGGCTTTCTAGTAAGGCTCCTGTGTTGTAACCGAGCCCAAAACATACATCAAGAACATAAATAATTTTTTTGCTTTTTAACTGGCTAAAATTGTAAGGATATATATACTTTTCATATGATTCTTTTAACGCTCCTATTGAGCTATGAAAATGTTCTTCGAAGTAACTACTATGAAGACTATAACTTCCATCACTGGTTTTAAATGGAGTTAAGGTTCCTAGTTTATTTTGCTCTTTAAATTTAATTTTGAAGTTTAGCAAGGTCTTCCCAAAAGTTAGGATAAGAGACTGCTGCCGCATCACTTCTTGCTAGAGCTGAATCCCCTTCAGCTATCAAGGAAGCAATCGCAAGACTCATGGCAATTCTGTGATCTGTTTCACTATCAATTTCAGCACCATGAAGTGTTTTTCCACCCCGTATTGTTAATCCGTCTTCTTGTTCATCTATATCTGCTCCCATGCATGAAAGTTGACGTGAAATAACTGCTAAACGATCCGTTTCTTTTACTCGAAGTTCGTTTGCTCCTGTTATTTGACTTTCACCTTCACAAAAGCATGCTGCGACTGTAAGAATTGGAATTTCATCAACAAGCCTTGGAATGATGTCATTATCTATCTTGAATGGTTTTAAAGAACTATGGCTAACTCGAATATCTCCAACTGGCTCTCCGGCGATATCCGTTTGATTTAGTATTTCGAAATTAGCGCCCATTTGATGCATAACATCAATTATTCCTGTTCGTGTTGGATTAAGTCCTATTGATTCAATTGTAATTTCTGAGCCTGGAACAATCGCTCCTGCAATTAACCAAAATGCCGCAGAACTAATATCGCCAGGGACTACTATCTTTTGACCTTTTAGGCAGCCTCCAGGTTTGATATTTATGTGCCTACCCATCTCTCCACCAACTATTAAATTTGCCCCAAAGGCTCTAAGCATTCTCTCGCTATGATCACGTGAGTGAGCAGGTTCTATTACTGTTGTGGATCCTTGTGCTGATAAGGAGGCTAGAAGAATTGCTGACTTAACTTGTGCACTAGCCACGGGTGTTCCAATGACAGCTCCATGGAGTTTTTTACCGCTAATTGAAATAGGTGCATAGTTTCCGTTGCATCTCCCTTTTAATTCGGCACCCATCATCTTTAGAGGATCAGCAACTCTTTTCATTGGACGTTGTCGAAGAGAGTTGTCTCCGGTGAGGACAAAATGTTTGCCTTCTAGCGAGCTTAAAAGTCCCATCAATAGTCTCATTGTGGTTCCAGAGTTTCCACAGTCCAGAACGTCTTCTGGTTCTTTTAGTCCCTGTAGGCCTACTCCTTTAATAGTTACTGACTGCTGTGGAGCGATATGACTTATTTCAACTCCCATTGCGCGTAGACAAGATGCCGTACTTATTGGGTCTTCTGCTGGTAGGAGGCCTTCAACAGTGCTCACTCCTTCAGAAATTGCTCCAAATAGCAGTGATCTATGAGAGATAGATTTATCTCCTGGAACTCGAACATTTCCTTTTAGAACGCCTCCTGAACGAAGCGTTATTTTCTCAAGCTTATTGCTGCTGATAGTTGTCAAGAGAGGGTGATAGCCCATGCATGATGATTTTATGAGGCTAACCGCATTTACTCTTCATTTTTTGGAGGATTGGCCCATTTTTTAATCAGATCATCAAGCAAGTACCCAAAAAGTGAGGGGTCTGGTTCTTTGCTCCCTATATCAGAAAGGCCAAGCTCTTCCCATCGTTTGTTGACTTCATCCTCAATAGAACTTGGACGGGTGAGCCTTTCTCCCCATGGATGATTTTTTTTCCGATCCAATTTTTGTAGTTGCGTCAATAGCAAGTCTTCCTCCTAGTCCAATATGTTCACTTGCGAAATCAAGAGAGTCGAAAGGTGTTCTCTCTATGTTTAATAAATCTCTTTGGGGCTCTACTTGGCTTGCAATTGCCCAAACAACTTGACGAGGATCTCTGACATTTATAAATTCGTCGACAATGATGACAAATTTTGTATAAGTAAATTGAGGGAGGGCACTCCAGAATGCCATGGCTGTTTTTTTGGCTTGTCCTGGGTAGTTCTTTTTTATTGAGATTATTGCAAGCTTGTAGCTGAGAGCCTCCATAGGCAGGAAGAAATCTACAACTTCCGTGAGTTGCTGTTTAAGTATTGGGGTGTAAATCCTATTAAGTGCTATAGCAATCATCGCTTCTTCTTTAGGAGGCCTTCCGCTGAATGTGGTTGAAAAAATAGGGTCTCGCTTGGTGGTTATGCAGTGGAATTTGATTAAGGGTGAGTTTTCAATGCCACCATAAAAACCCATGTGATCACCAAATGGACCATCAGGGAGTACTTCCCCTGGCGTAATTGTTCCTTCAAGTACTACTTCGCTATGGCTAGGAACTTGGAGGCTTAGAGTTTTACAATTGGTTAGGCGAACCCCATGGCCTGCATATAACCCTGCAAAAAGCCACTCACTTAGATGAATAGGGATAGGCGTTGCAGCAGTCATTATTAGTAATGGGTGAACGCCAATTGCAACAGCAACTTCTAGTTTTTTTCCTCTTGCAGCTGCTTTTTGAAGATGTCTTGCGCCTCCTCGTACACTTAACCAATGAACTGTCATACTATTTTTTGATTGTTTTTGAAGGCGGTATATCCCAATATTTGGTACACCTGTTTCCGGATCTTTTGTAATAACTAGACCAAGTGTTATTACTCCATTCGCATCATTTGGCCATGGACGTATAAGCGGAAGGTTGTTGAGATTTACCTCTTCGCCTGTATATATTTTCTGTCGACAAGGTGGTGTTAGATCATAATCAGGTCTTGCCTTGATTAAATCCCAAATTAAGTTTGCATATATCCTGGTTTCAGAAAGGCTTTTTGGAGGCCTTGGCTGTTGAAGTATGGCTAGACGCTGCCCAAGTTTTTCTAATTCTTCATCTTTATCTAATCCCATACTCCATGCGACTCTTTCAACAGTACCAAGCAGATTTATAACGACAGGGAGGTTAGAGCCTTTAACATTTTCAAATAGGAGTGCGGGGCCACCAAAATTAAGAACCCGATCACTGATTGCAGCAAGTTCAAGATTTGGATCTACTTGTGCTGAAATTCTTCTCAACTGCCCTCTCTTTTCAAGGAGATCTAAAAATTCTCTTATGTCTCCAGTTCCATGCCTGAAGCGAAATTTTGGATTTAGGTTGATCACTTCTAAAGTTTTGAAATTTTAGGATTGTGTTTTTTGTTTGCAGTCTTGAGGTAATGGATTTCGATAGGGAAAGCGGCTCCCTTGACTTATTTTAATAAGTCAAGGGAGGTTTGTCAGAAGAAGATAGGAGAGATTTGTAATTCCCAGAGTTATGGAGCTAAAGTCTTAAATAGACTATTAAGATTTTTGGTTGTTAGCTTTAGAGCTTTTATTCTTTATGTAGTTTTTTGACCTGAACTTGAAATGAATAATGAATTAATTTAGGTCGATGTAATTCTTGTGAAGACAGCGATTGCTATTTCTAATGTTGTTATTGCTTGAATCTGTTGCGGTATAAATTTTTGTAGTCATATGTTTCAGAGGAGAGAGGTGAGGGTATAGGTATAAATCAACGCAGTAAAAGATTTGCTGACTAAAGTATATCTATTCATGGAACTTTTTCTGGTATGCAACTTTCATATTTTCATGTTGCTGATGATGTCCCTTGTGAGAATTTGCCTGAAGCAGCGGTTGTTATTGATGTTTTGAGAGCCACAACCTCTATTGCTTATGCGTTGCAAAACGGAGCTGAGTCAGTTATTGCCTTTGAGAATCTAGAAGATTTGAGAATTGAGGCCTCTAAATGGCCTGCAGCTGATCGTCTTTTGTTGGGAGAGAGGGGAGGTAAGAGAGTTGATGATTTTGACTTAGGGAACTCTCCTGTTGCTTTAGTACCAGAAATTGTGTCTGGGAAAAGAATATTTATGAGTACTACTAATGGAACTCGCTCATTGGATAGAGTTCGAGAGGTTAGAAGATTGTTTACTTTGGCATTGCCAAACCGTAGAGCTGTGGCAATGCAATTAATTAAAGAAAACCCTAGTGAAGTATGGATAGTCGGAAGTGGTTGGCAGGGTGATTATTCCTTAGAAGACTCTTTGGGCGCTGGGTCTTTGGCTGCTCTTCTCTTGGAAGAATTAGATGATGTAATTCAATTGGCTAATGACGAAATTACAGCTGCTTTGGCGGTATGGGAGTCATGGAAACTTAACTTAGAGGGATGCCTGAGGAAGGCTAGTCATGGTCAACGCTTAGTAAAACTAGGAAATCATGATGAGGATTTCCAGTGTTGTGCAGGCCTTGATCAGCTTGATGTAGTTCCTTCACAGGTTGAAGAAGGTGTCCTTAGGGCGCTTTGAGCGATATGTTGATCTTTAAGCCCTGCTATTTCTGTAACCTGTGTCTGACTTTCTAGCAGCCGCTTTACAACTCACCAGCACTTCTGATCCAGAGGTTAATTTCTCACTTGCAGAGGAGCAGATAGAGCTCGCTGCGAGAAGGGGAGCTGAGTTGATTGGATTGCCTGAGAATTTTGCCTTTATGGGTGATGATCAATTAAGGCTTCGACTTTCTTCTGAGCTTGCTGAGAAATGCAGTCGATTCTTAGTCACGATGGCTAGAAGATATCAAGTCGTTTTGCTAGGAGGGGGTTTCCCTGTCCCGATTGGTGATGATGAACATACTCTCAATAGAGCGGAGTTAGTTGGCAGAGATGGCCAGTTGTTAGCTCGATACGACAAAATCCATCTTTTTGATGTTGATCTTCCTGATGGCAATACCTATAGAGAATCAGCAACTATTACTCCTGGCAATGAGCCTCCTCCAGTTGTTGATATACCTGGATTATGTCGTATAGGTCTTTCAATTTGCTACGACGTTCGTTTCCCTGAGCTTTATAGGCATTTGGTTGATGAAGGGGCTGAGTTGTTAATGATTCCTGCTGCATTTACAGCTTTTACCGGAAAGGATCATTGGCAGGTTTTGCTTCAGGCTAGGGCTATTGAAAACACAGCTTATGTCCTGGCTCCTGCTCAGACTGGCTTGCACTATGGCCGAAGGCAAAGTCACGGACATGCAATGGTTATTGATCCTTGGGGAACAGTATTGGCTGATGCAGGAGTTCTAAGAGCTGCTGCAATTGCACCCGTAGATACTTCCCATGTAGGTCGAATTAGGGAGCAGATGCCAAGCCTTAGGCATAGAAAGCAAGGGTTGTTTTTGGCTGATGAATAGATGGATATCTGCATTAATTACTTCTTGTTTGGTAGGAGTTTTTTCTGTTCCAGCATATTTTTTAGGTGTTAATGAGGTTCGAGCAGCTAGTGCGTTAGCTGCTTGGGCACTTCAAAGTAATGGAGTTTTGAAGTTGAGGACCTCGAGAGGTGCTCTGTTGAAAGCTTATTTTCAGTCAGCTGAGGGGGAAAAGGGCGTACGGGTTTGGATAGATTTCCCTGGGGAGCTCATTAGGCCTAGAAACCTTGAAGGAACAGGACCTGTTAATCAGATTAGGCTTGGGAAGCCAAGAGAAGGTTTTACAAGGCTTGTCGTTGAGTTTGATAGATCCGTATCTCTTGACCCAGCAACGCTGAAGTTAGTTGCAACTTCTTCTGATACCTGGAGGCTTAAATTTGTAGGGCTGCCAACAGAAGGCCTTCGGACAATTGCAGAAGGGGATTTGAATCCAATTTCTTCTAATGGTGGAAAAGTAAAAGGTGTTGCTTATCAGTCTTCTTTTAAAATTTCAGATTTGCCTTGGGTTCCTAGGGGGCGCTTCAAGGTTGTGATTGATCCAGGTCATGGAGGTCCTGATCCGGGTGCTGTTGGTATAGGCGGCCTTCGCGAGACGGACGTTGTCTTAGATATCTCTATTCAAGTGGCTAGCTTGCTTAGGGCAAAAGGAGTTAAGACGACCTTAACGAGAACCTCTGAGGTGGATTTAGATTTGCCGCCAAGGGTTGCCATGGCAAACAGGTATGGTGCGACGGCTTTTGTAAGTATTCATGCAAATGCTTCAAGAAATCCTCGGAAAGACGTAAATGGAATAGAAACGTTTTTTTATTCTGGTTCTAGAGCGGTAAGGCTTGCTAATAAGATTCAACAGCAAGTTTTGAATACTTCACCTGGTAGCCCTGATAGAGGTGTTAGACGAGGTCGTTTTTTTGTGATTAGAAGAACTAATATGCCTGCTGTTCTGGTCGAGACAGGTTTTGTTACTGGAAGCTTGGATGCTTCTCGTTTAAAGAAGGCTCATCATCGTAGAAAACTTGCATTCGCGATAACTACAGGAATATTGCATTACTTGCAGGGGGTCCGTTGAAAAATTCTTTAGCGCTGTTTGACAGTGGTGTTGGTGGTATTACCGTTTTAAGGCAACTTCTTGGAAGACATCCTGAAGTGTCTTGTTTATATCTTGCTGATTGCGCGAGGCTCCCTTATGGAAATAAAAGTCCTTTTGAGATTAGAGTTATTGCTGAAGAGATTGTTGGGTGGTTAAAAGATCAAAAAGTTGCTGCAATTTTGATGGCTTGTAATACAACCAACTCTCTTGCTTTTGATATCGTTAAGAATCTTGCTGAAGTTCCTGTTTTCGGTTTGATAGGAGCTGCTGCTGAAATGCTTCAACAAAAGCCAATAGAAAGAGTTGGAGTGCTTTCTACACCTGCTACAGCTGCTTCAGGTGCATATCGCAAGCAAATTGTATGTATCAATCCTGATATATCTGTTTTAGAAGTAGGTTGTGCAGACTTTGTTCCATTGATTGAGGCTGGTTTATTAGATGACCAACAAATCAGACAAGCTGCTTTTAAATACTTGCGCCCTCTCATTGATCAACGAGTAGAAGCTATTGTTCTTGGATGCACTCATTATCCTTTGATCATTCCAGTGCTACGAGAAATTTTGCCTGAGAATGTTGATTTGATTGACCCAGCTATTGGTTTGGCTCAAAACGTAGATTCTCTCTTGGGGGTTGCTATTCACAAGGCTCCCCAGCCTATATCTCTTGAGAATACGAAAATTTGTGTAACCTCTGATCCTGTAGGTTTTTCTGAACGAGCTTTTAAATGGTTAGGCATGCGCCCCAAAGTAGATTTGGTCTCATTACGCAAAGAAGCTTGTTTCTTTGGAATTAATAAATGAAGGGAATCCATGGCCACAGTCACTGAGCTGCTGCAGCCTGTCGAGCAGGATCTTGAGGTCCTTGTTGATGACTTGAAAAGCTTGATTGGGGCTGGCCACCCCATACTTCAGGCAGCCGCTGAGCATCTTTTTAGTGCTGGTGGAAAACAATTTAGACCTGGCATAGTTCTGCTTATATCCCGAGCAATTTCTAGAAATGGTGAGCTTTCATCGAGACATAGACGTTTAGCTCAGATTACAGAGATGATTCATACTGCTTCTCTTGTTCACGATGATGTTGTAGATGGAGCTTCAACCAGAAGAGGAGTGGCAACAGTTCACAGTCGTTTTAATCATCGAGTAGCTGTTTTGGCGGGAGATTTTCTTTTTGCTCAAGCAAGTTGGCATTTAGCAAACTTGGATAATTTAGATGTGGTTAAACTCCTCAGCAGGGTAATTATGGATCTTGCTGATGGAGAAGTTAAACAAGGTTTATTTCGCTTTGATTCTCGTCAGAAGTTCTCAACTTATTTGGATAAGAGTTATTGTAAAACTGCTTCTTTGATAGCTAATAGTTCACAAGCAGCGGGAGTTTTAAGTGGGATTAATGATGATAAATTAGAATCTTTATATATGTTTGGCCGTAAACTCGGGTTGGCTTTTCAAGTGGTAGATGACATACTAGATTTTACT
>QCFN01000023.1 GCA_003280245.1 Prochlorococcus sp. AG-363-J23
TTTTATTGAGCCAGGGAAAGTTTCAATCAGATTCGACAGCCATTTTATCTAATCCTTAAAACATGCTCAAGCATAAATCAATAATATTGCTAAAAAAAGAACGCATCTTCAAGGGCAAGGGGTAATAAGTAAAGAAATAAATATCCGAAGAGAATAAACAGATCCTCTATAGCTCTATTCACCTTTAAGGGCTAAGATGGGGACTAGTAGAAACCTTATCACTATTCTTTATAACTGAAATCTAAATGATCACCAAGGTGATAGTCATAAACATTAGTTAATTGTTCTGCTTTTTAGTTATTTGTTTACCCTTAAGATGGGACGCCAGAAATTTAAGAACATATTTATTATAGTCTAATCTTTCATGGATTTCCTGAGAAACTTTCCAAACATTATTCATTAAAGGATATGTAAAGCCAGCCATTTTATCTCCACTTATGACTTGATGTGCAACCTTTAGACTGTCACATATCCATAAATCGTATTTATTAAATTCTGCTCTATGAGTAGGAAATTCATTTAAAAAATTGTTCAAGTAAGCGTTAAACTCTCTTTGATGAAAATGAATAAATCCTTTGCTTGATATATTTTTAGGTTCTTTCATAAAACGAACAACCTCATCTATCTTTAATTGTATGATGTCATTTATTTTATGTCCAAAACCCCAAACTCTAGGATTGTCACTGAGATTCCAAAAAGCTCGAAAATTTATACCAGGGTATTCATCAATATGGTAACCAGATTTTACAGTATCAGTAAATCGCCAAGTAGAAATATCTAGGTTTAATCTGCTAAATGGTTCATATTTATATATTAATTTCGAATCAAATATATTGGCAAGAATATTAAATACATATTCTTGAGCTAAATTCATTTCTTTCCTAAGTTTTACGGCCTTATGGCTATCTCCATAAATCTTTTCTATTACTTTTTCGGTTTTACGTGGTTTTTTAAAATATGTTTTAAAAAAATTATATTGATAGTCTGGTATTGACCCATAATTTGGCAATTGAGGTAGAGAATTAAATTCAAAAATCTCAAGATCTATTGGGATTCTAAAATCCTCTATAACTACAATATTTCCATTTAAATAGTTTTCTCTTATTAATGCCTGGGATTCTTCTAAATCGTCCTGCTTGAGAGTAATAACTTCAACAGAAGTATCAGTTATCTGATCATTCCAATATATGGTTGCCATGTTCTCTAGTCAAGAAATTTGAAAATATCCTATCATCTTCTAATCAAATTCATCTCACACTTAGAGATAAGCAACTTTTCAAAGGCCAGTTACAAGGATTCTCAACAATCTATTTAAAAACCAATTAAAATCTATTGAACAATAGATTTTAGACATTATAAGGTTTTAATTGAGGGTAGTAAAATTAACAATAAGTTATCAAATAGAGAGTTGTATTATTATTTTGGTTTTCAATGGCCTGGCTTTCTTGCTATACATAATGAACCATTAGGGTTTTCCCAAAATCTAGAAGTTGCTGATGGTGGTATAATAAATTCCAAAATATTATTTCTGGAAAACTCAATAATTGCATCAAAGACACCTATATTCTCCCAGCCCCATTCAAATTCTGAGTTATCAGAAAATGCATCATGGAATACTATTAATCCTCCACTAGACAAAGTAGGATACCATTTACCTAAATCTTTTAGACAAGCTTCATATGAATGATCTCCATCAATAAAAAGAAAATCATAACTAAAACCTGAATTCATTACGTCTGCATGAACTTCATTTGCATCTCCTACTAGAAGATCAACATTTGATCCACAATTTAACTTTTCGAAAACATTTTTCAAATTTTCATCATGGATAGATGAAATATCAATTGAGGTGATCTTAGTTTGTGGATTTGATAATGCAAAGATAAGCGTTGAACCTCCTTTTGCTCTTCCAATTTCTATAATGCCTTGTTTAGAAAAAGACGCATAGCGATACAAGCATTCAGTCTCCCAAGGACAAAGACAAATAAAATCTTGCAATTCATTATATATAGGCGAATAGTAATGATAGTCTGTACTTTTAAAAAGAATTCTTTTGTGAAAAAAACTATAGCGTGAGGCTCCTATTAACAAAGAGAGGTTCGGATCTTTATTTCTCCAAGAATGTTCGGAACCTTCTTTCAGTACAACTGACTTACGAAATGAATCTATTGATTCTGTTACTTGGTTTAGTTTCAATAAAGCTAATCCTAAGCCATTATATGAACTTGGATTTTCTTTAAGTTCGAGAGATTTACGGAAAGCATGAATAGCTTCTGAATATTGATTTGTTCTTAATAACGAGGTACCAAGACCTAAGAATGAATTCCAATCTTCTTTCAGGGAAACTGATTTATTAAAAGCATCAACTGCTTCTAAATATTTATTTGACTTTAATAAGGCCGTACCTAGACCTTGGTAGGAATTCCAATCTTCTTTAAGAGAGAGCGATTTCTGAAAGCAATCTACTGACTGAGTTAACTTATTGGTTTTGAGTAATGCCAATGCTATTACTTGATATGAATTCCAGTCTTCCTTAAGTTCGAGTGATTTGCGGAAAGCTGCTATTGCCTCTGAAAACTTGTTTATATTGAAGAAAGCTCCTCCAAGACCTTGAAGTGCATTCCAATCTTCCTTCAGGACGAGGGATTGACGGAAAGCATCTATTGCTTCTGAATATTGTTTGCTTTTAAAGAGTGCCCATCCAAGTGCACGGTAAGAATCCGGGTTTTCCTGAAGAGCGACTGACCTTCTAAAGTCTTCAACTGCCCCAAGATAGTCCTTTTCTTGATATTTCCTTTCTGCTAAGGCGAGATAGTCCAAAGCTTTTTTGGGTTTAGAACTCATAAGCGATTTTTCTGTAGCTAAACAATAGATAAAACCCATTGGTTTATCAAAAGCTAGATTACTCACATAAAAACGGCGCCCTCATCGAGTAGCGCCGTTACAGACAAAATGTGTGAGGAGTGTCCTGTATTAGTTCTACAACAGCCAGTAGAATCTTGCTAAAGAATCCGAAGCAGAGACTTGAATTGGTTACAAATCAAAACCATCCCTTGGTGAACTTTCAACCAGAGAAGAAAAAACAATAACGAAGCAGGTATTATGACCTAGCGCTGAAATTTAAATGCTGTGCTCATTAGTGTTGAGTGGTTAAAGCGGAGTTAGAAAAATGAATTAATTAAAAGAGGAGTTAAAACAAATAAGCAATAATTTCTTAGGTAAAGGGTAAAGAGAGGAATTTGCAAAGTACGTGAACGATAACTTACACTGTTTGTTCTAAAATAAAGGGCCCCATCCTGACAATATTAATAACAAGAGTTACACGGATATCAGTTAATGAAGGATTGTGATAGCTGTGCCATGTTTTGCAGTTTCTAGAACAAAAAGCACGCCGGTATTTAATTTCCAAAGAGACTGATATTTATTAGTTTTATCTGTATCATAAAGTACTGTACCTTCATTAATAATCTGTAATGAAATCTACTTGAGGTCTAATATGATTATCGTATACATAATGATTAATTCTATACTCTGATATTACCTTATTAAACCATGGTTCTGGCTCAAGATTATGAATCATTAGTCTTAATTGAAAATAATATTCAGATTTGATTCGGTCATAGGGATTTCTCACAATAGTTAGAATTGAATTAAAGTATTGAATGTTAAAAACTAACTTTATCAGCTCGGCATGATATTGCTGAGGTGTTGAGACTACAAAATCTAACTTACTTTGATGAAATCCTCTAAGGCTAAAAAGCGGTCTATAACCACTTTCGACTAATAGTTTCTCAAGACTTGTGCCCCCAGTTTTTGGTATATGTATGTAAAGCAGGGATCTTTCTTGATTTTATTGTCAAGATAAACTGGCATCCTAGAAAGATATGCAATAAATTTATTCTATATTAAATATGACTACTAGTTCTAAGAAAAAGAATTCATTAAATATCGACTTTAACTATTGATATAATAGTTGGGTAATACCTTGGCAGAAAGTCGTGAAAAAGGTAGAGCTTCATGTTTTCTGCATTTGGGATTATTTCCAATGGAGTGATGATGACAAAAGGGAAGTAGATAATACACTAAATAAAATAGGTCCAAATATATCCTTTACCGCACTCTGGGATAAAAAAATCACAGAGATAAATTTGTGCCGATTGTACAAGAGTAAAAAAGCTGATCGAAGAAAACTAGAGTTAATAAGTAATAAGAAATTTTTAATAGTTGTCGTTGAGGAGAGCAGTTTAAGATATGAATATAGGCAGACGACAAAGTGCATAAAGAGTGTAAACTCTAGTATTCTGGATGCTAAAATACAATTAAGAAAATTTAGTCCTAACAAATTTGGTATTCATTCATCGGATGATTTTCAGGAATCATTAGAAAACTGTTGGCTTCTATTTGGTGTAAATGCTCAAAATAAATCAATTAAAGACTTTCAACCTAAGTCATGCTTATTTAAAAGTTCTGGTAAAACTCATAACCAAACTATTGGATTGTATTCGTGGGATAGTTTTGAAGAGTTATATATGACATTATCAATATGCGACTCTTCAATAGTTGTCAACAAACGGGGAGCATCATTAGCTCTTAATCTAAAAGAGGCTATTAACGACAAAACGTGTGATATTGATCTACTTTCTAAAGATAGAGAACTTACCAAAAAAATGCTAGGTTTGATTACAACAAAAAGAGAACCCCATGAATTTATAGTAAAAATAAATAATCAAAATCAGAGAATAGATATTAGAGACTGGAAAGATGGGTATTTCAACCCGGTATTAGCTGCTGAAGCCTTCAGGTCAAGAAGTATAGCAATAGGCAATTCGCCAATATGTAGTGACTTAAAAACAATGAGACATTTACTGTTATATAACCTAGTTATAAATAAGAAATTTAAAGACTTTAACCAATATATTAAATTAGTAAATATGATTGGAGCGCATACACATGAAATGGAAATCAATACAGAAAGATCAGCAAAAATTGAATTATCTAGAATACTAGATGTAAATAAATATTGGATCCCTAGATTCGAAAATACCATTAATTCAATTCAAGTAAATCCGAAAGATAATAATACAAGTCAATATAAAATTGACGAAGAAGAATCTAGAACTTTACAAGTAAAGATTAGGAATAGATTTACAAGTCTCAAACAGTTGAAAAATCTATCGAAGACTAGATTTGAATATAATGAAGGTTTCAAGAGAGAATATGAGTGTCAAATATATAAAGTAGATGCACAATTAATAGGAAACAATATTCCATTATGTCTTAGGGTTGTAAAACCAATTAACCAGAATATTTATGAAAGGCTAAGTAAAACTAGGCATCGAATACTAGATGCTATTAAATCAGAGTATATACCTAATCTAATAGCTTATGAGTGTAGCGACGAAGATAAAGTAGTTGTGATTTTAACTCAATGGCTGAGGGGAGATCTACTTAGTAAAATATTAAAGACGGAAACTCTCACGAAGAAATTGAAATATTCGTTATGCATGCATATTGAAACCTATTTGGAGCAATTAAAAAGTAATAATTATTTTCATGGTGGAATAGTCGAGAAGAATATAATAGTTCATAATTCAAAACCCTACTTTCTTAATTTTATTAATTCAAAAAGTATTTCAGAATCGATGATAGAAAAGGATAGAAATTCTTATTTTGATAGGGATAGAGAATCAGCTACACGCTTACAGAAAATTATTCTTGAGGACAATATAACTTGAAAAAGCTATAAAAAATTACATCTGATAATAATGTTCATTTATACTCAAAATATGAAATAAGCAAAAGCTTAAATTTTGCTAATTCAAGAAAGTAATCAGCTTATTTCCTTGATTTATAAGATTTACGATCGTTTTCGGTAAAAGTTGCCATCTGGCAGCCTATAAAATAATGACTGGGTTCCCATTTCCTTAAGGACTTGAGAAGTATATCCAGGTATGTCTGTACCAAATTGAAGGGAAAGAATGGTTGATGGTTCCGATGATTTACCTAAAGCTGTCGAATGCTTAAACTCACTCCCAAAAATTATTGCTTTTCCTAATTGATACTTGTAAATTCTAGTCTTTCCATCAAGATCTCGATAAAAAAGGTCTAATCCATCATCTATATGAAAAATGGGTGTTAAAAAGGTAAAGGCATTGTTTTGCATTATCTTAGACCAATCATAATGAAAATGCTCTGAGTTGGACTCCGATCTTGTAATAAATTGACCCATATAAAGTATAAGCTTCTTTTCGTAGTCAATAATTTGCTTCATATAATTTGGGATTCCAAGAGCTTGAAAAGTTTTTAAAAATAATTTGTAGCCATTCAGACTATTATTAGATATCCATTTAATATCACTACCCCACTTACTTGGACTAAGAAGAGCAAAGTCATCAGAGGAAAACTGATCAGGCTTTACTAACGAAGGTAATGTATTGTATATTAGCTGTAATTCAGAGAGTAGTTTAGGACTAAACTCTACCTCTAAAGTATTAAGTGAATTTAGTTTTCTATTTAAAAAATATTTAGCCATCTAAATAGAAATTAGAGAATGGAAAACAAAATACACGAAGATAAGGCAAGGACTTAATCCTAACAGGTAAAATTAAAAAGTAAAGCTATAAAGGTATATTCTAATTTTGGTTAGAATATTCAATTAAATTTACTTTGAAACAAATTCCTATAATGGTCTCTTAACTTATTCTTAGCAGAAAGTCTTAAATCTCTCATCATAGTAATCGTTCGACCATGAGTAGTATTTCTGGATACCGGAGTGTACTTAAATCCAAAATAATTTAAAGCGAAGTTACTCTCTACAATCTTTGCTGAGGGGCTAGGATTAGAAATTTTATTTTCAAGTTGATTATAATAGCTAGAAATATCTTTACAAACTTCATTGAAAAGTTCTTTTTCAATGCCAAGATTAATTGCACAAAATTTAAGAATATTCTTACCTGGAAAATCGAGTACAAATTGGTCCATACTATTGATTACTAAAGTTCCATTAATAAGATTTGAAAAGGGGGGGTATAAATCTCTTATAATCAAAGATATATGATATATTTCCTTTAGGTAACATTGCTTCATAATAGCCATACTTTAAGATGCATTCTGCAAGATACCTATATTCGACTGTCAAACCATTCCCCTTAGAAAGCTCGGAATATAGCGACTCGAAATATTCGAATTGAATTCTAGAGGTTAAATACCAATAAATATTTTTGTATCCTGATTTATATAATAAATTTTCTATTAATAATGCTTTATTTGGATAGATTAGTAAACCTTCTAAATCCTCTGATGATATTAGCAAAACCCCTTTTCCGTTGTTAACTTCTATATATCTATTGGCTAAAACGCTCAAATATTCTAAATTCCCAAATTCCAATTCTCTTGATACTTCTTTGTGGCAGCAACTAGGGGAGTTTGGATAAAAAATAGATAATTTAGAAAGACTATCTATTTGACTTGAGGCTAATGTCTGAAATGAGCTGGTAGCTGTTTTATGGCAACCTATATGAATAAATACATCCATCTAACTAATTAGATCTATTAACCATTATAGATGTAAGAACGTATAGAATCAAAATTTACTCAAAAATACGTCTTCCAAGAAATTAGATCAATAGAAATAACAAGTCCATATTTTTTTATACTTCAGAATAAAATCATGTATTTAAACAAACTTATCCATATGCCATATAATTAGAAATCAAATTCAATGAAAATATAATACTAGAGCAAAATATCAGTTCCTGGATTATTTTAAGCTAAAATCAAGGCTTTGGATCAGATAAAATAAAAAGAAAAGTATCTGAACTAGGCATTCCTAATGTAAAATTTATTAATATGGGTATTTTAGACTTAAAACTATTGAACAAAGGATTTGATCTTTTCGAATGCTCTGCTCTTTTGCACCATATGCAAAAACCTTCATTAAGACTTCAATCATCATTAAGTGTTATATCTCAAAATGATTTATTAAAATTAGACCTATATAGTAAATTTGCGAGATCAGGTATTATTAAAGTCAAGGATATAATTTCCAATAAGTTAATTCCACAAACACAAGAATGTTTACGCACTATGCGTATCTCTATACTTTCTGGAGATAATCCAGAATCAATAAATTTGTTAAGATTACTAGACTTTTATCCTACTTCAATGTTCCGAGATCCTTCCTTTCATGTAAAATCGCATAGATTTACAATTAATACCTTACGGATTATACTAGAAGAAAATGAGATTGATCTACTTGGTTTTATTCTGCCTAAAAATATTAAAATTTTCTACCAAAATGAATTATCTAATGATCTTTTGCTAAGCGATTTATGTTTGTGGAATATCTTCGAGAATAAGAATCCATATCTATTCTCTTCAATCTATCAATTCTTGTCTTACAGGCAAGGGATTCTAAATTCTACTCGAGTCTAATTGTGATTAATAAAAGTAAATATAATTACAAGTTTCAAAAGGAAAATGCCAAGTTAATTGGGAAAAGCCTTTTCAAAAAAGGGAACTTCAAAGAAGCAATTAATTACTTCAAGGAAGTACAGGACTACAAACAAGATTGGGAAGTCTTGCATGGTCTTGCATGGGCTCTCTTAATGGAAAATAGATTTGTCGAATCTATCGAAGCTTTCCAAAATTCAACTAAGCTTTGTAAGAATTGGAAGTCCTTCCAAGGTTTAGGATGGTCTCTACTGAAAACAAATAATTGCATTGAAAGTATTAGGTTTCTTAGAAGATCACTTGAGCTTAAGGAAGACTGGAACTCTTATCAGGGAATCGGAATTGCCTTCTTCCAGTTAGGTAATAATTCTGAAGCTATTATGCACCTTAGGAAGTCTATTTCTCTTAAGGAAGCTTGGCTATCATATCATTTTCTCGGACGAGCTTTGTTTAATTCGAGAAACTTTATAAATGCAAAAGAGGCTTTCAATAATTCTATATCTCTTTATAAACAATGGAGAAGCTACCAAGGACTAGGAAGATCTCTACTGAAATTAGAAAATTACTCTGGAGCTATAAAAGCCTTTGATAATTCTTTAAATCTTAAAGAGCATTGGCGTTCATATAAAGGGATTGGTTGGGCATTATTAAAAACCAATCATTATCTAGAGTCAACAAGTTACTTTCAAAAGGCTCTTGATCTAAAAAAGGACTGGGTGTTATTTCAAAATTCAAAAGCTCTAAAAGGTGAGTGGAATTCCAAGAAGAATTCAGGGACAATTTTATACGATTCTCTTGGGAAGGCACTTTTAAATATGAAGGAATATTCAAGAGCTATCTGTGCCTTTGAAAGCGCAATTAGCTTAGATGATAGAAGTTCACCTAAATTAACTAATACTCTATACCGTCAACTTTCAGAAGCCTATTACATTCGCAAACAAGAAATGTAAAATAATGATGAAAGAGATCGGTAATATAATAATTCCATGAAAGCCTATGCATTTAAAAATCAGAATGCAATGAACTTTAAGGAAAATTTTTCTACTTCACACCTAGACGACCCACAGCAGTCAAATCTATCAAATAAATAAGTATTTATACTGACTGACTTTTAGGCTCGTTCCTTCCTAGAAAAGATATGTCAGGGCGTTACTAACAGAAAATCAATCGGTCCTGACATATAGAAAGGCACCTTCTTGTCCCCAATACAAAGGTGCCTTTCTTAATGCGCTCTTATTGGAAATAAGCAACTTCTTCTACTCTGCTAATTAGAGAGAGAGTGGTCAGAACAACTTATAAAAGAAAGCCTCAATGCTGCATCACCTAAGGGAATAAACTAAGCCAGGAACACAGTGGATGCAAAAATACAATTTCGTAATTTTACGGTGCGCAGATAACTTGATGCAAATCACTTCGAGAATACAATTTAAACTTAAGAAGATTTTAATAATTAATACAAATTTATATCCAACCTATAAATAAGCAGAAGAAAATTTGTTAAGAGCTTTTTCTCCACTTAAAATAAATTAATCTCGGCAAAATAAAAGAAATCTCAGATCAAAAGCTCTAAATAAATGAACTTACTGTAATTATTAAACAAGCTTAAAGACGAACTCCATCAATATTGGAGAATAGATGTAAGCTTTCCATGAATTTTAAGATTTAAAATTCTCAATAGTTATGATTTGCTATATTAGGTATAAACCTGAAACAGTTATGGAAGTGGACGTGAGCTTCAAAGATCTATCAAAATTGGAACTAGAAGACCTCAAAAGCATATATATAGAAAATCGAGTAAATTCAATGGATGAAAAATCTCTTAGAGACTACGTTAAAGAAGTTCTTCAACTGCAAGTAACGGGAACAGTTGGTAATGAAGAAGAGAAAGAAGTTTGGAAAGAGATGAAAGAATTCTTCAAAGAAGAATTCTTAGATATAATCAAGAGTGTAAGAGCTGCGCGAAAAAAAGATAACCCTGATGTTGAAACTGAAGTAAATGAATACCAAAAACGCATAGAAGTACTTGAAAATAGAAAAGATAATAATAACAAAAATTTGGATATGTGGTAATTACTTTAAAAAAATAAGAATAAATTATTTTTTTTATCAGAAAGAGGTTTTATTTGAAACAAAAAAATTAATCTATGAACATAGTCCTAAAGTGTGATAAATCAATGAAAGGTTTAGAAAAAGTTCTCGACAGAATTAAAAGTATGCTTAAATATTGGCAATAGCAAGTGGTAGGGCCTCTTGAATAAAACATTATTCACTAAAATTCCGAAAATTATCAATGGAGACTTTATATATGTAGGGAACCAGGATAATTTAGGTTTTATGCTTATGAAGTACGCAAGAGCGAGAGGTATTAGAGCCTGGCTACTTATCAAAAAACGTGGAATTAGAAGAAGTGATCCTGATTATTATGGAACTGAAGAGTCTAGAACATATCAAGATTATATTATAGAAGGAGATGCTTATGAGTATCTTTTGCAAAAAAGCAAAGAAATGAAGGGACTAAATATATTTTCTACAGGAATTGAGTTAATGGATATGCTTAAGAATTCAAATGATGACAATAGTTATTATATGATTCCAACTGGTAGTGATCTTGCTCAATGGCCTTTTGTAGATAAGACAACAGCAGGAGCTGATGTTTATTTGGAATACAGAAAAATATTTTATAAGTATAGATTCAGGCTCAAATATATTTTTACTTCCCATCTAGATTGCATTTACGCAGCAACTGCATTAGGACTTAGTGGCAAAATCGTACCGTGGTGCTATCCAGCACCAATTGAATATATTGAAAAAAGCAATCCAATAATCCTTAAAGAATTTGATACCCCTGAAAATTCTCCCGAGACGCGAATATTATTCCTTCCATGTAGAAAGAATGGTGACATGAAAAACACAAATTATAAAGGTACTGAAATACTAATCAAAGGAATCGAAGATTTTGTGGTCCGCGCCAGTAAAAAACAAATTAGAAATTTATTTATACTCAACATACATCAAGGAAATATGTTCCAATCCTACGGAGTAGAAAATTTTAAGAACGATTTAGACAAACTTGCAGATAAGTATCAACTTAAAGTCATTCATATTAGAGACCTTGTTGCTCTTGAGTTCTGGGGTTTTCTAAAAGATCCAAGAATAGCTGTTCTTGATGAATTTGGACAGTTTGGTGGCCTAATGGGAGGAATAGGTAGAGAGTCTTGCTGTTGTGGCAGACCCTTATTAACAGGAACTCTTAGTAAATCTGATAAACATACATGTGACTATTATGGTTCAAATTCTCCAATTTATACAGCATACAAAGCTGAAGAGATTGCGGATTTTATTGATTATTTTTCTAAGCTAAGTTCTATTCAACTTCAAGAAAAAAGTGAGCTGATTAAGCAATGGGCGATAAGAATATTTGACAGTAAAGATGCATTTAATCAAATTTTAGATAAAGCAATAGATTCCTGATTTAATAAAATATACAATCAATTAAACTTCCTATTTTGCTTACTTTCGTTTATTTTGTGAGTAAAATGGATTTGGTACATTAAATTCCTTAGGATTATTCCTGGGATCATTCAAAGGATCTATCAAATCAGCCGCGTAACGAAGTCCATTAGCGGAGAAAGCTCTAAACCCAGGAGAGGAATAGCCTAAATAAATTACTACTACTAGTAAGAGTGTTCTAAGCAAGTGAATTAATGCGAAAATAAAGTCAAAGGTATTTTACCTTTCCTATATATGTAAGCAACTTTATTCTAGATTTCTTAGCAAAGACAAAAATTATCAGCTAAAGTTATTGTTATGACTGCAACATATCCTAATCTATCAGTAAAACATATCAACTATGGCAAAAACAAGAATTACTATTATTCATTTAAGACAAAGATATGTAGATTTTCGCAAGAAAGTAATATCTAAATCAAATCGATTAATTCCTAGTGAAAACTTAAAGCTCATATCTTAGTTGCTACACGAAACATTCTTGATTCTACAAATTCTTTGAACTGAGTAGATATCTTCGAAAGATCTTAGTAGCTTAATCCCCTTTCTAGTACGAATTATGTTTTTTTTATTTAATCACTATCTATATCAACCAAATTTAAATAATATAATATGTGCCATTTCTAAGAATGCTAGTATTATAATCAGACTTAGTTAATTGATTTGACGTATCAAGAAAACGCTACGAGTAATACTTATGGAAGGTCAGGAGGGATATTACTTCCTCTAATGCCAGAAGCTGTTGGAATATTTACTATTCCAGAAAGGAAGCATCAAGCATACAAGAAATGTGCAGAATCAATTTTTTCTACTGCTCCTGCTAACACAAGGCGAATGAATGAGAAAGGAAATGACCTTGAGCACATATCTAACTTTAATAATCAAAATATATTTAATGACTTCCCTAAACTTAAAGGACTCAAGGAAGATCTAAAAGAATTTTCAATTCAATATATAGATCTGATTGGCTTTACTTGTGATGAAGTTGTCATAACAGATGCTTGGTTAAATAGAGCAAATATAAATGCGATTCAGAAGCCACATAGCCATAACAATTCATTCCTATCAGGAACTTATTATATAAATTTTAATCCTAAAAAGCATAGTCAAATTACCTTCTATAATCACAAACTTTTAATTGGAAACAATACTAACCCTTCAATTTCTCTTCCAAGATCCAAAAACAATTCAACACCCTATAACAGCAAAGAACTACTAGTTAAATGCAAAGAAGGGCAAGTTCTAATATGGAAAAGCCATTTGATTCATGGTTACAAGACCCCAAATAAACTCAAAAACAGATTAACGTTAAGTTTTAACATTATGCCAAGAACCTGTACTGACGGAAATGCTTATTCATTTACCATCAATGAATAGATTTTAGAACAAATTCATTATTAAAACTTGCAGTCAATAAATTACATAATATTATTCAAAGGTTTTATTTTATATATATTTCAGATTACAGTAAAATATGAGCATTAATCCAATAGAGAAGATTTATTTCTTACTAAAATACTTGATCTTTTTTTCTTGAAACAAAAAAAGAGCGCCTAAGGGCGCTCTTAAAATCAGTCAACAGAAAACCTATAAATCAGAATCTAAAGGTAGTCTGAACCAAAGCACCGCTCAGATCGTCATCTGTGCCATTTTTGGTATCGGTTCCGCCAAAGACAGAAGGTGTGATAGAGACATTATCAGACACCTTAAAGGTGTAATAAGCCTCCCACATGAAATTATCATCGGCATCATCATCTCCACCGCCCTTTATCTCGGTTGCGTATTGACGCTGACCAAAGGCGATACCAGCTGAATTGCCATCAACAAAAACATCCTTCCAACCTAAGCCAACCATCCACTGAGCTGTTTCCTCAGTACCACCTGCAGTAGCATCATCAATGTTAGCTATGTCATAACCAACAGAGATTGAAGGGATCGCACCTGTTTCTTCAGGTCTCCAATATGCCCTAAGGCCAATATTGGTGGAATCACCAGTACGATTCTTACCTGCATCGGTTGAATAGTAGGAACCACCGTCAAAGCAGTTGCCACCATCTTCATCACACTGCTTAACTGCCATTGCAGCTGAGACTTGCCATCGAGATGAACCGTACTCAACCTTAGTTAGCCAATTTGACTTGGATTTGTCATCCAACAATCCTTTCTCATCATCAGCACTAGCACCATTTTTAGCGGTGTAGTTTGTGCTGACAGCAAATCTGGGCTGACCAGGATCAACTTCTTGTATCCAAGCAGCACCAAAACCAGGTGAAGTACTTGCACCATAAGTTGCACCATTACCACCCAAAGCAAACTGCTTCAGTACTGGCTTATATATAGATGGAGCACTAGCTAGCATGTAGTAGTTCTCAATCTTTGGTCCAACCCAGAACTTAAAGTTGTCTCCTACTGGGAATTGATACCAGAGCTTATCTACTTTCAACTCATCGCCATTGCCGTTGTTAGCAGAGAGATAAGTTCCGTAGGTTTTAGATGCAAAAGGTCCTGAACCGTTACCGGTCTTGATCCTTGTATAAAGCAAATCATCACCAGTGAAGCTGGTGTTGAGATTTAGCTGATAAACGTACTGGAAAACAGTGGCCTCATCAGAGGCACCATCTCTATCAACTGCACCCATATTGAAGGTTGCTGTTCCCTTCAACTTGGTAGTAGTAGAAAACTGAGAAGCTCCAAATTCACCAACCTTTGCCTCAAGCCCGTCTATACGGCCTCTTATTGTGGCAAGTTCAGGAGAAAATTCTTTAACCAGTCGGCGTCCAGAATCAGATACTTCTGTGACATTGTCTAGGCAAGAATTCAATAATGCAGCTGCCTCATATCGAGTCATTGGACGGTTGCCTTCGAAGGCTCCGCTTCCAGTGCTGTTGACGCATCCATAACGCTCTACCAAACTCGAAAGGGCCTGATACGCCCAATCGGTTGGTTGAACATCAGAAAATTGAGAAATGCTGGTGACCTGCTGAGTTGATTGAGAGTAATCAGAGACACCCTCAAGGTTCAGATCAGCTGCTGATGCTGCAATAGGAGCCATAAGCCCCAGAGCAGCAGGAGCTACCAGCAATTGCCGGAAAAGTTTCATAAATTCCTCACACTTAGAAAGCCCAAAAAATTGAGCGTATTAATACTATTAAGTAAACTGGAAAGGAGGAATACCTCAGGCGAACAAAGATCATGAAATCACCTCCCGGTGTATAAAGTTATACAGAGACAAGTTGTATATGCTCAGTTTATACAGGTGTTTTAGGTCTTTCTTGCGACCAAAATCAAATCTTGAATAACATCAAGAAAAAAATGAACTTTCCAAGAGTTCAACTAAATATTTTTCTTTTCGAGCAAAGGGAAGCCCAATGACTCTCTCTCAGCAAACCAAAGTTCAGCTACTTGTCTCGCAAGGTTTCTTATTCTAGCGATAATTGCAGTCCGTTCTGTTACCGAAATAACTCCTCTTGCCTCTAGAAGATTAAAAGTATGACTACACTTAAGAACGAAATCTAATGCTGGTGAAGGCAACCTTTTCTTAATTAATTCAGTTGCCTCAGATTCATAGAGATTAAAAAATTGTTTATGCCTATCAGAATTCAAGTCTTCAAAATTAAATTGACACTGCCCTTTTTCAAAAGGCAACCAAATATCACCATATTTATAATCTTTATTCCAATCTAATTCCCAAATACTATCAACATTCTGCATATACATAGCTAAGCGTTCAAGTCCATAAGTAATTTCTATCGAAACAGGCTTACAATCCATTCCACCACATTGCTGAAAGTAGGTAAATTGAGTAACTTCCATCCCGTCCAACCAAACCTCCCAACCAACTCCCCAGGCACCAAGAGTAGGAGATTCCCAGTTATCTTCAACAAAGCGAATATCATGATTACTAACCTTGAGACCTAAAGTCTCAAGTGATTCCAAATAGGTCTCTTGTATACCTTCTGGAGAAGGTTTTATAAGTACTTGATATTGAAAATAGTGTTGGGCTCGATTGGGATTATCACCAAACCTTCCATCAGTGGGCCTTCTACAAGGCTCGGGATAAGCCACTGACCATGGCTCAGGTCCTATCGCTCTTAAAACAGTATGAGGACTCATTGTGCCTGCGCCTTTTTCTGTGTCATAAGGCTGCAGGAGTAAACATCCCTTGCTTGCCCAAAAGGTGTTTAAAGCAGTAACTATGTCCTGGAAGTGCACTATTCCTGCCCCAACTGGATTTCACTTCCCGAAATGTTGGGAAATGTTGGGAAAAGGTTATTTATCAAGTCACATACAGTCATAATTTTCTTATTGAGAACCCAACAGAGTTGGGAAAAGTTGGGAAGAATCTCGCAAGCGTGGTTTTTTGTTGGGAAATCGTTGACCTAACTACCACTTAATAGCGCACTCTGATGAGTGGGAGATTCGGATTAGAGGAATCGCTCACGAAAGTGCTTAAACCGTCTCTGAGAGCATCCTGGGTAGTCTAATAAACAAGCTGAGCATTACTCCTATTCCTTCCAGTAAAAAGCCTCCAACCGGAAGCAGGAAAAGGGATTGTAAGAGAAAAGCTAAAGAAGTGGTTCAAATAAAATTAATTGAGAGAAAGCTTTTAATTTTTAGTCCTATTCTTAGAGAAGATCCTTTAACTATAATTTTATACATTTTAGGTTTAGGAATTAAGCTTAAATGCTTGATTATATAAATCTTCCCATTTTCTTAAATTTAATTCAGGATCAAACCTTGACAGCAACTTATCCCGTGAACCTTGCCATTTAGTTGTTAATCTTGAATATTGATGTAACCCAGAATTCATACAAAGAATAAAATCATCGTCAGTTTCTGCGATAAGAATGCATTTTTTCAACTCTAGATAACTTTTCAAGGGTGATGCGATAACCATGCACCCACCCTGCAGGGCATCAACTGCTCGATTATGACTTGCATTACTTTTCATCGGAGAGCTTGGATTAGAGGGAATAATTGCTATATGTGACCGAGCAAGCTCAGGTTCTAAATGTTGAATATCCCAATCACACTTTCTTACAGTCCATGGTTTCAAGTGTGGATTCTGATCAACTATCTGTTCAACTATCTGGCAACTTTCGAAGTCACTAATGATTGTAAGTTCATATTGCTTAGCAATGCTACATCCTGCTAATAATTTAGGCAATAGATTACAAAGAAAGGACAGATTCTTTCTATGTCCAAACCATATTAACTTGCATATTTCATTAGAATTAAAGTGGGAAAATTCTTGTCTATTAATTTGCCATGGGTCTTCTATTATAAAACTTTTGGCTGTGGGACTAATCCATTTTGAGCCATGTTCTCTTATGCCATTGCTAGGATAAACTACAATGTCAGCCAGAGACATTAAATCTCTATAGAACTCTCCTTTTCTATCGTTCGAAAGACACCAGTTATCTGTATAAGAAACAATTATAGGTACATTTCTTCTTTTAAGTCTCATTAAACAAGCTAAATTAGCCATAATTACATTATCCTGCTCTGTTTCGGATGTGATTAATTTGCTTACTAAGCATATTTTTGGAATTGCAATTAAATCTAGATCTCCGGGACTTTTTGCATTAAGGCCAACTATTCTAGGATTCAATCCTGATCTTTTTGCGGCTTCATAAGCTGGCATTGTTTGTAGCCTTATCACACCATACTTTGAAAATTTTTTTTTAGTTAAATCAGCTTGAATATTGTTCTTCGGATCAAAATGTTTAAATAAAGGAACTAATATTAATAGCCCAATAGAGTTATAGACTAAATTCATGAGGAGGCAGTGTCCCTAATTTCCTAGATTTTGAAAACGAGCTAGAAAGCCCAGAATTCTCCACAATTGTACAAGTCTGTCATGAAAGTGCAGTATTCCCTCTCAAAGTGCTTTTACCTTCCCGAAATCGTGAAAGGAGCCAGAAAGAATCGTTTAAAATAAAATTAGAGTACAGATATGTATAGACATTAGCTTTACCACTTAAATCCAAGATATTTACATAAATCTATAGAATTAAATTGTTCTAGTCTAAATTAAAATAAAAGGGAAGAAAATTAGAAGAATTTATCATAGTATGAAACTTAAGGACAGCATATTGAGGAAAACTTTAAAGTTAATAAACACTAAATTTTACAAATATGTTTAATATTTTACTTTATATCATTCGACGTCATTAGAGTTAATAGATACTACCAAGTAAATAGAAATTGAAAAATATAACAGGATGTAAACTTATAATTAACACGTAGCTAATAGCAATTGTTTGTCAAAATAGTCAGAATCATTTTACGCAAAGAGATCGTGAGTTCAGCTCTGCAAAAAAGTTTATAGTTATTCACTAACCGATCATATACAAATAGATAAATTAATTACATGTATAAGTTTCATAGATTGATATGAATGATTAATTTCTAATAT
>QCFN01000024.1 GCA_003280245.1 Prochlorococcus sp. AG-363-J23
TGAATTATTAACAAAGACCTCATCACCAGACAATGCTACAACCCTTTTTATATAAGCATCACAAGCTGAATGGCTTAAACCTGGCATCCAAGAAAAAATTGGCAATCCAGCAACAAAACATTGCATTAGAGACGGTTGATTACCCAATCTCAAAAGAGGGTCAAAAGAAAATGGAGAATTAAATACTACAATTTCCCCCCTTTCAGGCCCTCTTCTACGAAGAGTAACTTTCTCCACCAACAAACGATCTTGCAACTGAAGACCAGGAAGCATTGATCCAGAAGGTATATATCTTGCCTCTACTATGTAGTATCGAATTCCTAAATAAAAAATTATCGTAAAGAACAAAGGTCCCCAAAAATCCCAAAAAGGATGAGGTTTTGAATTAAACTTGCCCATTTTTTTTGGTTTGTTCATATGAGATCTTGTATGTTTATGAATTAGCTTAAGAGCTAAATCAGGATTCTAATGTTCTTTAAAAAATAAGACATTAAATTCTACATTCTCGTATTTAAAATTTGCCAAGCAAGAAACGAAATCAAATTCTCAAACTTATAATGTTCCTAACTTAAATATAACTCATTCCATATATCTATTTTAAAGCCAACAAGAACTTCTCCACTCTTCTCAGAGATCAATAATGGCCGCTTAATTAGTTTTCCATCTTTCTCAAGAGCTTTTAAGGCTTCTTCGTCACTCATTTTATTAACAACAGCGGCTCCGATCGTACGGTAACTAACTCCACTAGTATTAAATAATAATTTGCGATTTTGAACCACAGAAAGAGCAAACCGAAGTTGATCTAAGCTTGGCGGATGCTTCACGATATCTATCAATTGGAAATCAATTTTTCTCTGCTCAAGCCAAGCAAGTGCTTTCCTGCAAGTACTACATCGAGAATAGCTATAAACAATAAGGTCATCATTGAAAATCACTATAAACAAGCCCCTTACTAAAAAATAAATCCTATTTCGATTTTGATCAAATGGTTTTACTTTCCTTTTGCAGCTGTAATACAACTATTTAATAATGGCTCAACGGCCTCAGCATCTCGCCAACCATCAATCACAACAACACGTCCTTCAAGACTTTTATAAGTTCTAAAAAATTCCGCTACATCTTCTAACTGAGCAGGAGCGATTTGACGAATACTTCTGATTACACGTTGACGAGGATCTGCCATAGGCACACACAATAGCTTGCCATCATATGCACCAGAATCATTCATATCAAGTACACCGATTGGTCGCGCCTTGATCAAACAACCAGCGAAAGTTGGTTCTGCCATAATTACCATAGCGTCCAATGGCGCCCCATCCTCTGCAAGGGTATTAGGTATAAATCCGTAGTCGAATGGATACCTCACGGAAGAATGAAGAACTCTATCTAAAGCCATAATTCCAGCTTCAGCAAAATATTCGTATTTATTTCGACTCCCAGCTGGTATTTCAACTACGAGGTTGACCAATCCTGGAGAGGGAGACGGGGATAGTGGCCGGAGATCCATCTAAGTCCATGGCAGTTGGAAGAATGCTTTCTTTTTGAACTGATCGACCAGTCAAAACCGCAGCAATAGGAACTCCAAAAGTAGCTAAAGCAATTGCGATTCCCAAAATGGCGATAGAAGAATCCCTAAAAGTAAAAGGGTCTTCTCTCTCGTTCCTTGGAATATCCAACTGGGAATTCACAGGAGCAATGAACTCTGTTTCTTTAGTAATCAATGAAGTCGAAGCTGGTTCTAGGTCCATTCAAAAAGCTAAAGAAGCCCCTCAGGAAAGGAAATGACTCCTTTAAATTAAAATCTAATTTGTTTCTACTAATATTTTACGCTGCTGGTCGATTTTGCCTATCTCTTCTAGAAGAAAAGTCTGCCGGGGAATCATTCATACCTTCCAAATGTGATCTAATTGCACGGAGTTCATCAAGAATGGAGCTCAGGACTTGCTGCGTAGCAGAAGAAGGTGAATTCAAAACCTCGACTGTAACCTCCTTAATTCTCAGTACATCTTTTGCAAATCTTGCTACTTCATTGGGATGAAAAAGAATTGGGTCTTTCTGATCAGTTCTAAATTCAGGATTAAGCTTACGCGGATTAAATGATGGATTTATATTTCGAGGATCTGTATTGGTATAACGATATACAGATGCTCTTGAACGATTTAATGATTTTTGAACTTCGTCAATTCCAACAAGCCTGTCATTACAACTAATAGAAGCATCTATATTTTTCAAAAAGTCATCACCAGAATATGAATCAGAACGATCAGAAGAAGATGGGCTAGATAACATTTTTAAGGTTACTCCGCCCAATTAGTGGAGTGATGGTAGCAGAAGAACCGAGCCCTGCATAACAAACATGCAACACCATGACAATTTCATGATCGGTCCTTTTTCCTGTTTAATGGTAACTTCCAAGCTCATTTGCTATCAAGATTTATGCGCGTCTCCCGCCTAATGCTGGTGACGCTACGTGATACACCCTCCGAAGCCGAAATAATCTCTCATCAGCTCCTGCTTCGTGGAGGCTACATCCGTCGTGTCGCATCAGGCATTTATGCCTACTTGCCCCTAATGTGGCGAGTGTTGCGGAAAATCACTGAAATAGTCAGAGAAGAAATGGACGCCACTGGCGCACTAGAAACTCTTTTGCCGCAATTACAACCCTCAGAACTTTGGCAAGATAGTGGCCGGTGGCAGGGCTATACAGCAGCAGGTGAAGGCATAATGTTTCATCTAAAAGATAGGCAAAATAGAGAACTAGCTCTTGGGCCTACTCATGAAGAAGTAGTAACAAGCCTAGGAGGAGATTTAATCCGATCATATAGACAATTGCCGATAACTTTATACCAAATCCAAACAAAATTTCGCGACGAGATTCGGCCTAGATTTGGACTTATGAGAAGCAGAGAATTCATAATGAAGGATGCTTATTCTTTCCATTCTGACGAGCAAAGTTTAAAATCTACATATAAAAATATGGATATTGGGTATAAAAATATCTTTGCTCGTTGCGGCTTAGATGTATTAGCAGTTGATGCAGATAGTGGTGCAATAGGTGGAGCCGCATCTCAAGAATTCATGGTCAAAGCCAATGCTGGTGAAGACTTAATTCTAACTAGCCAAGACGGAAAGTATTCTGCAAATCAAGAAAAGGCAACTTCTTTTCCTAAGCCTCCAATACCATACGAGATTAAACAAGAGAAACTAATCGAAACCCCTAACCAAGGGAGTATTGAATCTCTATGCAATGCGAATAATCTAGACCCCTCTCAAGTAGTCAAAGTATTAGTACTATTAGCAAATATAGAAAACGATGAATATCAACCTCTTCTTATAAGTCTCAGAGGGGACCAGGATCTAAATGAGATCAAACTTAAAAACGTAATTACTAATAAACTAAGAAAGCAAATTTTGGAAATTAAAGCCATAACTCAAAAAGAATTAAAAGAAGAAGGACTAAATGATTTACCATTCGGGTTTATAGGACCAGATTTAAATAATCATCTTTTAAAAGGCGCAAAAAAATGGAATCAGGAATTTCTACGTTTAGTTGATCATTCAGCATCTTCACTAAATAACTTTGTATGTGGATCAAATAATTTCGAAAAACATAGAATTGGTATGAGTTGGGAAAAGTTAGAAGCCAAAAATAATATTGTTGATATAAGAATGGCAAAAGCTGGAGACTTTTCTATAAAAAATAAAAATCAATTATTAGAAGAAACTCGAGGGATCGAGGTAGGCCATATTTTCCAATTAGGGAAAAAGTATTCTCTATCTCTAGAAACAAATTTCACAAATAAAGAAGGATCACTAGAACCCTTTTGGATGGGTTGTTATGGGATAGGAATCTCTCGATTAGCGCAAGCAGCAGTTGAGCAACACCATGATGACGAAGGAATTTGTTGGCCAATTTCTATCGCACCATTCGAAGTGATCATTGTTGTAGCCAATCAAAAGGACAAAAGGCAAGTAGATACCGGAGAAGAGCTTTATAAAGAACTAACTAGCAAAGGTCTTGAAGTACTTTTAGATGACAGGCCTGAGCGAGCAGGTGTGAAGTTTAAAGACGCAGACCTAATAGGAATTCCATTAAGGATCGTAGTAGGCAGAGATTTAGAATCAGGACAAATAGAGTTATTTCATCGAATCACCCGTAGTTCGAAGCTTTTACCAATAGATGAAGCACTTAGAGAAATACAAGCAGAAATATTTAATGGCCGATCCTAATTTGAGTCCTTACGCTCATAGAGTTCAATAAATTCATTTACCAAATGACTTCAGCCTTTCATCGCCTAATAAAGAAGGTGATGGGAGTAAGTGCGTTGCTCTTACTAGTTTTTAGTCTAATAGTCACCCCGTTTTCCAATCCAGCAGAAGCCCGTCAATCCGAACTATCTGGAAACTTCTCAGAAGACACAATAGAAGTAGCGGAAAGCCTTCAAAAAACAATCTCATTGCCTTTTGATGCCGAGGACCATGAAGATCGTGACATTGAAACCCTTGGGCTAATCAACGAATACATGTCGAAATACAGGCCAAATACTCGATTCAATGACAGCCTGTCTTTTACGACTATGCAAACCGCCTTAGGCTCCTTAGCAGCTCATTATAAAAACTCTTCAAATCGTCCAATACCAGAAAAACTAAAAGATCGCCTTGTCCAGGAACTCCAGAAAGCTGAAAAACAGGTAGCCAAATAGAACAAAGTTAAATACAGTTCAAGTCAGTCCTTTGACTAATGCAGGGATATCTGCAAGGCTTCTTGATCGTGCTTTGCGCGGCTTCGTGCCGCAATCTCCTTGGCAAACGTTGTCGTCATAGGTGCTCAATGGGGTGACGAAGGGAAAGGAAAGATCACCGATTTACTCAGTCGATCTGCCGATGTCGTCGTCAGATATCAAGGTGGAGTGAATGCCGGCCACACTATTGTGGTTGATGAAAAGGTACTCAAGCTCCATCTCATTCCTTCTGGAATCCTGTATAAAGACACCATTTGTCTAATTGGTTCTGGAACCGTTATTGACCCCAAGGTAATGCTCAAGGAGATTGATATGCTCCTTGAAAATGATATAGAGATAACTGGGCTACAGCTTTCTTCAACAGCTCATGTCACTATGCCCTATCACCGCCTACTGGATCAGGCGATGGAGCACAAGCGCGGAGAAAAACGTATCGGAACAACAGGAAGAGGAATAGGACCTACCTATGCAGACAAATCTCAAAGGAATGGGATTAGAGTAATTGATTTATTAGACGAACATCGATTAAGAGAAAGACTTGATGGCCCCCTAAAGGAGAAAAACCTCTTACTAGAGAAGGTCTATGGCATTGAACCTTTAGATCGAGAAAAATTAATGAAAGAATATTTAGAATATGGAAACAGGCTTAAACCTCATGTTGTGGATTGCACCAGAACTATCCATCAAGCCTCTCGAAGAAAAGAGAACATTCTCTTCGAGGGAGCACAAGGGACACTCCTAGATTTAGACCATGGAACCTATCCTTATGTCACTTCATCCAACCCCGTCTCAGGAGGTGCCTGTATTGGTGCAGGTGTTGGACCAACCCTTATAGATCGGGTAATTGGTGTTGCCAAAGCATATACAACAAGAGTTGGAGAAGGTCCTTTCCCCACGGAGCTTCAAGGTCGAATAAATGATCAGCTGTGTGATAGAGGTAGTGAATTTGGCACCACAACAGGCAGGAGGAGAAGATGCGGCTGGTTTGATGGAGTAATTGGCAGATATGCGGTAGAAGTTAATGGCCTTGATTGTCTCGCAATAACTAAACTTGATGTCCTTGATGAATTAGAAGAAATAAAAGTTTGTGTAGCTTATGAGCTCAATGAAGAGAAAATTGATCACTTTCCCAATAGTGCGGAAGACTTCGAACAATGCAAACCAATTTTTCAAACTTTGCCAGGATGGAAATGCTCCACATCTGAATGCCGCAAACTAGAAGAACTTCCTACTGCTGCAATGGGATACCTTCGTTTTCTCGCTGATTTAATGGAAGTGCCTATAGCAATTGTTTCATTAGGGGCAAGCAGAGACCAAACTATTGTTGTAGAAGATCCAATACATGGACCTAAAAGAGCCCTTCTAAGCGCCTAACAATTCTGATTCTCCTTATCAACAAAGGGCTAATACTTTCATTATCCGATTGATTTCATGTATCTCCCTGAAAGCTCAAAGAATAAGCCATTTGACGTAATTGGCATAGGGAATGCAATTGTTGATGTTGTAATTCAAGTCAACGAAAGCTTCCTAACTTCCCATGGCTTAGAAAAGGGAAGCATGGAATTAGTCACTGAAGCACAAGCCAAGGTTTTATATCAAGAAAGTGGCAAAGGATTAGAAAGCTCAGGTGGTTCAGCCGCAAATACCATCGCTTCACTTGCTCAATTAGGAAGCAAGTCAGGCTTCATTGGAAGAGTAAGAAAGGACACTCTTGGAAATACTTTTACCAATGACATCCGCTCTACTGGAGCTCAGTTCACTACATCTGCGGTAGACAATGGTCCTTCAACAGCACATTGTTTAATCTTAGTAACCCCTGATGCACAACGTACTATGTGCACCTATTTGGGAGCATCAACAAAACTCAATCCTAAAGATATAGATTTATCGATAGTAAGTAACACAAAAGTACTTTATTTAGAAGGATATCTTTGGGACAGCCCCGAAGCTAAAGAAGCTTTTATTGAAGCTTCTAAAACCTGTAGAGAAGCCGGCGGCCAGGTAGCACTTTCTCTTTCTGATTCATTCTGTGTAGATAGACATAGAGAAAGTTTTATAGATTTACTTAACGGCTACGTCGATATCCTCTTTGCAAATGAAGCTGAGGCAACTTCCTTATACGAAACATCAGATTTTGAAGAAGCAATCAACAACATTAAAGGCCTTTGCAAAGTAACTGCTCTTACATGTAGTGAGAAAGGTTCTGTGGTACTAGCAGGAGGACAAAGATGGGAAATACCTGCTTACAAGCTAGGCAATCTTATTGATACAACTGGAGCAGGAGACCTATATGCAGGGGGCTTTCTTCACGGCTATACAAATGGTGCTTCAATGGTTACTTGTGGAAGCATGGGATCCCTATGCGCAGGGCAAATAATCACCCAGTTAGGATCTAGATCCAATACTTCCCTTAAAGAAATCTTATCAATCCACCTTGATTAAAGTCACTAAATTAATCCTTAGAAGAAATTTGTTGGTTATACCAATCTCGATAGACTAAATCTAGACTCGCTGGCCAATGAATAAATTGAGGGACTTCATAGCTATGTTTCTCAGAGAAAATTTCCTTAACTTCATCAAGACAAGATTTTGTTGTTTTAATCAACAATTGAACTTCATCAGCACTCTCTATTCGACCATCCCACCAATAGGAAGATTTAATATTCTGTAAGCTTATACAAGCTGCTACTCGACTTTCCAACAAATAGCGAGAAAGATCTTTAGCATATTCGAAATTAGCTTCAGTTGTTAATACTAATTCTGCTTCTTCAAGGGAATTAAAAGATGACATCTTAAATAAGAATGTTTTTTCTTTTATAGCAACTTAGAAGAAAAGCTAAGAAGTTCTTCAAGATTGCTGACAGATGGCACCCTCTGATTAATAGGGGGTTTAGCAATCATCCATAAAGCAATAGATTGCTTTATGGAAATTTTTTGCCACAAGTCTTGAGTCAATCCACCAGACTGCCTGCAAACAATATCAGTAATTGCCCATCTTTTACAAAGCGCCTCTTCAAACGCTCCTGGAATCTTCCCCTTAAAAGGGTCTAAAACTGCAAGCTTCTCATCAGACATAGAAGCAGATAAAGCCATTCGAATATTCTCAGGTGTAGGCAAAACCCGTGCAAAAACATTTGCACCCGATCTCCTGACGACAGTAATGGCATGCTCCAAATCTCTTGCTCCAATAGCAAATAAAACCTGACTTCCCTGAAAAGAATAACCGTCAAGATCACCTATAGAATCTACAAGTTTAACATTTTTAGATGTATTAATATTCCTTTCATAACGAACCAAAGCCTGACCGATTTTTCTACAAACATTGCACAGATCAGAACTAATTATTGACGCAAATGGATGTGTTGCATCAACAATCAATTGAAAGCCTTGATGCCTAACCCATGCACTTTCAAGAAATAATTCTATTGCATTAGGTCCCTGAAGAGCACCAATAAATATGGCCTCTTTGGATAAATTTTTATAAGCTAACGCAGCCTTGTCAGAGACAACACTTACCGTTACCCTCCAGCCCTGTGCTGTCAAAGCAGACAAAAACTCTGGTCCTTCACCAGTTCCGGAAAGCAACCAAAGGTGCTTCTGGAAATTCCTTCTACTCTGCATCAAGATAATGCTCACTCAAAAGGTAGAACAATGAACCATTGCTTGCTTGAAGTGGAGGTGATTAATGCCCCAACAGTTCGTTATACCAAGGACAACAAGACCCCTGTTGCCGAAATGGCAGCGAAATTCAATGGTCTGCGACCTGATGATGCATCAGGAGAAATCAAAGTGGTGGGGTGGGGAAACCTTGCGCAAGAACTTCAAAACAATATAAAAGTGGGTCAAAAATTAGTTCTTGAAGGCCGTCTTCGCATGAATACAGCTCAACGCCAGGATGGGACCAAAGAAAAGCGCGCAGAATTTACTCTCACTAAATATCACTATCTAAATTCATCTGATACTAGAAAAAGCCCAATACGAGATTCCTCAAATCAAAGCGCCTCTAGTGCAATACTTCCTCAACAAGAAGACATACCTCAGAGTGAAAACGGGAACCAAAGGAATGTCGAAAATCCCTCTTGGGATAGTTCTCCTCTCATCCCAGATACAGATGATATACCTTTTTAAGCTATTTTCTAAGCTTATTGCCATCTTCCAGTTGATCAGAAGCACGAGTCAACAACTGCCCCAGCTCTCTTTCAAGAGCTGCTAAATCGAGACGGAACTCAGGCCATCTTCCTCTATCAATCTGCTCTAATAACCAAGCTCTTTCAGTATTGAGCTGATTTATCAACTCTTGCAATGCGAGAGCATGATTATTAGAGGGATTCATCTCAAGAAATCCTGAAACCACATTCTGAATCTCCACCAGGCAAAATAACACTCATGAAAGATTTCTTTTCTCCAGGCAACATCATCACGATTACAGGTGGAGTTCTAACCGTTGTAGGAGGGATTGCTTACGCCACAGGCGCTGCGAACCTAAGTGTACCCACCATTTTCTATGGCTTTCCAATTTTTCTAGGAGGACTCGCGTTAAAAACCTCTGAGCTCCCTCCTGCAAGAAGAGTTAACCAATCAGATCAATTCAAGGATCTAAGAGCAAAAGCACCTCCAGAGATGGCAAAACTGCTCGGAGACGTAACAAGATGGCGATATGGTCAAAAAGTTCATCTTGAATCATCTCTGCAGGCCCTCAATCTATGGGATGAAGACAATCCGCCAGAACTACTCGAAATTGAAGAGCTAAATACATCAGCTGGATATGGACTTCGTTTGAGATTTGAACTAGCCGGGGTCCCACTAGAAAAATGGTCTGAAAAACAAGCTCGCCTGAGCAGATTCTTTGCAAAAGGGTTAAATGCAGAACTAGTTTCCCCATCTACTGGAAAATTAGATTTAATGCTGCTTCCAAAAGGAGACGAAACAGCCCTGACGAGTCAGCATGGGATTAGCTGAAAATTAGAAACAGTGGTTGATACCACGCAAATCAATGAGAAGGTGCTTTCCACAGGAGATAACGCCTTAAGAGTGTCAGTGCTAAGCGAAGCACTGCCTTATATCCAAAGGTTTGCAGGGAAAAGAATAGTTATAAAGTATGGAGGTGCAGCAATGGCACACAAGAGCCTCCAAGAAGCTGTTTTTCGAGACCTAGCCCTCCTCTCCAGCGTAGGTGTTCAACCAATAGTCGTTCATGGCGGCGGACCAGAAATCAACATTTGGCTTGAAAAGCTAAAGATCCCTGCAGAATTTCGTGATGGATTACGAGTTACAAATGCAGAAACAATGGATGTAGTAGAAATGGTCTTAGTGGGGAGAGTTAATAAACAAATTGTTAGTGGAATCAATCAACTTGGAGCTCTAGCAGTAGGACTAAGTGGAGTAGATGGAGGACTGATCGAAGCACGTCTCTTAGGGAATGGAAGCCATGGCCTGGTCGGAGAAGTCTCCAAGGTCAATCCCGATGTTTTAGAGCCTCTTTTAAAAGAAGGATATTTACCAATAATTTCAAGTGTGGCAGCAACCATTGATGGTCAATCTCATAACATAAATGCTGACACAGTCGCAGGAGAATTAGCAGCTTCTTTGGGTGCAGAAAAACTAATACTCTTAACAGATACTCCAGGAATTTTAAAGGATACTCAAAACCCAAGTTCACTCATTCAACAACTCAAGCTATCTGAAGCTCGAGAACTAATAGACAAAGGAATAGTAAATGGAGGAATGACGCCAAAGACAAAGTGCTGCATAAGAGCTCTTGCCCAAGGTGTTGCAGCTGCACATATCATAGATGGTCGAATCCCTCATGCTCTTCTCTTAGAAGTTTTCACTAATTCAGGCATAGGAACAATGGTAACTGGGCGGGGGTAAGATGAACCCAGACCTAAAAATAATTGAAAAATCATTAGAGAAGGGTGACTATACTCAAAGTCTTAATCAGCTTAAAAGTTTGGCAAAAGTTAATCCGATTACGGAAAATGATGGAGCAATAATTAGGTTATTAATGGTTACCGCCTTAGTAGGAAAAGGCGAGGAAAAAGAAGCAATATTAACCTGCAGACTTCTTCTTAATTGCAAAAATTCAGACATAAGGCAACGAGCCAGACAACTTCTTTCTGTATTAGAATCTCCAAAACTAGAACGACCCTACAATTGGTCATTAAAGATTCCATCCTTAAAAGTCAATGTTCACAAACTCAAAGGGAATAAACTCGGGGAAGGCTCCTCAAAAAAACTTAAAACCGTTAATCTCCCCAAAACAGGTCCTACAAGGAATCTGAATCTTGGATTTACAGGATTTGTTCTAATAGTATTAATAGGTCTGACAATTCTTCTAAGCGGGTGCGTTCAAATTACAACACTAATAAAGATACCTGGACCTGACAGGATCAGTCTTTCTATGGAATTAGAAAGCGCAGGCAATAAATTACTACCTTGGCAAGCTAATTTCGAGAATTCACTAAAATCTAAATCTTCAGGTCTACATATAGAGAAAACTGCTCCTGGAAAACAAGAAATCACCTCTGAGATTCTCCATGCAGAAGATGCAGAATTATTGCTTAGACAAATAATTGACCAAGCAGGGAAGCAGAGTGGAATAAAACTAAACCCGCCAGAATTAAGTCTTAAGGAAAGGAATTTCCTAATAGGAATCCATCAGAAACTTAATTTAAAGCTTGATCTTCGGAAGCTTCCAAAAATTCCTGGTCTAAATCTCAAAGTAATACTTAATCTAGCACCTATGTCGCAAAAAATAGATACAAGTCCTGCGACCGCAAAAATAGAAAAAAAATTTATCGAGTGGAACCTTGAGTCCGGAGAAATAAATTTCTTACAAGCTCAATCTTGGCGTTGGAGTAAATTAAGTCTTGGAGCAATTTTAATAATTGCGATACTAATTATAAATTTACTCCTTCAAAATATTCGTGTTCAATTGGGTTTTGGTTTTCCAGAGCTCCCCCCCTAGCTCACAACTGAATAGGATCAGGGTCAACAGAAAGTGATACTCCCCTGGGTAAAGCTTTCCAAAGAACATTTCCTTCTGGCAAAGGCAAAGCACTCTCTTCAGGGCCATGTAAAAGAAGCTGCCATCGACTTTTTCCTGCTACTTTTGTGATCATCGCAGGGGCTGGTCCAATTAAAGACCATCCTTGAGCCTTGCAAATTGGCCTCAAGTGTTCTGCTAAAACAGATGCGGCAGTGGCAGTGGAAGAAGCTGATTCACCAGAAAATTTCAGTAAGCAAGCTCTGCTATACGGAACCATGTTTGCCTCCTTACGCAATTTCTCTTCCTCGTGCAAAAAACTCTCATAAGAACCATCCACCAAGTGAGCAATTACAGGGTGATCAGGACAATAAGTCTGCACTAATACTTCACCGGCAAGCTCTCCTCTGCCTGCTCGACCAGCCAATTGCATAAGAAGCTGGAGACTTTCCTCACTAGCCTGAAGATCAGGACGATGAAGGAGTCCATCAGCAGCAAGAACAGCTGCGAGAGTAACTCTCGGCAAATCCATCCCTTTGGCAAGCATTTGAGTCCCAACAAGAACATCGGCTTTACCAGCCGCAAATTGCTCCAGCAAAAAACGATGGCCATCTCTACCGCCAGTTGAATCACGATCAAAACGCATAAACCTCAACCCTTCTAATTCCTTAGAAAGATGTTCTAAAACTCTCTGGGTACCTGCACCAAAAGGCTTAAAAGCCTTTGATCCACAGTTATGACAGCTTGATCGAACCATCTCCCGATGATCACACCAATGACATCGCAGCCACTGCTCTTGATTGTTTCCTCTATGAACAGTTAATGCAACGTCACAGTGAGGGCACTGAACGACTTCACCACAACTCCGACAACTCAAGAAACTACTGTATCCTCTTCTTGGAACAAGAATTACAGCTTGCTCTCCTTTTTCAGGTAATTGCTGAATTCGCTTCATCAAAGGGCGACTAATCAATCTGCGATGACCAGCCGAGAACTCATTCCTCATATCAACGACATAAACTGGCGGCAGAGATTGAGCAGAAATTCGACGTTCAAGCCGAGCCAAAGCAACATTCCCACTTGGCTCAATATTTTTCCAAGTCCATAAAGAAGGTGTTGCACTACCCAAAATCACCTTTGCTCCAGTTCTTTCTGCTCGACCAATAGCCACATCACGAGCGTGATAGCAAGGCATAGGGAAAGACTGCTTATATGAACTGTCATGCTCTTCATCGAGCACAATTAAGCCAAGTGGATTTAAAGGTAGAAAAATTGCCGAACGAGTTCCAACAACTACTAAAGGAATCTCAGATTCCAGGGCAGAACACCAGGTTCTGATTCTTTCCCTATTCGAACAACCACTATGATACTCAAGAACCCTAGCTCCAAATCGACTTTTAAATCGATCAAATAATTGAGGAATCAGTCCTATTTCTGGAGTAAGAACTAAACAATTTCTCCCTGCCTTAAGTTCTTCTTCAACAATATGAAGGTAAACCTCCGTTTTACCCGATCCAGTCACACCCCATAGCAATAGTGAGGATCCAGGAGGATTATTTTTATAAGCAATAACGGCATTTCGTTGCTCATCAGTAAGCCTCTTAGACAGCTCTAGATCCTCTGAATATTTCTCCCCTGAAAACGAAACAAGCTTCTCTGAGCTTTGCAAGCGTTGCTCACGCTTAACAAAACCCTTACTGATCAGTCCTTGAATGACTGCTGAACTAAAGCCATTAGCTTGAAGGTCCTTTTGCCAGGATCCACCCCCAGATAAAGATAAAAATGAATACAAATCTGATTGACGCTTAGAAAGCTCTTCAATTTTTTTTGAATGGGATTCCAATTGAATCCACCAAAAGCTTCTAGGCTCAGGATTCTTTGCAGGACGTTGGCCCAACCAACCTGGAGGTAAAGCAGCCTTAAGCATGCGAAAAGTGCTGCAATAGCAACGATTCGCTATCAACTCAATCCACTCCGTCCATTCTGAAGTAATAGCCGCAGACTGAACAAGGTCCTCAACTGCATACAAAGAGCGTTTTGAAGCACTAGAAAATTGCTTGCCCAAATCAACTGATCGAGAAATACGTCTACCCACTACCAAGCCACTGACAAGTCTTCCTTTAAGGCGAACCAACACAAGATCTCCTAATTGCACTCCCAAATTTTTCCTGTCGGAATAAGTGAATGTTTTGCCTTCTCTTCCCGCTTCAAGCCAAACATCCACCTCAATCTCATTACTCGAGATATGAACAAAAGTAGGAAGACTTGCAGAGGTCACAAGTTTTTTTTAGACTAAAATTGTTAGCAGCATTAATGCTGTTGTCGGAACCGAGCAGAGTTCCGTCCAGAGGGAAGGCAAGAAGCTAGACGAGCCTGGGTGAACCCAACTCATTGTCGGCCTGCCTGAGGAATCCCCTGAAAACCCTGCCACGGACCAACTCGATCTTCTCATCCTTTTTTCTCGAAAAATCAACGTTTTTCAAGAGATCTGATCTCAAGTGAAGTTCTAAGCCCTTTAATTGGGCGGGGTATTTTTTGTCGTAGTTTTCTTAACTTTGGATCTATTTGTTTGTTGTTTTTTTGAGAAGATTTCAATAGTTAGATTGCATCCCGTCCTCTTTAGAAATCCCTTCCATCGCTAATTTTTCAAATGAGCACTGCCTCTCCAAAAACTGCTCCTGAAAAGCCCAGATCAAAAGCAAGTGGGAAATCAGGTCAAAAGACTGCCTTAGCAAAAGTGGAGAGCAACTCAAAAGCTAAAAAAGCTAAACCAGCTAAAAAAGCTAAAACAAAAACAAAGACAAAGACAACATCAAAGGCAACAACAAAGAAACTGCCTTCCTCATCCGCAAAAAATAATTCTTCTAGCAAAAACCTTGCCAAAGACCTCGAGCAGACTGCAAATGAATTATTAGAAGCTTCCTCCTCACAAACAAGCAAAGCAAGTCTTTCTAAAGAGAACAATTCAGTCCTCGACTCAGCAGAGGCAAAAGCAAAAGCTCTGGCGAGCATAAAAATAGGGCCAAAAGGTGTATACACTGAAGATTCAATTCGTGTGTACCTGCAAGAAATAGGTCGAATAAGACTCCTAAGACCAGACGAAGAGATTGAGCTGGCCCGCAAAATCGCAGATTTGCTTCAGTTAGAAGAACTAGCAGCCCAATTTGAAACTGATAACGGCCACTATCCCAACAGAAAAGAATGGGCAGCTTTGGTTGAAATGCCTATGACTAAATTCCGTCGACGGTTAATGCTAGGACGACGCGCCAAGGAAAAAATGGTTCAATCAAACCTTCGTTTAGTAGTATCTATAGCCAAAAAATATATGAATAGAGGTCTATCTTTTCAAGATCTAATTCAAGAAGGAAGTCTTGGTTTGATTCGAGCTGCAGAAAAATTTGACCATGAAAAAGGATATAAATTCTCCACTTATGCAACCTGGTGGATACGCCAGGCAATAACTAGAGCGATTGCAGACCAAAGCAGAACTATTCGCTTACCAGTTCACCTCTATGAAACAATTTCTAGAATTAAGAAAACAACTAAAGTACTAAGTCAAGAATTCGGTAGAAAGCCTACAGAAGAGGAAATTGCCGAAAGCATGGAAATGACTATTGAGAAGCTTCGCTTTATTGCGAAAAGCGCTCAATTACCAATCTCACTAGAAACACCTATTGGCAAAGAAGAAGATTCCCGTTTAGGAGATTTCATTGAAGCAGACATAGAGAATCCAGATCAAGATGTGGCGAAAAATCTACTCAGGGAAGATTTGGAAGGTGTTCTGGCGACACTTAGTCCAAGAGAAAGAGATGTTTTGCGACTCCGTTATGGACTCGATGATGGACGAATGAAGACACTTGAAGAGATTGGTCAAATTTTCGATGTGACCCGTGAAAGAATACGACAAATAGAGGCAAAAGCTCTCCGAAAGCTAAGGCACCCTAATAGAAATGGTGTCTTAAAGGAATATATTAAAGCCTCGTAAAGTTTTCATTTAGGGATCAGTTGAATCAAAAAAAAGTCCGGGGCAGGAGGGTTGTGCTTGAGTAGAGCTTAAAAAAAGGTCTATATTTATAAGTGCAGAAAAAATAAATAATCTAGCTGTATCACCTTAATAAATCTAAGATCCTTAATTCATTATTTTCTTATCATTATTCAATCTTCTTGCAATACTCACTTAAGAAGTAAGAGTTTCTAACAATTGCGACCATAGAGACATGATATTAAGAAAATTAGAGAATTATCTTCTTAAATCCTCTAGAGGAAATCCTGGCTAAATTCCAATAGCAAAAGGAAATATTTGAATTTATTGAACAATAACAAGTTGTCAGAAAGTCAAACAATGGAAAGGTCGAATGATTAATGTAATAGAAGATAATTTTAATGAATGGCCCTCGACCAACTGCGCATAGCCTCTCGCAGAAGCCAGTTAGCCATGGTCCAGACGAACTGGGTTAAAGGGGAGCTCGAAAAAGCTCACCCGAAATTGGCTATTTCAATAGAAGCAATGGCTACTCAAGGTGACAAAATCCTTGATGTAGCCTTAGCAAAAATC
>QCFN01000025.1 GCA_003280245.1 Prochlorococcus sp. AG-363-J23
AACGAACCCTCTTCCTAAGAGCCTTGTTTATCAGTTCTTTAAGTATTATTATTTTCATTAAGTCAAAAGCTACTGATATTGACACTTATAAGAGGTATTTTTTCACTGAAGGAGGTCTTATTGAGTGGACTCAAGTTTTAGTTCTTTTATTCTCAATATATGTAGGCATATTAATAGTAAATGACCTAAAAATAAAGAATTTAACATCGAATATCTATTTGATATATACTTTCATCATTGGTCTTTTATCATTTATCACTCTTGAAGAGCTAGCTTGGGGTCAGATAATTTTTCAGTGGCAGACTCCAGAGGGTTTTCTTAAATTAAATGCACAAGGACAAACCACTTTTCATAACATTAACTTCTTTCAGAATATTCTTGATGAATGCTTTCTTTTTGTTAGCTTAGTGATGTTTCTTTTCGTTTATTTCTCTCCATCTATTTTATATCTAATGAAACGTAATTGTAAGCAAAAAAATAGAATTTCACCTGGAATACTTTTACCTCCAAGCTATTCTTTGACTTTATTTGCTGGCACACTTTTTATTTCATTTTTTGTTGCAAATCCATTTTTCCCTAATTTGATAATTAATCGTGACCAAGAGTGGGCAGAACTCCTCTTATATCTTGGCATATTCATCTCGTTACTAAGAACTTATGTCTTACTTGAGAGTTCAAATTCTAATAAGTAAGCATATTTTTTTATGCTTACTTAATTATAAAGATCTTTGGGTGAATGACTTAAGCCTTGGAATTGGTGGAGAGTTCGATAGTGATTGCACACAAGAGGTTTTTTGGAGAACTAATCATGAGACCGCTTACTTACGGACTCTGCACCATGCCGATCGAAATATCCAATACGCCAACTACTAGAGCTATACCAAGATGAGTGATTACCTAACTAGTACGGGTAATAGCAACTTGATTTCAACTGTTGTTGGCCAAAAGAAACAATTTAACCACTGAATCAATAACTTTTCAGTCAAACCTTTTTAGGAACACTTTCCACCACTGGGCTATCATTAAGCTACTTACTCCTTTTTCTTCCATTCTCTATACCATTGACGATCATCAAGCCAACGGATGACTATCCAATTAATGAGTATTGACGATATTGAAAGCCAATAGATTGAGACCTTCTCAGAAGCAATAAAGAATAGAAAAGTTGGAACTAACGTCATTATTGACGAAGTAAGCAATGCCCTTCTAGGGGACATTTTTGTTCTCATGAATAAATCTTCTAAAAAGAAGGGATGTAACTCTTTCCCTAATTCTGATTACACTGCTGACCTTTGACAATTTTCAAGGGCTAAAATTGATCCTTTCTGACGACTCAATGGAGCATTGAACTGAGCTGTAGAAACTGATTTATGAGCTTAGGAATCAATCGTGTCTTCTAGAGCCCTGTCTCCAAAAGGTGTTTGAGACGGAACTAGCTAGTCCCATGGGATTTAACCAGAAATCTTTCGAACAAACCAAGACTAAAAAGGTTTTCAGTCCTTAGCAACTATGAGCTCTATCCCATCAAGATCAAGGTTGAATAAGCGGTGTTGCTGAGATTTGATACCTTTTTGGAATCAAGAACTTGATGAGTGCATCATTAAGTTTTACTCCAGGTTAAAAAGGCACTCTCAATTTATACAAACTTCGTACAAATCCTTATTCCACCCTTGAGATCTACTTACGTAAGGCTTAGAAAAAGGTAAATCCATTCTGCCCAAGTGGATTATAGCTTTATTTCTAGATATTCATACTCCTAATTAAAAGGAGGCTTTTTAATACCTGAATGTAATCGAGATATCAACCAATCCCATGCAAATGCTTTTTAGCTTTGAGCTGCAAAAACTTAAAAAAATAACCCTGGCAATTAACCAAGGGTTAAATAATGATTTGACCGAAACAGGTTTTGGCTGAAACCTATGAACAGTCTTCTTGCTTGATCTCATTCTGGGCTTCTTTTCTTCGATCATCAAAATTCGATCGATTGTAGAAACACCTCTTGCCATGAATTTCAGCCATGAGCTGAGCATTATGAAGGCGTTGGGTTTTGATCATTTTCTTGCGAACAAGGGGAAGTTCATTCATGACGGTCCTCCTAAATGGCAATCCCGTTCCCTATTGCCATTGCATGCATCCCAGACGGGACGAACGTACTTAAATTGTAGCGGTTACTACCAAAATATGGGGGCATGGGCGATCGTATAATTGCCATATTGCTCTAGTTTTGCTCTAACTGCTTGCTTGGCTAAAAACGCTTGCAATTACTAGGGTTTAAGACTTGCTCACGTAAAGTGCAAGAACCCAGTTATATCAAGTGTTTTGGATTTTCTTGCCCAACTCTTGTCCAACTTTTTTACTCTCAGATTATCAATCTGGTTTTTATTTGGCCGATAAATTCCACTAATTCACTAGATAGCGAGCAAAACCAAGCGCAATATATAGACCTATTCCAACGTTCCAAATCACTGTTTGATTTCTTAAAAGCCAGCGCATGATTCCTTAAGTGCAATTGCGATGGCTAATAACCACTCTAATTTAATCTTTATTGGATATAAGAGGTTTTTCAACAATTCAAATGTTCAAGTTTTTCTTTCAATCTCGAGACCTAAAACATGTTAGGGGTAAAATATTGAGGCAATTACAAATTTATTCCTAAAAGTTTCTCAAAATTAAAAAAGCAGCTAAGAAGCCATTAATCATCAATTCCCCGTGAACAACCTTATACTTATAGCTGGACTAGTTTTTACCCTTGCTAGTGCAGGCTGCGAAAGTGAACCTACAAAAAATTCAATATTAGGAACTGAAAATATAGATAGCTCTACAAAAGCCTATAGACTTCTGAAGCATAAAATGATTAGCCAAGGAAAAGAGAAGGAAAAGCTTTTATATCTATTCATTAGTAGCAATGAAGGAATGGATTACATAAAAATTAATTTCCCTAAATATATTTCTACAAATTTAGATTATAAAGACATAAAGCTTTGTGCCTTTGATGAAATTTCAAAAGAATCTATTCCTACTTGTACAAACAAACTTTCCAGCAAAATCAAGATTAATAATCTTGACTTAAAATTAACCCCCAACGAAACTCTTTTTTCGAAAGTTGATTATGTCCTAATAATGAAGATAAGCGATCAAAACCTGAATGGCGTGTATCAAATGAATTTACTATCAGGCAAACTCAAAGAAGATGCTGAGGATAAATACCTAGGCAGCTGGAGGATAAAGATTTAGGGCAAAGGCAATTTTACATGAACAAAACTATATAAAATTAGTCTCAGAAGCTTTTACTCAAAAAATATAATTTATGCCTATATCTTCAGATTTGATAACTCTTACTAGCAGCATCTCACACACTACAGAGGCACTCGCCGGTGGAGAAACTCTTTCTTATTATATCCATGATTCGTATAGTCCTTCAATAGTTGTTGGTGATGGATATGCTACTAGTTGGTCTCATTTTTCTTGGGAAGAAAGCTATATAGAAGATGTTTTCAACTCAATAGATGCTCACATTGATATTGACTTTGAAAGGGCATATAGTTTTGCGACAACAGACATAGATATCTATCACATTAGTAGTCATACTGGGTGGCCATCATCAGTTGTTGGTGAAGTCTGGAGTTATGGAACTGGAGCAGGCTCTTGGTGGGAAGTTGCATGGAAGGCAGCTAATGGCTGGGAATTTGATAGGAACACCATCATTCATGAAATTGGACATACTCTTGGTTTAGGACATCCAGATGGAAATGGATTTAACCCTGCGTATGACTCTGATGACACAGTTATGTCATATAACGAAGGGAATGATGGATGGTCAATTGACTGGACTGAATCAGATATAAATGCGCTAATAACTATTTGGGGTGCAGAAGACGATCCAATCCTCTCAACTGGCACTTCGAAAAGTGAAACTATTGATGGTGCCGCTGGTAACGATACGATTTACGGAGGTAGAGGTAACGATACGATTCAAGGAGGTGAAGGTAATGATTATTTAATTGGTGGAACTGTTCAAATTGAAACTTCGCATTATGCTTATACCGGTGAAGATAGTCTTGTCGGGGGGGCTGGCGATGACACTATTTACGGAGGTAATGGGAGCGATACAATTCAGGGAGGAGCTGGTAATGACAATTTAAATGGTGGCAAATGGGGCTATGCCGATGATATTTATGGTGGAGATGGTGATGATTTTCTAGGTGGTGGTGGTGGTCCCGATTCCATCTATGGAAATGCAGGCATTGATGAAATACGAGCAGGTCATGGCAAGGACTATTTAGATGGTGGTGCAGGTGGTGACATCCTCTATGGAGGAGGTGGTGGGAATACGTTTGCCTCAGAGCAAGATGGCGCCGTCGATCATCTTTATGTAATGAGTGATTTCCGTGGACATGGTTATGAATGGGGACGAAATCACGCTGGCATCAACGCTGATGTCATTACTGAATTAGATAGCGATGATCGCATCACCATCCTTGGTACCACAGATGAAAACCTCACTTTTGCCAATGTTGCTGCTTGGACGCATAACCAATCACAAGCAGGAATTGGCATCTTTGATGGTGGAACCTTAGAAGCGATTTATTTAGGAACCAACCTCTCCATCACTCAACTCGATGCCATAACTGGCACTGATGCATCCAGATTCTGGTAATTCACACCCTCATTGCCATAAATATATAATTATGTACCTTTGATTCAGCATCTTCCAAAGTATTTCCGTTGACTATTTTGTAATAGCTCATCCCCCTGATATTGCTCATTTGCCAAGCTACCAGTTAAATGCTTTAACAAGCTAGATCAACTAGTTGCGATGAGATGGATTAGCTTATGATGGATACAAATACTTTTAATTCTCATACCATCGCAACAACTGTTGCAGAATTATGCACTGGCTTTTAAGAAATCAAGCCTTGATTTGGAATGTTGGCATAGGACTATGCATTGCTCTTGGCTTGGCTCGCTATCTAATGAATTAGTAAGTTTTGGAAACAGCCTAAATTCTTCATGGATTGGCTAATTCCTCACTTAAATATGAACGCAAATCAGTTATTTTACTGAAATTTTAACGGAATAAAGAGTAGAGAAGTAACGTCAGAACCTTTCCAGTCCTGGCTAGTGCGTACCGACTTCTACACAATCAGGCGCACCCTCGCTCCTTCTTCTCCATTTTGGTAGCAACCGCTACATTTTAATACTTTTATGTCTTGCGGGATTCCTGCAATGACAATATGTAACGGGATTAACATTATGGAGAGCCATGATGATTCAACTTGTCCTGACACGCAAGTGAGAAACCTAAGCTTGATTTCTAAGAAGCCCACGCATAAGTCAAAAAAAGTTCCACTCGTTTCTCACCTGTCAGCGAGATTATAAGGAGGACCTGTATTATTCACTTCAGGACAATTGGTTATAGTTTGGTATTAGTTGAATAAAAATTTACCTCTATTGAAAAATCACAAAAGTTCTATAAATTATTGGGTGAATTTACTTTCATCACGCAAGCAACCAACATATGAACTTGCATCTAAATATCATCCAGCCTTTTATATAAGGAACTTCCTCCCAGCAACATTGCTTAACGAACTCAATAAAGTTCTTTCTAACCTTCTAAACCCAGACACAAAAAAATTTAATTTCCCTAATCAATTAAATAAAGATCGAAAGCTCAGGATTTGTATCCCATGGAAAAAGATTGAAAAAGAAATTCCAGGTTACAAGCAAATAATTAAATCCGCACTGATTAGTATTCCAAATACAGAAAGTCTAGTCAAAAAAAGCTTTTCCTGCCTATCAAAACTAATCAACCTAGAAAAAAGTATACTAATAGATTCGAGTAAAGGATACAAACTTGCCTGCAGAGTCAGGCACTTTATAGACCTAAAAGGATTTTACTTAAGCCCACATGTTGATTCTATAGACACACTATTTGCACTTATTATGCCTATATCAACAGGCTCAACTACAACATTATTTACAGAGTTACCCTTTACAGGAAGCATTCAATCTAATAAAATTGAAGAATATTTTCCATCTCAATTCATTGAAAATTGCTTTATAGGGATTACTGAACAAAAAAATATAATTCAAATGCGCATTGAAGAAGCATCAAAGGCAAGGAATATAGGCTCTACATATAAATCACATCGTTCTACAAAAATATTTTATGCATATCAAACACCCATGAAATGCGGAGATGCTTTAATCATTCCTAATCCTATGTGTATGTGTCTAAATTATGAAAATAATTTCAAAGTACATCTAAAAAAAACATACAAACATGGTGTTTTCCCTCCTATTCCAGAAGCAAACCGACCTATCCTTCTAGCAGACTTCATTTTACTCTCAGAAGGATTTAATATCTCTTCTGAAGATTATCAGAGATGTAAGGCAGGTACACTAATGCCATCAACTAATGAAGAATACGTAGTTATCTTAGGTGATCTAGAAACATTTATATTATAATAAAATTTAATAATAGATAATAAGTAAAGCTAGACAATTAAAGCTTACTGCGATGAATTAAAAATTCCTTAGGTCATGGCTATATTATAAAGAAAACATCTCTTTGTAGGCTTTATCAAGAATTTAGTCAATAAAAAAAGAGTGGGAAATTTAAGTATATTTTAGAGGTGAAGTATAGCATTTTTTGTTGTTATTTTATTCAATATAAGCCTTTATGTAGTCCATATAATTTAATTTTCTACGGATTTTTTCTCGTATAAGACTCCCGGGCTGAAAAACATAACTAAAAGCAGCAACTTTATCTCCTCCAATAATTTGATGAGCAACTTTTACGCTATCGCAAAGCCATAGATCATATTGATAAAATTCGATTTTATGTCGTTCGAGGTTATCAGTATAGGAATTGATAAAACGATTTATTTCTCCTTGGTCTACTGTATTTCCTGAACTCTTTTTACTCGCAATAAATTCTTTTAGGGCCTTGATATTCTTTTGTATTAACTCTGACGACTTATGTCCGACCCCCCATGAGCGAGGTTTTTCACTAATGTTCCAGAAAGCTCGTAAAACAGTATTGGTATAAATATCCAGGTGATAGTTCTCTCTAGCTGTTGGCGTAATACGCCAAGTAGAAACAGAACCTAGAGATAAACTTTTGTTAGGAACTCGGAAAAGGCTCAGAAATAACTTTGCAACCTCCACGTCACATTGAAGCATTGCCTTTTCCAGCTCATCAGATGCATTCTTATCACTATAGACTGCTCTAGCAACCTGAGAGGCTGTAGCCTTTTTAACATAAAAACCCTTCTCATCAGGTTGTTCCAATCCTGCTATTAATGCCTTATTATCCAACAATTTTAATGAAGGAAAATTAAATATATCAAGGTTCAATTTTGGCCTATAGTTTTCAATGAGTATTAGATTTCCTTCCAAATAGTTTTCTCTTATCTCCGTCGTATATTTAGAAATATCAACCGGATCAATCTTTATAATCCTTAGTTCTCCTCCTTCTATATATTCATTTCTATAAAATTTCGCCATGGATGCTTCATAATGCCACAACAACGGTAGGGTAATATGAATTTATTTTTTACCAAAGATCTATACATACTATTTAAGAATACAAATGAAGTATAAACCGAGTCTGAAAAGCATGCTAGTTTTAAAGCCCTAATTCCTATCTCACTAACGATCTCAGATCCAATTAATAACCCTAACCTAGGAAGGAAATTACATTACGAAACCAAAGGCTTAGTAAAAGGAGATATTAAGGAATGAATAAAATTCGTCAAAATCTAATGCAGTTTTTGCATCGTATAATCTAATTGCATCTTGATCATTTGAAACTTTGCTTATATTTTTTGTCTTTTCTACTATGTTATTAGAAATACTAAGAAATACAAGTTAATTCTGGATTATCTAACTAGGTTCTAATCTAGATGTACTGAGATTCCGTATAATGTTATTCTTCAAATACTAGTTATTAGAAAACATATTTTTATCTGATGTTCTAATTTCTGTGCTGAAATCAGTTAATTTAATTGAGCAATTCATCCAATCCCTGTATTGGGTCATTCCCGCACACTTTGGTCGCCCATGAAACGACCTCTCATTTTTCATAAAAGCAAATACCGAATTAGGAATAAAATTAAATCGTTTATATTCCAAAAATTTTTCATAGGGGAATCGAGTACCTCGGTCATCTACAAAACTCTGATCCTTTGGCATATAAACACTGGTCCCATAGTTATATAGTGAATTATCCTCTGGCAAGTAAAACAAAAGGGTAAACACTTTACTTGGGTGATCGCTATGTGGCTGAATTTCCCATTCGCAAGTATCTCTTATCAACTCAACTCTTGTTTTGGTTTCAAAGTTTAGATTTCCATATCTTTTAAGTAGATAATATTTAAATTTTCTTTTCATCTCGCCAGTAAACCTTTCTCCTGTTAAAGCATTAAATAATGCTACCCAAAAATTTCTTTTAGTTTGAATCAACAACTCTAATCTAGAGGGATCTAAGTTAAAATGTCTTCGAGATTTTAATGATGGCTGTCTAGAATTGTACTCATAACAATCATCATCTGGAAGCAAGCTACGAATTTGCTTATAAACTAAAGGTGTAAAAAAATCTTCTGCGAAAAAATGAGGATAAGGAGTAGTTGAAAGCTCTACTTTTGAAAGCTTTCTGCAAATATCATCTTCTAAAAATTGATTAAGGGTGGTGTCTAGCAAAATTTGATTAGAACTAAGAATTATATAATACAGTATTTTCTTCTATTCTTGAACCCAAGAAAGGTAATTAAGTCAATAGGCATAACAAATAAAAGATATGAAGTCTATACAATATAGAAAAAGCCTGACTTAGCACTATCTTTAGGGAGAATTCAACTGAATTCACAAAACAAAATTTCCAAGTTACAATCCCTTTCAAAATAAAGACTAATCTACTAATATTAGTTGAAAAGCAAAGAACTTTCAGATGAGGCAGTAATGAGCAACGTCAGATCATTATTGAAATCATATAATAAATTCTTTAAAGTTGAAGTTACAACAACATTAGGATGCCCTGTAGACTGTGTTTACTGTCCTCAAGAGCAACTAAAAAAAGAATCAAAAACGCGAAAAAAAAGAATTGAATTTGCTGACTTCGTTAAAGCTATAAACAACATTGATATTAAAACAAATCTTGGATGGACAGGATATTCAGAACCCTGCCTAAGTCCTATTTTAGGCAAAATGGTTCAGCACGCTTCGTCGAATGGTATTAATCAATATATATCAACAACACTTTCTGGAAATTCAGAATCTGTAGAATTTGTTATTAAAAGTAAGGATTTCTATTCTTTTCAGCTTCACCTACCTGACAGTTTAGGGTTAATGAAAGGATTAAAAGTTGATCATAATTATGCGCAAAGAGTAAAATTATGTCTAGAGCAGAAATACAAAGATGGACTGGCACATACAGTTGACATTATTTGTTTTGGGGAGGATTTACATCCCCTAATTAAGGATACAGTTCTAAATGTTATGAACTCATGGGGCAGAAATAACAATTTGTTAGACCTAAGAACAAAAGTTTATTCAAGGGCAAATGGTTTAGACAAGGATCAACTGAAAATATCTGGCTTAAGAACAAGAGAGTTCTCAAATAATATAAATGGAACAGATTTTTATTGTGCAAGGCGTAAGATGAATTCACCAGTTCTTTTACCAGATGGAAGCCTCTCTATGTGCAGTTTCGATTATGGGTTTAGAATGACATATGGCAATCTGTTCAACCAAAAGCTATCAGAAATCAGAAAAGATTGGGTATCAGCAATAGCAACAGATTTTAACAGCGGTAAATTATCACCATGCACAGAATGTGAATTTTATTTTTCGTCATAAAATTTTGGAAAGAATAATATTTCTTTAATCAAAAGACATTTTCAAGGCCTCATTCAAGTATAAAATTTATTATAATTATCTTAATTAGAATTTTTGAACTAGATTTGACGAGAATTAATTTAATTGATCCATCTGAATTATCTGATCAACATTTAATAGCTGAATACAGAGAAATTTTTATGGTGGGATCGTCTCTTCAACGCTCGTTAAAGTCTCCAAAGTGGGAAAAGACATATGCCGAATTACCATGTAAATTTACTTTAAATAGTGGTCACGTTAAGTTTTTCTATAATAAAGGTAAATACTTGCATAAAAGATATTTATTGCTTATAAGTGAAATGAAAGGAAGAGGCATGAAGCCAAATTCGACTCGAGTATTTAAAAAAGAGCAATGGCCAAAAGAATTGTACCTCGACTGGACTCCAACCGAGAGAGACCTAAAACTTGTGAAAGAAAGGATAAAAAGCAAAATCAAACTAAAGCCACACTGGTACAGATGGACAAGAAGAGAAATAATATAAATTCAGAGAATTAATTATTAGAGGATCTTAATTGAAATAAATAAGTCTCTTATCAACCCTTAGGTTACATGCTATGAATAGTAAAAAAAAAATAATGAGTATTTCACTAGATTTCGACATTAACCTACTCAATCAACAAAAAAGTTATTGAATTATAGATAATTTAAACTTTACTATATTACTATCCACATATTTGAAGATTGAATTCGTTTCCTAACTAGTAAAATCATATAAAATTATATTTTAAACCTACAACTCTTATTTGCTAGTATTATACCTAACCAACATCATCCTCGTTAAAAGATAACAAGGTATTATTTTCTCAATCGAACTATATAGAAACCTCCAGGTTGCCTATATGAGATAAGCAAATAAACTAGAATTAGTAAATGATGGCATGTTGAAAAAGCCGCCGTCATACCATTAGCATATAAACAATCTCGTGCATCATTCCTTACTATTCACCTCTCTAAAAGAATCTAAAAAAATTACTCTTTTAGTCATTTGGATATTTTTCAGCTTAATTCTCTTTATCTTTGCCAGTGCAAAACATTTACTCCTCGGAAGTTCTGCATGGGATTTAGGTATATTTGAACAATTTAGCTGGCTTATAGCAAACAAAGGAATAAATTCGATCAGCAGCCTTCGTGGAGTTGCTCCACTTGAGGACCATTTCTCTCTTCTTCTTATTCCAATCGCACTTATATATAAAGTAATACCTTATACATTAACATTGCTTGGATTGCAAGCATTTGCTCTTGGTAGCATTCCTTCTCTAGGGATTTATCTCTTCTCAGGGAATAAACATATTACAAAAATAGAAATAGCTTTGATAGTTTCATTAATACTGAGTCCCGTCATTTTTCTGGCTAATATAGCTAATTTTCATCCAGAAGTAGTATCAGCTCCATTTATGCTCTTAACAATATCAGAATTGAAGAAGAAGGATGTAAAGCCATATTATATGTCCTTAATAGTTTGTCTTTGTGCAAAAAAATCTCAAGTATTATTTGGAGCAGGATTATCGTTATATGGATTTGCCAAAGGGAAATTTAAGAAAGGAATAATAACCCTAATTATCTCGCTTTTATGGTGGTTTAATGCAGAACATTTCACTGCTATAGGTGGCAACTATATACAAGATCGACTAGGCTATCTTGGGAATTCACTTACAGAGATATGTCTTACTTTAATCACTAAGCCATGGACTATATTTAAAGAAGCTCCTCCGGAAGCAATATTTTTGTACACATTAGGACTTTTACTACCTTTTATAGGTTTATTAAAGAAGAAATCAATACCAGCTCTCATAAGTATATCTCCTATCTATTTCCTAAATATTATTTCTTCCGCAGGAACACAGAGAGAGCTTTATTCACAATATTCAATCGCTATTCTTCCATTTCTAATTGCAACATTCTGGGATTCATTTGAACCTTTCAATACTATCTCAAAGACAGAAATCAAATGGCGATCTCAACTTACAGTGTTTTTATCGATTATTGCTTTCATTGGCTATTCAAGAATTGGTTACTTTAACTCAAGATACTTTCCTAAAATAAATGAAGCTATTGCTTTACAAGCCACAAAATCATCCATACCAATAACTTCATCTATACTAACAACTGACAATATGGCACCTCATTTTGCAAATAGAGAAACAATAAAAACGATAGCAAATAATGACTTCTATCCATTAAGTCAATATGATTATATCCTATTACCTATAAATAAAGAAAGAAACAAAAACCTTAACAACAATCTTGTGGTAAAAATACGATTAGAAGGAATGCAATGTTCTGAACAAAATAAGTATTACATGATTTGTTCCAAATAAAACTATTAGTCTACTAATTATCACACGCTATTCTCTACTCTCAAGATGTACCCCAATAGGGGGGACTGTTATCTACTTATGACAAACTATAATCAAATAAATTAATTACATTAAAATTCAATCCCTACAATCGCATTAATTCAAATTATTGCTAAATCTAGCATAAATTGTAAGCTACTCTACAAGCCACTAATTTGAATATATAGAAAAAGTTGAAATTTCCATTTGACTTGGATTTTTCTATATTGTCAAAATGTACATTAGTACAGATTTAGATTTACTTATTTTCTTACAAGAAGTTCTATCTCTTGTACTGCAGCTACATTATTAAATAAGCTAATGTAACTCGGAAGAAGTTTTTCATCGTAACTGCCGAGGATATTAGTAATATGTTTTTTACTTTGATTATCTAAAAATATTCTGTAATCAACTAATTCAAAATCTATATTATAGATCATTGCCAATGGCGTTTTCGAACTCTTTAATTCAATAAGTTTCTTACATTCCTTTTTACTTAACAAAATAAATGACTCTTTACTAAAGGCTTTCTGATGTGTAAGGTCTTCAATCTGCCATCGGTGATTAGGATGAGGGCATCGAATAAGTACTTTTGCATTAGGCATAGATATTCTATACATTTCCTGTATTAAAGAGAAAAATTCTCGTGGGTTTTGAGGAAAATGCTCAATAAGATTTCTCATGATTATTTCTGACACAGAATTATCCTGGAAAGGATAAGGGGTATTTGTTAAATCTATTAGTTTGTCTGGATTAACTCCTTCATAAGAGTCAACATTCAAATACCCGTCGAGCTTCTTATTACCACATCCAAGATTCAATTTCATTTCCTAATATATTCTCCGTTAATTATCTCCGAAATAATCAAATTAACATGGAATTGTTATCGTTGCTTAATTTTATAGTACAATTAGATCGACATCACAATCCGTAATAGTAAATCCTTAATTAAAATATGAATTTTCTAGGGAGATTAACAAAATTGATGTTTTAAAGGGATGAAACTTTGCAAAGTATTTAAACCTAGGCGCTAATATTTTTTAATTTGGACTCAACCACAAGCAAAAACATATGCCTAGAGGCATTGCAATACTTGCTAAGTCTGACCCATGAATTATCAATATTGAACTTCTACTTTTTAATCTGATCCGAATTTTTCAAGAAATCATAATTATTTCCTTTATTTCTTACTAAAAACTTTATGTGTATGCCTTACTCATTCAATTCTCATTGAATGAGTAAGGCAAGTTTTCTTTGCGTCAATATTTGATTTGCGATAAGGAGTAGAAGCAGTTACCTGCTCACTTACTAAAAAGACTATTCAAATCAAATTCGCATTAGTCGCAAAAACCAGCAATATATGATTATATTTAAACAAAGTGCCTAATTGTGATGGCTGGGATTGCAGGAATGCTAATAACAAGTAATCACAAGCGTAAAGCCTTTAATGCAAGAAATCTTATCGTAGATATGATTTCAGAAATAAAACATAGTGACTCAGAACCAAGCTACATAAGAGAAGTTCTACCAAATCATTGTTGGCTAGCCTATTCTCAGCCATATACCAACAAAAATAGCAAGGCATATAAACAGCCTTACTCAAGTCAGAGCGGAAATACAGAATTAGTCTTTAATGGCCAAATTTATAATCTAAATGAACTAGATACATATCTAGTTCATAATAATTATACTCCGAAAACAGAAAGCGACACAGAAAGACTGACTGAATTAATAGATATTATTGGTGTTGAAGCCTTAAATGCTATCGATGGAATGTTCGCCTTTGCAGCCTTAAATAAAAATGAAAAAAGTTTGTTTCTAGCTAGAGACAGATATGGTCAGAAAAATATTTACTACGTTGAAGGAAATGGTATTTTTGCATTTGCATCTGAAATATCACCTCTTTTATTGCTTAGCAACTGGATACATATGGAAGTAAGTCTCACCGCACTGGGACAATATATGAGTATAGGCTATATTAATGCTCCACTTACAGCCGTATCACCAATAAGGAAATTAGAAGCTGGAAAATTAATGCTCGTCGAAATGAATGGTCTAAGACTTGAAGATAGGTTTTTTAGTCTTTCACGGAAGGGTACCTTAATAACTGAAGAAAAATTTACAGACATCAAAGAAATAAGATCTAAGCCTTATAAGATCTTTTCAAAATTACTGAATGAAAGCATAACTAGAACTCAATCGGGATCCGCTGGTATTATTATGAATGGAGATGTAGGATCAACGCTTTTAGCGGCAACAATAAATCAAGAAGATAAAAAATCAGACCTATCAGATAATATAAGATTTGCCTACACACTAATATTAAAAGGGAAGCAAGAGAATTCAATTCAATTGAATTCTCAACTTTGTAAACAATGGGGATGGAAGCATAGAATATTATATATTGATGAAAAAAATCTTATCGACTCCTATCTAAGTATCTCCAGAAGTTTAGATGAGCCAATTGGTCACATTTCAATTCTATCCAACTGGATACAAATGGAATCAGTGAATCAGTTTCATGATGTCGCTATAGGAGGTATTGGAGCAGAAGAATTTTTTATGGGTCATAAAAGATACATTCAAACAATAAAGAATCTTGAACTTTACAAAACTCCTAAAAGCTGGAACGAATTTTATTGGGGGAATGGTTTAGCAACAGGAGACCAAAATAGTTTTAAAGTAGCAAATTCACATTTAAGTATAGAACCAATGAAAAATCTCTTTAAAAAGAGTGAAATCTTAAGAGACTTATGTGAGAATCAACCACTTATTTTCATGCAATGGTTAGATATAATTACTTATCTGCCAGGAGCTATTTTAGCTAATATTTCTCGGGTTAGTATGAATCTAGGCCTTCAGGTTAGATCACCACTTCTAGACACTAGACTTACAATTTTTGCCTTAACATTAAATCCAGAAAACCACATTTACAATCAAGAAGGCGAGATAATGCTAAAGAATCAGTTGTCATCTATAATCGGGAAAGATATTCCAACGCAAACTTTTAAATGCAGCAAAACTCATCATTTTAAAAATAGTGTATTTGTAGAGTTTCTTAAAAATAAAGTTCTCAAAAATCTAAATGAAATAAAGTCATGGGACAAAGATTCACATAGAATGTGGATAGAAACATATATAAAGTATGCACATAACTGGAATCAAGAGAGCCTTTTCAGGTTTTCACTATATTTAGACTGGCTCAAAAATATTTCTAAGAGATTTCCTCAAATTAACTAATTCTTTCCACCTAGGAGCAATAGTATGAGTAAGTCTTTCCCCATTCTTTATTTAAATTACAAGGTTTCTTATTCGCTTAGAAGAAAAGAGCCTGAAGGTGCATGGAAAGGTCTATATAGAGCAACTAAATTAGCACGAGTTA
>QCFN01000026.1 GCA_003280245.1 Prochlorococcus sp. AG-363-J23
AATATCTATCTTCTTTTTGGTCAGTATGGACCCTACGTTCAAAGGGGTCAGGTAAGTGATGATGCCCCAAAGCCTAAACGTTCTTCATTGCCTAAAGGGCTTAAACCTGAAGATTTAAAGCTTGAAGATGCCTTGGGACTACTTAGTCTTCCTCGTTTATTAGGTGAGCATCCTGACGGTGGGCGTGTTCAAGCTGGCCTTGGTAGATTTGGGCCTTATGTGGTTTGGAATAAGGGAAAGGGTGAAAAAGATTATCGATCTTTAAAGGGGGAAGATGATGTTTTGAATGTAGGAATTGTGCGAGCCTTAGAGTTATTGGCAATGCCTAAGAGAGGTAGAGGTGGTAGAACAGCTCTAAAGGATTTGGGAATCCCTTCTGGTAGTGATGAGACGATAAAAGTTTTTGATGGTCCATATGGACTATATGTAAAACAAGGTAAGGTCAATGCCTCATTGCCTGAAGGAACAAGTGCAGATGAAATCACCTTGGATGAAGCATTAAAATTGCTTGAAGCAAAGGCAGGAAGTAAGAAATCATCAAAACGGCGTGTTGCTAAAAGTACGACTAAGAAAACCACGAAAAAATCTACAGCGAAGGCAACTACTAAGTCTTCTAAAAAGAACAGTTCAACTAACACAAAAGGAAAAGAAGAGAGTAAACCTCCAGCCAAGAAAACTCCATCATTAACAAAAACTGGGAGGTTGCGTGCTAGTGCAGTAAGAGTGATTAAACCTGGTTGAAGATTATGTTGAATTTAAGAAGCAGAAATTTGTTTTTGCCATCTTTCCTATTGGTATTTTTAACGATTTTTATTAGTTCTTGTTCAAGCTCCAAATTTGGCCAGGAGCTTGCAAAAAATTTTGAGAGTTCTTCCCAAACCAATAAAAATGGTCTTGAACCCTCTTCTAAAGGATCAGGAGAACTTGATGAATTGCCTATTAGTCCTGCTGAGTCTTCTGTGAAAGTTCAAACCATTTCTAATCTTGAACCTTCAAAGCAAAGCCCAAAAATAGGCAAAGAACATGTAAGAAGTACAAATAAGAGCCCTTCTTTTAAGCCGCAGCCATATCGAGTAATTATTAAGTTATCAGGTGCAGACCCTTCAGCTCCTGCTGAAGAAGTTACTAAGGCTTTGCGATTCTCTGGAGTGCAGTTTCATGTTGAAAAAATCGAACGCATAGAGTTAAAAAACTCCCTAAAAGTTTTTCCAGTAAAAGAAGGGACAGAACTTTGATATCAAGAAAGAAGAGAGATTTAAGTACATCAGAAGATTCACTTCTTCCACTTACGCGTAGTAGATCAAAACAGACTATTGAGGTTTCATATCTTTCAGCCACTTCAGCTTTGATTTGGATTGCTCTTTATTACTTACCTATAGGAGGAGCTTTTTTCAGATTGGCGTTGCCAATGCCTCTTGCTTTATTGCAGGTGCGTCGAGGAGCTAGGTCAGGATCAGAAGGAATAATGATTACTGTTCTCCTTTTAGTTGTTTTGATGGGCCCAGTGCGTGGACCATTAATTTTGTTCCCTTATGGATTACTTGCTATTTGGCTTGGTTGGTGTTGGCAAAGAGGTTTGAGTTGGTGGGTGAGTTGGCCTATTGGAACAGTCTTGGGAACTTCTGGCTTTCTTGTGAGAGTTTTTGTTCTCTCAATTTTGATAGGTGAAAATCTTTGGGTAGTTATTACACGTGCAGGATCTGGGCTGCTAGAAAAATTGTTAGACCTTTTTAATTCTTCTGCTGTTCCTGGATTGTTTGAAGTCCAAATAGTTGCACTTTTCTTGGTGATTCTCCAAGAGGTTATTTATGTATTGGCTCTTCATGCGCTGGCTTTTTGGATTTTTCCTCGTCTTAAGGCTCCAATTCCACAGCCTCCACAAATTTTGCATAGCCTTGTATCTCTTGATCCTCTCTAAAAACAGGGGGACTCGTTGATTTATAGAACCTCTAAAGAGCTTCCCTCTGGATGCAAAGTCTTTGGTAAAGGAGCCTCTTTAGAGGCTATAGATTCCTGGCTTATTCCTTGGCGTGATAATTATCAAAAAGTTTCCCTTCTTCTTATTTTAGGTGGCTCACGGATAGCTGAGATTGAGGGGATTTCTGCTGCAGGTGCTACAGCTATTTCTCGTAGATATACAGCTGTTGCTGATGCAGAGTTCCTTTTATATGGACCTAGAGGTTGTAGGTCTTTCGACTTGCCCCCACTTAAAGCAGGCGTTTCTCCTGCCTTAATTAGTTTTGTAGCTTCGCGATTACTTGGTTTACATCCCTGCGTTGTTTCTGCTGGTTTGTATGAGAGGCCAACGTTCCCTTACATTTCATTGGAAGATCCTGAGTTAGGCCCTGCGAATTGCCTGAGCACAGGTAAGGCTATGAGCTTTTCGAGAGTTCAAAACTTATGGAATAGAGGGTACTTGATGGGCAAGGAAATGTATCAGCCGTTGCTTTTAACAGAATGCGTTCCTGGAGGGACAACTACAGCTCAAGCGGTGTTGACTGGGATTGGATTATCTATAGGAGCGTTAATTAGTAGCAGTCATCATTTTCCTCCTATTGCTTTAAAACAGTCACTTGTAGAGGAAGGACTGAAGTCGTCAAATCTTGGAGTATCCCCAGATCCTTTGAAATTAGTTGCTGCGATAGGTGATCCTTTTCAGCCTGTTGCTGCAGGAATTTTACTTGGCGCAAGAGAAGCTGGTCAGTCAGTCTTACTCGGTGGTGGGAGTCAGATGTTAGCTGTTCTTGCTCTGGCACTCTCAGCCTTGGATCCACCCTCTCGAGAAAAGTTTTTAGAGGGAATTGCAATTGGAACAACTGCGTGGTTGCTTAATGAGAAGAGTCAGCTCACTAATGAAACTGATTTACTTTCTCGATTGATGGATAGTGTTGGAGATCATTTTGATGTAAGAATTTTTGGATTTGCTAGCGGACTTCGTTTTAAAGAAAGTCGTTATAAGGCTTTAAGAGACTATGAACTTGGTTATGTTAAAGAAGGTGTAGGTGCAGGTGCATTGGCTTTTCTGGCTCAGTTGCGAGGTATTTCTATTCCCCAGCTTGTGCAGAATTGCGATTTAGTTTTGCATGATTTGAAAAATCCTTTATCGCCTAGCCGTTTCCTTTTGGATTAGCCTTTAAAAAAACCGACTCGACATGTTGGGGCGCCGAGATTTTCTAAGAGGTGTTCTCCTCACCGGAATTAGTGGGCTAACAAGTTGTGTCTCAGTTCCTTCTGGTCCAGTTTTAAAGGCATCGCCAGAGACCTTACCTAAAAAATTGATCAAGGCATTGCCATCTCCTTGGCGATATGAGGCTCTGAAGCCTTCGAGAGAAGACGATCCTTTCTTGTCAGCTTTAGAAGGTAGAGCTGATTTGATTGCACTAGGTGATGGATGGCTTTCTGAATTATCTCCAACAAAACTTAAGTTTATAACTTTTCCCGATTTTGTAAGTCTTTTTGATGCTCAGGCTGAGAATTTTATGAAATCAATAAATGCTAATTTTGCTGGAAAGATTCTTCCCATAGCTTCAAGTCCTTGGGTTCTTCTCTTTCGCAATGGTGATAAATGGTTAAATAAAGCTGAACAAGGTTGGGAGATTCTTTTAGAACCTTCGCTTAAGAGAAAAATTGTATTACCAGATAGTCCGCGGTTGGTAATGTCTTTGGCTGACCGGATGTCAATAAATAATTCTTTGGATACTTTGTTGAATCATACACTTGCTTTTGATGATAGAAATGTTTTTAATTGGCTCCTAAAGGGTAAGGGGGAAGTCGCGGTTGTTCCTCTTCATCGCTGTATGCCATACCTTCGGCGGGACCCTCGCTTGGCAGTTTCCCTTCCAAATTCAGGAGCGCCTTTAAATTGGATATTATTAGTTCAACCAATTAAAAGCCGCAATTCATTCCCAAAAGAATGGATTAAAAAAAGTCTTACTCCTCAATTGCTTGCTAACTCTTTATTAGAGGGATGGATTCCTCCTGTAAGACGAGATCTTTTTGCTGATACTTTTGCAAAAATCCCTAAGAAGTTTCGCAAGTTTTTATTTCCATCTAAGAGGATTTGGTCTAATTGTTGGTCACTAGCGCCATTATCATTGGCTCAGGAAGATGAGTTAGAGGAAAGGTTTAATTCATTAATCCCATAATCTTCTTTTGGGTGAATCAGTGAGAAGTTTATGGGTTTCATTAAGAAGCTCAGGTATTGGGAGCTCATGTGGGCAACGTGGTAAGCATGCCTCACATTTTTTGCAAGATGAGGCATTAACTTGTTCCCACCAGTGACTAGCTCTACCTATAAGGTTGTAACGCTCTTTTGCAAATTTTGTCAGGTCATTGCCAAGAGCAAGATTTCGGAGACGTAAAATTTCAGGTATTGGAATTTGTTGTGGGCAGGGTAGGCATTTACGACATTGACCACATTTTGTTTCTTTTAGACGATATTCAGCACTTCTTTTTAGTTTGTCTATGACATTTACCTCTTTTTTTGTTAGAGCGTAATCTGAAGATCTAAGTTGTTTTGCGAAAGTAAGATCTTCAGGTTTTGATGCTCCTAAAGTAAGGGTGCTTATCCCTTGTGCAAGGAGGAATCTATAAGCGAGAATAAGAGGATGAATTGGCTTGCAGTCTTCTATTAGTATTTTGCTTGGTGTATGTAAATGTCCACCTTTGTCAGCAGGGGATATTGCCATTACTCCCATACCTTTTGATAATGCCATGCGTGCAAGAGGTAATCTATATTGATCAAAAAGATGTAGATGGAGACTGCAAAAAGTAAACATGGGATCTGAGATCGCATCTTCGATAAGGCATTTACTCCCATGGCTGCTGAATCCGACTTGTTCTACAAGCCCTTCAAATTGAGCCCATTCAAGTATTTTTTTCCCTTCTCCTTTTTGGGCCCAATCAAGATGTTCATTAAGATTAAGACCATGTATTGCAAGGTTGTTAATTTTTGGGATATTTAATCTCTTTAGTTGCTCAATTATTTGGAATTTGCCTGTTTCAAAATCTACGCCAGGGAGGATTTTACTAGTAATAATTACATCTTCTTCTAGGGTTATTCTTTCTTGATTTAGCTTTTTAAGAGCTTTGCCTAGAAATGCTTCAGCAGGTCCATATGAAGGAGCTGTTTCAATATGATTAATTCCACTTGAAATGGCTGCCCGAACAACTTGATACATTTGTTCGGCGGATTTAATTGCTCTCATTGTTCCAAGAGTGAAAAGACTTACAGGAGAGCCATTCCCAAAAGGTCTACGTATATGAGACACTTTTATTTAGTCATGAAAGTCAATGGAATCTTTCTGTTTATTGAAATTCTTGATTAAAGCTGTTGGATTAAGACCTTGTAAGAAATTATTGAAGGCATCTTGATCTTCCTTGTCGGCAACTAAATCAATGGGAATAGAAGAATTTAGAACGACTTCTTCCATCATCCAAATCTTGCAATTTGATCTAATTGCAAGAGCAATTGCATCACTAACATGAGCTTCTATTTCTATGAGTGGCTTCCTTTCATTTGTTGAACTCTCGTTTTTAGTTGTTATATGTTTGCCTAGCTTTAGGACCGCACGAACATTATCTTTTTCTAGGGAATGAATTATTACTTTTACTAAATGAAGGCCGCCTGCTTTTAAAAGAGAGAGCATGAGATCATGACTTTGAGGATAGTCCAGGGTGATTTGTTGAAGTCCAGCAATTATGTTGTGTGCTTGAGCATGATCTACCAATACAGGAACTTGTCGTCTTCCCGAAGGATCTCTAAGTAAAATCGCGGGATTTTGATTGGAGGCATCGATACCAAGACCAGCAATAGTCATTTCTACCACAGCATTCCACCTTGTTTTATCCGATTATGACTAGAGAACTTTCTTTACGCTTAATTCCATGTTTACTGGTTTAATTAAGGCGACAGGAAATCTCCGAAAGCGAGGTAGTGGGGTGGCTGTCAAAGTTAACGGAGCTTTTGAACCGTTAGTTCTTGGCGATAGCGTTGCAGTAGATGGGGTTTGTTTGACAGTTGCTGAAGTTTTGAAAACTGGTTTTTTTGCTGATGTGAGTTCTGAGACATTGACTCGTACGACGCTTGATTCAAAAGCCGCTAAAGGTGCTGTAGTTAATCTTGAGCCTGCACTTCGACTTTCAGATCGGCTCGGAGGTCACTTAGTCAGTGGACATATTGATGGACTTGGGGAGATTTTAGGAGTTGAATTTTTCGATAGCTTTTGGAAATTAGAAGTTTGCTGGAAAGATACTAATTTTTCGAGATATATATGTGAAAAGGGGAGTATTGCATTGAATGGAATTAGTCTGACGGTCGGAGGTTGTAATAATGAAGGAAGTCGGTTTTGGATGGCAATTGTTCCACATACTTGGGAAAATACTGCATTAAAGTACCTTGGTATTGGCGATCTTATAAATCTTGAGGCAGATCTTTTGGCTAAATATACCGAAAGTTTGTTGAGAAAAAATTGTAAAAATCACAGCGAAAGCCACTCCTCAGATTTGACTGAGGAGTGGCTTTCAAAGCATGGATGGCACTGAAATTATGTTGTTCCAGCTTTTCTTGGGTTTTTACTCTTCAGTATTACCTTGAATTGGCTTGCCATCTTTAGGTAACAGGGCAATTGCTTTAGAGTCGCGACGCAACTCTATTCTGAATTCCTGACCGGGCTCAAGGCCTAACTTTTTGGTATAGGCATGGCCGATCAGCAAGTTTCCATTGCCATGAACCCGAGTCCGGAACTCGGCCTGTCGCCCTCTTGTTGTCCTTCCGCCTGCTCGTCTGGAGCCGCTAGAACGAAGTTTGTAGCCTTTGGCTTCTACTAGAGCTTTGTAGAAACTTTTTCGGAGTACTCGACCGCTAGGGCCTACATAGCCGCAGCCGCGAGCTATGTCATCCTCAGGCCTGTTGCTGAGAGATCTAGCTTTGTCGAGGAGTTCTTTACCTACCAGCATTTCGCCAGTTTGAATTAAACGAATTCTGCCTGACAAGTCTTATCAATGCAAGAGTTTGCTCTCAAATCTGAAAATAGATATTTTGAATTGAATTTAAAGGAGGTAAAGGATGACGAATAAAATCACCCAAATGCCGTCCACGAAATGCCAATAAAGCTCAGTTGCTTCAAGGGGAAATTGATTTTCAATGGTAATTCGACCACCAGGGTTTCGAGATTGCCACCAGACTATGAAAATCATTATTGTCCCTAAGCTCACATGAAGTCCATGGAAGCCAGTTAAGGCATAGAAGGTGCTTGCATAAATATTGTCTGTGAGGCCAAATGGAAGGGTGAAGTACTCAAACATTTGACTTGTCAGGAAAGCAACACCAAGAACAGCTGTGATCATCAGCCATCTTTGGCAGAGACCATTTTTAGTTTGCTTTAAATATTTAGATGCTTTATGAAAAGTGGCGCTACTGGCCAAAAGTAATGCTGTATTTATTGTTGGTAGTAGTAACTCCAGCTCGTAAATCGCGTTTGTTGGGAGGGGGTTGACTGCTCGGAAGGTTAGGTAAGCAGCAAAAAAACCTGCAAATGTCATCCCATCGGCAATTAGAAAGGCGGCAAGACCAAACATGCGATGATCAGCATGTGATTCGATAACAGTTGATTCTTGTTTGGAATCTTCATTTATTGGAGTAATTGTTGTCATTGACTTGATTCCTCTGAAGGACTTTCTGGTGTTGGTTCAACTAAATCCTCTTGGTTAATTGTTCCGTAGCCATAGGGCTCAGTCACCAGAGGTGCATTCCCTTCCCAATTCTCAATAGGAGGAGGTGATGATGTGAGCCATTCAGGAGTAAGAGCATTCCATGGATTGTCTCCGGCTATCCCGCCATTGAAGGCACTCCAAATGATGTTCCAAAGGAAAGGAAGAGTGCTGATGGCCATGAGTAATGCTCCAAGGCTGCTTATTTGATTAATAAAAGCAAAGTTTGGATCGTACTCAGCCACTCTTCTAGGCATGCCATTTAGCCCAAGCCAGTGCTGGGGAGCAAAGCATAGATTGAAGCCTATAAAAGTTAGTAAGAAATGAAATCTGCCTAGAGTTTCATTCAACATACGACCTGTAAACTTGGGATACCAATGATAAATAGATGAGAAGATAACAAATACTGAACCACCATAGACAATGTAATGAAAATGCGCGACTACGAAGTAGGTGTCATGAACATGTACGTCGAATGGTACTTGGGCTAATGCTACGCCAGTGATGCCTCCTAATACGAAATTGATTATAAAGCCGCAAGAAAAAAGAACTGCACTATTAAGTGATATTTTCCCTCCCCATAATGTGGCAACCCAGTTGAAAAATTTTATACCAGTAGGTACTGCAATAAAGGATGTGGCAATAGTAAAGAAAAGCCTCATCCAAGGAGGGGTTCCACTTGTGAACATATGATGCGCCCATACAACAAGGCCTAAAATTACAATGGCCATGATTGAATAAACCATTGTGGTGTATCCAAATAGAGGTTTTCGGCAGTGAACTGGAAGTATTTCACTTACTAAGCCAAAAGCAGGTAGAACCATTATGTAAACAGCCGGATGAGAGTAAAACCAAAAAAGATGTTGATATACAATTACATTTCCACCTAGAGAAGGGTTGAAGAAACCAGTGTGGGCAACAATATCAAAACTTAAAAGTATAAGAGTCCCTGCTAATACTGGTGTTGACAGTACAACAAGAATACTTGTTCCTAGCATTGCCCAGCAATACATAGGTAATTGCATTAACTTTAAATTGGGTTGGCGTAATTTCAGTATTGTTGCAATAAAATTGATCCCACCAAAAATTGAACTACCTCCCAACAGTAATACGCTGATAATCCATATGATTTGACCAGCTGCAGGTGAAGTTATACTTAGAGGTGGGTAAGCTGTCCATCCTGACTCTGCAGCTCCTGTAATGAAATAGCTACTAATTAACATCAGTCCTGCTGGAGGAATGAGCCAGAATGCAACAGCGTTCAATCTAGGGAAGGCCATATCTCTTGCTCCTACATAGAAAGGTATTAGATAGTTCCCAAATGCTCCATTAACGACAGGAACAATCCATAGAAAGATCATTATTGTTCCATGAAGGGTTAGAACTTGGTTGTAGACATCTCTAGGCATAAAATCTGAGATTGGTGTAGTCAGTTCGATACGTATTGCACCAGCCAATGCTCCTCCAATTAAGTAGAAAATAAATCCACAAACTAGATATTGAAGACCAATTACCTTATGGTCTAGGCTGAAACTTATGTACTTCATCCACCCGGTGGGCTGAAGTTTTTGGATGGCTTCAGAGTTAGAGGATGAATTGGCTAAAGTCATTTCTCAGATGTTGAAACTTTTGTGTTACTTAGGAGCCAATCTTGATATTCTTCTGCACCTTCTACAACTACTGTTGAGCGCATCCCTCCATGATAAGGGCCACATAATTCAGCGCAAATGATTGGGTAACGGCCTGTTTTTGTAGGTGTGAAATTTAATATTGTTGGTTGACCTGGAATAACATCTTGCTTTAGTCGAAACTCTGGAACCCAGAAAGCATGTATTACATCTTTTGATTCCATTCGCAGGGTGACCGGTTGATTTTTTGGTAGATGTAATTCTCCTGAAATGAAGTCACCTTTGGGATAATGGAAAAGAAAGGCAAATTGCATTGCCGTTACATCAATAGGAATAGCTGCGCTTTGTTGAGGGGTGGCTAAGGATGAAGAGCCAATTCCCCCCCAGATTCTTCCATTTCCTGAATTAAAATGTTCATGACTACTAGCATCATTGGCATGATGATTGAGAGGTTGCATGCCTCCCATTCGTTCATAGATGTCGTAGCTATAAAGCCCAACAAATAAAACAACAATGGCGGGTATGGCAGTCCATAAAATTTCAAGAGAAAGATTGCCCTCAATTGCGGCCCCATCACCAGTTTGACCTGGCCTTCTTCTGAATCGAATTAAGCTATATACAACTAGGACCACCATTCCTAAGAAGAGAATGGTTCCAATAGTTAAAAGGACTTTAAATAGCTCATCGTAAATGGGCGCATTTGCACTTGCACCCAAAGGAAGAAGATTAATGTTTTGACCAATCCATAGCCCTCCAAATAAAAGGCCCATCCCGAGCAATATTGTCAGGATGGCCGAGGGAATCGGCACAGGAAATCTCCATCAACTTATTAAGGGTATTGATAAATGTGTCTATCGACATTCTCAAATTATTAAGTAGTCGTGAAATCCTTTAAGCAAAATCTAGATATCATTGGATTCTGAGAGAAATATATCTCTAGATTTCTGCCTTCTGTCAGGGATGGATGATTTATTTGTCTTATTTAGTGTTGCAGTCAGCTACACAACGTGCCGTTTTTGACTCAATAGCTACGTTTTCAAATAACAACCATCCAATAAATCAGAGCTAGCTCCTTGAGTGATTCTTTTTCGATACCCAGAAGACGTTTAGGGCAATTGGCTGCTCATCTTGTGGTTGCCTTAATCGCTTTGGTTGTGATTGGTGGTGCAACAAGAGTCATGGAGGCTGGATTGGCTTGTCCCGATTGGCCTCTTTGCTTCGGGACATTGTTGCCAAGTAAGCAAATGAGTTTGCAGGTATTCCTTGAATGGTTTCACCGTTTGGATGCTTTTTTGATTGGAATTGCTTTATTGATTCAGTTCCTAATTTCTATTATTTGGCGATCTAGGCTTCCACACTGGCTGCCTTGGTCATATGCAGGATTGTTGGCGTTGGTTTTTGTTCAGGGAGGTTTAGGTGCGCTTACGGTTACTCAGTTATTACCTTCGACTGTAGTAACAGCTCATTTGGGTCTTGCCCTTCTTCTTCTTGCTTGTTTGAGTGCTTTATCTGAGTATCTGTTAAATCAAAGCACTAACAGCGCCCCAGTTTGGTGGAGGTTGTTTGGACTTTTCTCCCTAATCTCAGTATTCATACAATCTCTTCTCGGTGGAAGGATGGCTTCTTCATGGGCGTCTAAGTCTTGCTTGGTCGGGAGAGAGTCTTGCCAATTGCTTGCTATCCACCAAGGAGGTTCGGTTTTTGTTGCATTGTCGTTGTTGACGTTTGTTTTGGTATCAATTGCAGTTGGTGGCTGGACTCGGCAACAGTGGCCCATCTTAAGTGCGGTAGTTGCACTTTTGTTTGTGCAGGTTGGGCTTGGAATGCTCACTATTCGTATTGAGTTTTCTAATCCTGCCGTTACGGTTGGTCATCAGTTAGTTGGGGCTTTGCTTGTTTCTTTGCTTTCCGCGCTCTCTGTTAGAAGCCCGCAACCTTCAGATCTCATGGATTCATTTGTTGATCAGCAATCCTTTACGGAGCCTTGTCATGGTTAGTTCTACTGCAGATGTTTTTGAGGGAGGACTGGCCCGAGAGAGCATTGTTCCTTCAAGAAAGCGAATTAAGTTACCTCCTTGGCTTGAGGTGGCCAAACCTCGTTTAATCCCTCTCCTTCTGGCTACAACTCTTGGAGGAATGGCTTTAACTGAAGAATGGCCTGTGTCTTCTTCTCGATTGCTTTGCACACTTTGTGGTGGTGCTTTGGCATCAGCTGCTGCTGGAGTATTGAATTGTTTATGGGAGCAGGATCTTGATGGGCGGATGCAACGGACTAGTTCTAGGGCTTTGCCTTCAGGAAGGTTGTCTCCCAAAGGAGCCTTTATAGGTGCAATTTCCTGCACATTATTAGCATCAGTATTATTGATTGCAGGAGTGAATTGCTTGGCTGCAGGGCTTTCTCTGTTGGGAATTTGTAGCTATGTCTTGCTTTATACGGCTTTTTTGAAACCACGTACTCCTCAAAATATTGTTATTGGAGGCGTTGCAGGTGCTATTCCTCCTTTGGTTGGAGCGGCAGCAGCAACTGGTCACATAGGAGTGGGTGGATGGTGGCTATTTTGTCTGGTTTTGGTTTGGACTCCAGCACATTTTTGGGCACTGGCTCTTTTGCTCAAAGATGACTACCAGGCTGTAGGGATTCCAATGCTGCCTGTTGTAAAAGGATCAGTTGCCACAGCAGTTGCAATTTCTAGATATGGATGGATAACTGTTTTTCTTAGTGCTTTTGGTGTTTGGGTTCTTCCTGAGGGAGGGTTGCTATATGGATTGCTTTTATGTCCTTTTAATGTTCGCCTTATACAAATGATAAATAAGCTTAATCAAAATCCTGACTCTTCTGATGGGGCGAAAGGCCTTTTTCGTTGGTCTATTCTCTATATGTTTGGAATTTGCCTTTTATTAGTCATGAGTCGTAGTCCAATGGCAGTTCAATTTGATCTGCAGGGATTCTCTCTTTTGAAAAATTTGGCAATGGGATTTCCAGTGTATTGAGGAAATTTTTCTGAGTTAATTGATCTTAGAGATTAGAATTCTCCTTTTAAGTTTATTTATTCCTTATTCCTTATGAATTGATGAATTCAATTGAACTTCAAAATCTTGAGAAGTCATATGGTTCAGTTAGGGCCTTGAGGGGGTTAAGTCTTAAGGTCCCACAAGGATGTCTTTACGGGCTTCTGGGGCCCAATGGTGCTGGTAAGACTACAATCCTAAGAATTATTAGTACTCTTTTAGCTCCTGATTCCGGAAGTGTTCATGTAGCAGGCAAAGATGCTTTGATCGATGCGCGTGCAGTAAGAAAGTTGCTTGGCTACGTCGCTCAAGAGGTATCTATCGACAAAATCTTGACAGGACGAGAATTAATGAGCCTGCAGGGTGATCTTTATCACTTGAGTAATGAAGATAGAGATTGCAGGATTGGTGAGTTGATTGAGCGTCTTGATATGAACGATTGGATTGATCGACGCTGTGGAACCTATTCAGGTGGAATGAGACGAAAACTTGATTTGGCTGCAGGCCTTTTGCATAAGCCCAGATTAATAGTTTTAGATGAACCAACTGTTGGATTGGATATTGAAAGCCGATCGGCTATTTGGCAACTTTTGTTAGAACTAAGAGGGCAAGGAACCACAGTTCTCTTGAGCAGTCATTATTTAGAGGAGATAGAGGCTCTTGCGGATGAGATGGCAATTATTGATAATGGAGATGTAATTGCTCAAGGGATACCTCATAGGCTTAAGGAGCAACTAGGTGGTGACAGAGTTACTTTGAGGGTGCGTGAATTTAGTGATGAGAATGAAGCTTCACATGTTAAAAAGGTTTTAGAGGGTGTCCAAGGAGTTCGTCAAGTTGTTATTAATCGGTTACAAGGGTTTTCTTTGAATTGTTTAATTGACAAGGACGAAGTAATTGCACAGTTACGTGACCAGCTCCTTCAGGAAGGTTTTTCGGTGTTCTCACTTTCTCAGAGTAAGCCAAGTCTTGATGACGTTTATTTGCAGGCTACTGGAAGAACTCTGCAGGATGCAGAGCTTGCAGTAGCAGGAATAAGAGATTTTAAACTTGAGAAGAAAAAGTCTATGCGTTGAGAATTTTTTCTTCTCAATGTGTTGGCTTTTATTATGATCTCTTTTATTTTCAGATTTACTTCTTTTTTCGATGACCAGCCCTTCAGTTATTAACTCTAGTTTCAGTTCAGAGAATAGTTTTTTCTCGGAGCTGGTTCAGGAAACTTTTGCTTTAACTAGAAGACTTTTTTTGCAACTTTTGAGAAGGCCTTCAACTTTGATAGCAGGAATTCTGCAGCCATTGATTTGGTTGGTTCTATTTGGAGCATTATTTTCCAATGCTCCAGATAGTTTGATTCCAGGTGGAATTAGTTATGGGCGTTTTTTGGGAGCAGGTGTGATTGTTTTTACAGCCTTTAGCGGAGCACTTAATGCAGGTTTACCTGTGATGTTTGATCGTGAATTTGGATTTCTTAATCGCTTATTAGTTGCGCCGCTTCGCAGTCGAAGTTCAATAGTGTTGGCTTCTGTTATTTACATAACATCAATAAGTCTTTTGCAGAGCGTTGCAATTATGATGACTGCAAGTCTTCTTGGTTATGGCTGGCCTGGATTGACAGGGCTTTTACTTGTTTTGGTTACGTTACTTTTGCTTGTTTTTTCTGTGACTGCTTTGAGCTTGGGTTTGGCTTTTGCATTGCCAGGTCATATTGAATTAATAGCAGTGATTTTTGTATTTAACTTGCCATTGTTGTTTGCGAGCACTGCCTTAGCGCCATTATCTTTCATGCCTGGATGGCTGGGGTGGTTAGCAGCTTTAAATCCCCTTACCTTTGCAATTGAGCCTATTCGTGCTGCTTATGAGGGTAATTTTGATCTTGGCATCATTTTGATTTATGCCCCTTATGGAGAGGTTAATGGTTTTGAATGCTTGGGAGTCTTGACTTTTCTTGCTATTGGGTTATTCCTTTTAATACGCCCTTTGCTTAATCGCAAACTTGCTTGATTTATTTATGCGGGATCCTTCTAATTTTTACAATCTTGATAGGAAATCTGAACTTAGGGGAAAAATACTAGAAGCAATAGATCATGGAGAAGAGACTAATCTTGATTTATTGAAATCACTATGGGTTCATCGTCATGGGATCGAATCGTTGCCATTTGATCTTGAAAATTATCAGATTGTTGATTCTGGTAAATTTATGATTACAACTAAAGCAGATCAGTATATTTCTTCGCGATGCGAAAGAAAGTCTTCTAAAAGTATTTCAAAAGAGGGATTAGTTAGCTCCTATGCTCTAGAAAAGGCTGTATTCGAAAAAAGAAATTTTCATCGATTGTTTGGCGATTTATTTGGAAAGTTTTTAGGCAACTTTTACTGGAAAAGCATTAAAGATCAGGACAAGAAGTTGCTAAATATTGATAAGATTGTTAAGGCCCAGACATTACACTCTGAATGTTCGCAGCCGCCACCAAGGCAATTAATTGATGATCTTAGACGTTGGCTTCCTGTGGAAAGTGACGACTCTTGGGGGCATTCTTGAGTTAATTTATTAACTCTATCTTCTTTGAAAATATTAGGGAAGTCATGCTTATGGTGTTGATGGCTGATGAAAATTAAAAAAG
>QCFN01000027.1 GCA_003280245.1 Prochlorococcus sp. AG-363-J23
AGCCGCAATGGCTGCAGGCTTTGATGTGGCACGTGGAGAAGTTGTGATTAGCCTTGATGGTGATTTACAAAATGATCCAGCAGATATACCTTTGTTAATTAATAAGTTGCGTGAAGGTTATGATTTAGTTAGTGGTTGGCGTTATGACCGTCAAGACGCTGCTTTGCAGCGTAAATTACCTTCTCGTATAGCAAATCGACTAATTGGGAAAGTAACTGGTGTTCGTTTGCATGACTATGGATGTTCTTTAAAAGCATATCGCCGGGAAGTTCTTTCTGATATGAGGCTTTATGGTGAATTGCATAGATTTCTTCCTGTTCTTGCAAATATTGAGGGCGCGAGAATTACAGAGGTAAAGGTAAATCATAGATCTCGCCAATATGGAAATAGTAAATATGGAATTGATAGAACATTTAGGGTCTTGATGGATTTGCTAACTGTTTGGTTTATGAATAGATTCTTGACAAGACCTATGTATGTATTTGGTTTCGGAGGCTTGCTAGCAATAGCAGGAAGTTTAATAGCAAGTTTATATCTTTTTATAATCAAAATTATGGGGCAAGATATAGCTAATCGACCTTTACTAACCTTGGCAGTTGTGATGGGATTAACAGGAGTCCAGTTATTTTGTTTTGGTCTTTTAGGAGAGTTGCAAATTCGTACTTACCATGAAAGTCAGGGTCGCCCTATCTATCGCATTAGGGAAACGTTACGTGGAGGTTTGCCTTCTTGAATTCTGTTCAGTGGCGAGACAGCTTTGTGCTTAGAAATTGCTCTTGCGGCAACGAGAACGACACGACTATCACAGTCTCGTAGTCCTTTCCTCAATAGTGGCAGAGTTGAGCGGTGTCCCCAAATTTGGCATGTGTGCATTACTTGCAGTCGTTCATCTGGAGATCCACTACGCATTTGTTTTTGTAGGTGTTTTTTTAGGGATATATGTTCTTGAAGTGTGTTTGGAGCTTTCCATGCTGCCTTTTTGGGCGTTGATTCGAAATCAGACAGTTCATTGGATGAAGCAAGAAAGCTAGTAACAAGTTCAGATTGAGATTGGTTTGCCTTAGAAAATGTATTAGTAGCAGTGCTTTTGAACAAAAATTTTTTGGACCGCTTGTTTAGACTCAAAAGGAGGACTGTGAGCCCAATGGCGAATACAGGAGCGAGAATTTGGTTCATTGCGGAACTAGGTCTTGTTTTTCTGGAGGTTACCGATGATTTGGCTAGTGGTGATGGATTGAACTTTTATTTCGTCAAAGAGCCTTAACTATGAACAGTTCATATTGAATCTATAGAGTAAGTATGGATCTATTTTGTATATGCCATGACTAGCGAGTTTGCCGCCGCCTGGCTGCCTTCAGTTTTTGTCCCACTGATTGGGCTTGTTACTCCAGCGGTGTTCATTGTGCTGGTTGGCCGGCATATCACTGCAACCGACTGAACGGTCTAACTTTTCTCCAGCCAACCAAGATTTAAAACCAAATGACTGAATTCCAGGATCCGTTCCTTCGCTCCAATAAGCCGGTCAAGTTTCCCGAGAAGTACGTCGATCAGACTGTGCGTCCAAATGACATTGGGATTGCAGAACAGTGGGCTGTAAAACCTGCTGCTGATCCTTGTGTAGGGGATTTGGCTACGCCCGTAAATAGTGGCTATTTCACTAAGGCATGGCTTAACAATCTTCCTTTTTACCGTCCAGGTCTTTCTCCGAATTTTCGTGGACTAGAAGTTGGTGCAATTTTTGGATACTTTCTTTTTGGTCCTTTCGCAATTACAGGACCTTTTAGAAACACTGATTTTGCATTAACTGCAGGACTTTTATCTGCAGTTGGAGCTATGCACATCTTAACTGCGCTGCTTGTCTTGTATAACTCACCTGGCAAAGCTCCGAATGTGCAGCCTGCTGATTGCACTATCGACAACCCTCCAACTGATCTGTTTACCAAGTCAGGATGGGCTGATTTTACTAGTGGTTTCTGGCTAGGAGGCTGCGGTGGTGCAGTATTTGCATGGTTGCTATGTGGAACATTGCACGTTGATCAACTAATGCAGCAAGGTGCATTCTTCCCTTGGGTGGGTTGATTAATAAGTTTCGCTTGCAGCAAATCCTTTTTAGATAAAGTTTGCCCTATACATTTCGTATAGGGCAAACTTTTTTTATCTATCAATCCATTTTTTTGAAAATCACTTAAGTTCTTTCTTAGTTGAGAGGGCCCTTTTTTTTTCTTAGATATGACTAGCTTTTTTCCCTATGGTTAGTATAGGATTTATTACTATTCATTTACCTCCTCAGATTGCTAATATTAGTCATCCATTAGAAGGCTTGTTTTACTTAATTATATTAGCCTTTGTTTTTAGATGGCGTTGGCCAAAAACCTGGAATGGTTATCTGAAAAGGATTTCTGCTCCTATTGTTAAAGAGAGATCTAAAATCAATTCAAGTCAAAAGGATTGAAAATCCTTCACCATTTTTATTTAATAGTTTACTGAAAAGAATTTACTCTATATTTAAGATTATTTTCAAGAATTATATTCTTCGATTGTCCTGGCTGGATTAGTCGATATTTTTTAAAGATCTAATTGTTAATAGTAATTTTAAAGTCTTCAATTTTGCTGATTTTCAAAAGTTGTTTTTTGATTTGCTATCGCTTTAGATGTTTTCTTATAAAGCGATGAAATAGTTGTTTTTCGTTTTAGGTTTTTATCCTGTTGTGAAGTTATAGTTAAGTTCAAAAAAAAACCCCTGCCTAGATTTAACTGACAGGGGTTTTTGGTGACTTCGACCGTACTTCAAAGAACAGGATAATTATCCGAACTTACCAGCAGTCGAAGCTATAACAAATGCAGCGTATGTAACTGCCGTTCCTACAACAAAGTGGGTAACGCCTACTAGTCGTGCTTGAACGATTGAAAGAGCGACTGGCTTATCACGCCATCCAACCATATTTGCAATTGGAGTGCGTTGGTGAGCCCAGACTAAAGTTTCAATTAGTTCTTGCCAATAACCTCTCCAGGAAATTAGGAACATGAAACCTGTCGCCCAAACTAGGTGTCCCCAAAGGAACATGAAGGCCCAAGCTGAAAGTGAGTTAACTCCAAATGGATTGTATCCATTAATCAACTGTGCGCTGTTAGCCCACAGATAATCTCTAAACCAACCCATCAAATAAGTTCCGGATTCATTGAACTGAGCAACGTTTCCAGACCATATTGCTAAGTGCTTCCAGTGCCAATAGAACTGAACCCATGCAATGGTATTTACTGCCCAGAAGAGCGCCATGTAAGTAGCATCCCATGCAGAGCTATCACAAGTACCTCCTCTTCCTGGTCCATCACAAGGGAAGGAGTATCCAAAATCCTTCTTGTCAGGGATCAGTTTAGAACCCCTCGCATCGAGGGCTCCTTTAATCAGTATTAGAGCAGTGGTATGAATACCAAGCGCAATACCATGGTGTACTAGGAAGTCAGCTGGACCAATAGGAAGGAAATTAGTCGTTGCATCAGGTGCATTGATCATGTCCAACCAATAGTGATTCCCAGGAATATTTGCTGCGGCAAGGCTAGCTGCACTGTTTGCATTCGATAGCAAAGTATCGAATCCATACATAGCTTTACCTGCTGCGCCCATAGCAAATTGAGCGAAAATAGGCTCAATTAGAATTTGCTTTTCTGGGGTTCCAAAGGCAACACATACGTCGTTATGAACATATAGGCCCAGAGTGTGGAAGCCTAGAAGCATTGTTACCCAGCTCAAATGGCTGATTAATGCCTCTTTGCTATCTAGAACTCTTGCAAGAACATTGTCTTTATTAAGTTCTGGATCGTAATCACGGACAAAGAATATTGCTCCGTGAGAGAAGGCTCCAACCATCAGCAATACTGCTATGTACTGGTGGTGGGTATATAGAGCAGCTTGTGTTGTGTAGTCCTGTGCAATGTATGCATAGGAAGGAAGAGCACCCATATGGTGAGCCACCAAACTGCAGGCAACACCTAGGCAAGCCAAGGCTAGTCCTAATTGGAAGTGCAGTGAGTTGTTGACGGTCTCATAGATACCATTGTGGTTAACACTGAAGTGTCCCCAACCATCGCGATATCCATCTTTATGAGGATCATTTGGATGATTGGTGTTATGTGCCTCAGTGATCTCTTTCAGGGTATGTCCAATACCGAAGGTATTTCGGTACATGTGGCCTCCAATGATCATCACAACACCTAGTGCTAAGTGATGATGAGCAATATCGGTTAGCCAAAGAGATCCACTACCAGGGTGCATGCCGCCTAGGAAAGTCAGCATTGCTGTACCAGCTCCTTGTGTAGTACCAAAGACTGCATCAAGTGAATCTGGATTCTGAGCATATGCGCCCCAGTTCCCTGTAAAGAATGGAGCTAGTCCATCTGGGTGAGGTAGTACTTCTAGCCAGTTGTCCCAACCAACATGTTGACCACGTGACTCAGGAATTGCGACGTGAACAAGGTGTCCTGTCCAGGCAATGTTAGAGAAGCCAAAGAGAACAGCTAAATGGTGGTTTAACTGAGCTTCAGCATTCTTAAACCATGCCAATGATGGACGGAACTTGGGTTGTAGATGTAGCCAACCTGCAAAAAGCAGCCAGCACACCATTATGTTGATGAAAATAGCTCCTTGGTAGAGCTCTGTATTGGTGCGCATTCCGATGGTGTACCACCAGTGGTAAAGACCGGAATAAGCAATATTTACTGGGCCAGATGCTCCAGCTTGGGTGTAGGCGTCTATAGCGCCTTGCCCAAAGTGGGGATCCCAGATTGCGTGAGCGATAGGGCGAACGTTGAGGGGGTCGGCGACCCAAGCCTCGAAGTTGCCTTGCCAGGCGATGTGGAACAGGTTTCCTGCAACCCATAAGCCAATAATGGCTAGATGGCCAAAGTGAGTTGAGAACAGCTTTTGGTAAAGCCGCTCTTCAGTCATGCCATCGTGGCTCTCAAAATCGTGAGCCGTAGCAATGCCGTACCAGATACGACGGGTTGTAGGGTCCTGTGCCAGACCCTGGTTGAACGAAGGAAATTTCGTTGCCATGGAGGGAAAGGTCAGGAAAGGTCAGCCGAGCCCAATAAGGCGGGCATGGAAGTAGCACCAAGTGGTCACAATGCCTCCTAAAAGGAAGTGAGTGACACCAACTGCACGTCCTTGAGTAATAGAAAGTGCTCTTGGTTGTATGACTGGGGCAATTTTGAGTTTGTTGTGTGCCCAAATGATGGACTCAAACAATTCTTGCCAATAGCCGCGGCCAGTGAACAAGAACATCAAACTGAATGCCCAAATAAAGTGAGCGCCTAGGAACAAGAGGCTGTAGTTGCTTATAGCAGTTCCATAGCCATTGAGAACCTGAGACGATTGCGCCCATAGATAATCACGCAACCAACCATTGATTGTGATGCTGCTTTGAGCAAAGTTTCCGCCAGTCAGACCCCATACATCACTTTGCATCTTCCAAGAGAAGTAGAAGATGATCACAGAGATGGAGTTGTACATCCAGAAAAGACCAAGGAATACATGGTCCCAAGAAGAAACTTGACATGTGCCGCCACGGCCGGGGCCATCACAAGGGAAGCGGAAGCCAAGTTGAGCTTTGTCTGGAATTAGGCGAGAACTACGTGCATAGAGCACACCCTTGAAGAGGATGAGCAATGTGACGTGAATAGTGAAAGCGTGAACATGGTGGATCATTAGATCAGCAGTTCCCAAAGGCATTGAGAAAGCATCACTAACTGCTCCAGGTAGGTTTCCAGCTCCAACAAGAGCACCTGTGCCTACTGAGTTTTGCCAGACCTGTTGGGTCCACTGAGCAAAAACCGGTTGGATCTGAATAGCTGTGTCGCTAAACATGTCCGCAGGACGTCCCAGAGCACGCATTACATCGTTGTGTATGTAAAGACCAAAGCTATGGAAGCCTATGAACATACATACCCAATTCAGGTGACTGATAATTGCGTCTCGAGACTTAAGAATCCTGTCAAGAACGTTGTCAACATGAAGAGCTGGGTCGTAGTCACGAACCATAGCTATGCCTCCATGAGCTGCTGCTCCACAAATCATCAGACCACCAATCCACATATGGTGAGTGAATAGACCCAAAACAGCTGTGTGATCTATCGACAAATATGGATATGGAGGAAGCGCATACATGTGGTGCGCAATGATGATGCTTGCTGAGCCTACGCATGCAAGATTGATGCTTAGCTGAGCGTGCCAACTGTTACTAAGGAATTCAAAAATGCCTTGGTGGCCTTTTGGTGCAGGGAAAAGTATTGGATCGCCTTGAGCGTTATCCATAATTTCCTTCATGCTGTGACCAACACCCATAGTGTTGCGCCACATATGTCCTCCAACAATTGCAAATACTCCCCAAGCCAAGTGGTGATGAGCAATGTCAGTAGCCCAAAGGCTTCCAGTAATAGGGTTGACCCCACCGTTATTAGTGAGGAAATCACCGAATGCCCACCAGTTAAGACTAAAGAAATTCCCTATTCCAGAAGCTAGTCCAGGGAAGATTTGACCCACGAGGTCTGGGTTGTAAAGCTCATGAGGAAGAGGGATATCAGCAGCGGATGCAATGGTTTTTCCGTCAAGAACAAGGGGTGTTCCTGCATCAATTGCATCAAGCATTGCATTGGTTGGATTCGCCACATGAATTAGGTGACCACCCCAACCGATTGAACCAAGACCTATCAGACCAATTTGATGGTGCTGAAGCATGGACTCAATCTTTTTGAACCACTCAAGCTTTGGAGCTGCTTTGTGATAGTGGTAGATCCCTCCATGGAGAACCAGAGCTGCCATCACCAGAGCGCCAATAGCTAAAGCCATTAGTTCTGTTTCGCTGGTGATGCCCCAAGCCCTCCACATTTGGAAAATGCCAGAGGAGATCTGGAGGCCTTGATAGTTGCCCCCTAGATCAGCATTCAATATTTCTTGGCCGACAATTGGCCAGATCACCTGCGCACCGGGTTTCACGTGCGTGGGATCTGCAAGCCAACCGGAATAGTTAGAGAAACGGGCTCCTTGGAAGAAGAAACCGCTCATCCATATAAAGACGACGGCAAGGTGTCCGAAGTGTGCCGAAAAAATCTTTCGGCTTGTCTCTTCCACATCACCGATGTGGGTTTCAAAGTCGTGAGCGTCTGCGTGGAGGTTCCAAATCCAAGTAGTGGTTTTGGGACCTTTGGCGAGACTTCTAGACCAGAAGCCGGGTTCGCCGGCTTTTTCAATGTCTGCAGGAACATGGTCCCTGTCGACTGGCTGATCGTAGATAGGCTTCGCCTTATTCCCACGCTCTGGTGGGCTAATGGTCATCGAAGAGGTTCCTCGAGGTACGGGATCGAGGTGGAGGGCCACCCCTGGCACAAGCAGCAGAGCTTGTTAGGGCCCTAGAACAAAAAACCAAAAGAGGTAATGGCTCTAGGTAACCAGTGCTTTCCAGGAAGAGAATCTTCTTAAGCACCGGAGAAATTGATCCCCAATAGGGGACCGATCTAGCAAGCATAAATGCGAGAACCTGCAGCTACCGAAGCACGTAACAAATGTTCTATCCAATGTTCTGCTTTTAATGGGAGAGGAATTCTTGGAGACCTGCCTAGTCTTGTGTCTTTTTGCAAGACAAGCGATTTCATGCTCATGAGTTAAAGGTTCACCAAATCTATTGAAAACAATAAATTCGCTAGTTTCTGCTTTGATTCTTGGGGGTTAATTTTTGAGTTTCGAATCCACTCTTCGACTATTTGCATGGGTACGAACGAAAGGACCTTGAATCAATTTCTTAATGATTTATCCATAAATGATGGCACTTGCTTGGCTATTAGCTTTTGATCTGCAGCGTTTGCCTGTTTTTTTTGAGGATACTTAGTTGAATTACATATGCTTAAGTCGGAGTGCTTGGGTCGCCAGGAAGCGGCCGTGATATTGATAAGGATTTGTGGGTGATCTAGCAGTCGTAACCCTGTCTTAGTCTTTATATAAGACTTTGTACGATTACCTTATAAAGTATTTTGGATAACTTTGGGTGATGACGAAAGACATTAACTCTCTAACTATGAGTAAGATTTTCGGCTAAACTTTCTGGCTTTTCACCAGCTTGGATTAAAAAAAATAGCTTATTTTTGGAAATATTGGATTCATTTGATGAAGTTATTTTTTCAATAATGTTTAAAGATTAGCTGATCAGTATGCCTTTTATGCGAAGGCTCTTGTTAGGCTTCTCCTGATAGTTTCTATGCTTTTCTTTAAAGTATTGAAATGGATTCTGAAGATTGTATTTGTGTATAAATTGATGACTCGTAAGAAATTAATCTAAATTTATAGATCTTGAATCTGGTGAAGGATCGAAATGTAAGTTCCGTTCTTCGATATCCTAAGATCTTGGACGATTACCTGAAAAATTAAGTGTGAATGTTTTGCCTTGATCTTCCTTAGTTAAGTGGACAATGAATTGTTTTAATTATAATGCTTGAATTAATTGTATAAAATTTTATTTATAAGTCAAATTTTATCATAGTAGTGAAGAGATTGATCACAGGATTTCTTTTTTTTGTAAAAATCAAAAGAAAATAAATGGAAATCATGCAAACTTAGATTGATTGTTGGCTGGGATTTTCTTAAGAGAAATCCATCATTGCCTGGCAAGGTGATTTTTTCTGTCAAAATTTGATTTCGTTCAGCTTGCTTGAAGATTCCACTAACACATTCTCCTTCTTGTAGGCTAGCTATTGGCCTTTCTGCAGAGTCATGGCCATTACTTAGGCGACTTGAAAGTCGAAAACATGTTGATTCTGTTGCATTGACTGTTGGTGCGGCAGAAACAATTTCTCCAGGAGATTCAAAACTTCTTATAGCTTCTGCTTCAGAGATTATTTGTCAAAACTGGGAAACCGCAAACCTTTTTATTTTTGTAGGCTCAATTGGTGCAGTCAGTCGTTTGATTTCGCCCTATCTAACAAATAAGGAAAGCGATCCTGCTGTGATTGTTCTTGATGCTAAAAGTTCATTTGTTGTACCCATAATAGGAGGTCATATAGCAGGTGCTGAATCTTTAGCAATTCAATTAGCAGAAGATTTGGGAGCGCAAGTAGTGCTTACTGGTACTACAAGTGTTAACGAAGATTTATCCTTAGATAGTTTTGGTATCGCTTGGGGATGGCGGCGAAGAGGGAAGAGAGAATCCTGGAATGAATTGCTGTTTTCGAGCTCTAGAGGAAAAAACATTCATTATAGTCAGCAATCTGGTTCAGATCTCTGGAAAAATCTGGAAGCTGTCAAAAGTAATAATTTTATTGAAAAAAATATATTTAATGAATCAGCTTCTCAATTAAATATTGGATCTAAATCTATAGGCCCATGTGGATGGTGCCCTCCGACTCTTTGGTTCGGAATAGGCTGTGAGAGAGATACAAGTTTTGAATTATTGAATCGAGCTTTTCTTCAGACCCTTGATTCACTTGATTTGGCTTTTGAGGCAGTTGCTGGAATTGTTAGTTTAGACATTAAATCTAATGAGTCTGCTTTACTTCAGCTTGCTGATTCTTATGATTTAAAACTTCGTTTCTTTTCTGCCGAAGAACTTTCAAAGGTAGAAGTTCCTAACCCTTCTAGTGTTGTTCAGTCTGAAGTTGGTACAGGATCTGTTGCTGAAGCGGGAGCTTTGCTTGCTGCTTCAAGTGAAGCCAAATTACTTTCGCAAAAGAGAATCTTTTATCCTAAAGATGATGAGATTGGAGCTGTAACAACTGCTATTGCGGAAGCAGTGCATCCATTTGCTCCTCATCATGGTGAATTGCATTTAGTAGGAAGCGGACCAGGTGATTTGTCTTTTCTTTCTTATGATGCAAGATATGCCCTCTCTAGAAGTGTTGCTTGGTTTGGGTATAGCAGATATTTGGATTTATTGGAATTCATTCGACGTCGAGATCAGGTTCGAATTGATGGTGAATTGACTAGGGAAGTAGATCGGTGTGAAGCTGCTTTAGCTCTTGCAAGACAGGGAGCTCGTGTAGCTTTGATTTCTTCTGGAGATAGCGGGATTTATGGAATGGCTGGTCTTGCATTAGAGCTGCTCTTGAAATTTCCAGAGGAAGAAAGGCCTGAGTTCTTAGTACATCCAGGTATTTCTGCAATGCAGCTTGCTGCTGCAAGAGTGGGTGCTCCATTGATGCATGATTTTTGTTCAATTAGTCTTAGTGATCGTCTTACTGATTGGTCGAAAATTGAAGCTCGAATTAGAGCTGCGGCAAGTGGAGATTTTGTGGTGGCTTTTTATAATCCAAGATCTGAAGGGCGAACCTGGCATTTAGAAAGAGCTCTTGAATTGCTTTTAGAAAAAAGAGGTGCTTTAACTCCTGTTTTGTTCGCTCGTCAACTTGGCAGAGTAGATGAGCAAGTGGATATTTATTGTTTAGGAGATTTTCCTATAAAGCAAGTAGATATGTTGACGGTCATTCTGGTAGGGAATAGTAATACCTTCGAAAATAGTCGATTTCTCTTGACGCCAAGAGGTTATACACCCTTTGGTTAGAGTTAACCTAAATCGGGATGACAGGATTCGAACCTGCGGCCCCTTCGTCCCGAACGAAGTGCGCTACCAAGCTGCGCTACATCCCGAAATTTAAAGATTAGGTATTTCTATATTCATAAAATTGCAGTTAATTGGCAGCTTTCTAAAATAATTTTATTAATCTCAGACATTTTGAAACCTTCCTGGTTAAGAGTTAAGGCACCGCAGCATGAGCGGATAGGAGTCTTAGCAGATCTTTTGGGTGACCTCAATCTCAATACGGTTTGCCAAGAAGCAAGCTGTCCAAATATTGGGGAGTGTTTTGCAGGGGGAACAGCTACATTTCTCATAATGGGGCCTGGCTGCACAAGGGCTTGCCCCTATTGCGATATAGCTTTTGATAAAAGTGAAAGGTATTTAGATCCTTCAGAACCCAAAAGGGTTGGGGAAGCAGTAGTTCGAATGGCGCTTCGTCATATTGTGATCACTTCAGTAAATCGTGATGATTTAAAAGATGGAGGCGCTAGTCAATTTGTGGCTTGTGTTTCTGAAATTAGAAAGAGATCTCCAGATACAACTATTGAGCTTTTAATACCAGATTTTTGTGGAAATTGGGATGCCCTTAATCTGGTGCTTAATTCTTCACCAGATGTGCTTAATCATAATATAGAGACTGTCCCTAGACTTTATTCAAAGGTTAGGCCTCAAGCTAATTATTCTCAATCTTTAGAATTGTTGGAGCGCGTAGCTAATGGCTGGCCAAAAATTTACAGAAAATCTGGCTTAATGGTTGGACTTGGTGAAACAGATTTAGAAGTTTTAGAAGTAATGCAGGATTTGAGGAAAGCTAATGTTGATATAGTTACTATTGGTCAATATCTATCACCTGGACCTAATCATATTCCTGTAAAGCGGTTTGTAAAACCTGAGCAATTTGAGAATTTTAAATCTCAGGGAGAAAATAAACATGGTTTTTTGCAAGTAATAAGTTCACCTTTGACACGCAGTAGTTATCATGCAGGAGAAGTTAGAAGGCTAATGGAACATTATCCACGTTAATTCAAAATATAAGATTAGACGCGCAAATTTGATTCCACTCTTTAATTTCCCAAGTTACTATGCCTGAGGCAATCATGGGATCTTTCTGAATAATAGCTTTTGCTTCTTCTAAGTTCCTTGCTTGTATGATTAATACTCCACCACCACCAGGCTTTCCTTCCTTGTTGACGAGATATCCGCTTGCTACTTTGACGCCTGAGGCTATTAAACTATTAACCCATTGCTTGTGAGACATAATATAAGATTTGCGTTGAGAGGCGTTTAAATTTTGAGTTTCTTCTGTAAAATTCTCGGTTTTAATAAATAATGGCATAATAACATTTAGGTGAGAACTTTTTGTAATTGACTGATTCCCATCTTGGCTTTTTCACTGGGTGGAATAAGAGTTTTGAAAAGATTTTTATATTGATTCCAGTTGGCAAGAATTTCTATTGCCTTAATGCTTTTTGTGTATTTGGCATGGGATGCGAGAAGTGATTTGAGCATTTGTTCTTGCTCTGAAGTAGTTATTGAAAAGATCTCAACACTTTCTTGATTTACTCGTTGCTTAACTTCCCCATTTTCATCTAGTAAGAAGGTGATTCCACCTGTCATTCCTGCAGCAACATTGCGACCAGTTGAGCCAATTACAACAATGACTCCTCCAGTCATGTATTCGCAGCAATGATCTCCAGAACCTTCAATTACTGCTTCTACTCCGCTATTCCTTACCGCAAAACGTTCTCCTGCTCTACCCCTGGCAAATAA
>QCFN01000028.1 GCA_003280245.1 Prochlorococcus sp. AG-363-J23
TGGAAATTCCTTGAGTCCGATTATTTCACCATTAAAAGCAACTAAACTCCTAGGGACAATGGTAGGTGGATATAACGTCTCTGCATTAATTGAGCTACTGAAACATCAGGATGAACGGTTAGCAACTTCTGCAGCAGAAGGTCTAAGTCAAATCTTACTTGTATACGATGCAGCAAATGAAATATATGATCTTGCAAAAACAAACAAGTTTGCCCAAAAAATTATACAAAATTGGGCAGAAGCTACCTGGTTTACTTCAAAACCACAATTACCAAAAGAAATTATACTTACGATTTTCAGAGTAGATGGAGAAACAAATACAGATGATCTTTCTCCCGCGACTCATGCAACAACAAGGCCTGATATACCTCTTCATGCACTTGCAATGCTAGAAACAAGGTCCCCAGATGCCATTTCAAAGATTCAGAATCTAAAAGAAAAAGGTCATCCCATTGCTTTTGCTGGAGATGTTATTGGAACTGGAAGCTCACGTAAATCAGCAATTAATTCATTACTATGGCACATAGGTAAAGATATCCCTTATATACCTAATAAACGAGCAGGAGGAGTAATTCTTGGGAATAAAATCGCTCCTATATTTTTCAATACTGCAGAAGACTCTGGAGCTTTGCCCATAGAATGTGATATTAGTGAACTCAAAACAGGCGATGTAATAGTAATTAAGCCTCATTTAGGTACTATCGAAAAATTAGAAGCTAATTCAGATTCCAATACAATTATTTGTAATTTTGAGTTAAAGCCTGTCACACTCAAAGATGAAATTAGAGCAGGCGGGCGCATTCCACTACTAATTGGTAGGGCTTTAACAGATAAAATTCGCTCTAAATTGGGTGTCGAAGCATCTGATTTATTTATACGACCAGGGAGTATCAAAAAAAATCATCGGGGATTCACTCAAGCACAAAAAATTGTTGGTCGCGCATGCGGACTTGAAGGAATCAGCCCTGGAAGCAACTGCGAGCCAGTAATAACAACTGTAGGAAGTCAAGACACAACAGGACCAATGACTCGAGATGAAATGAAGGAGCTTGCCTGCCTAGGTTTTTCATCAGATCTTGTAATGCAAAGCTTTTGTCACACAGCTGCTTATCCAAAACCTATTGATTTAAAAACTCAAAAAGAGCTGCCAGATTTTTTCGCGGAGCGAGGAGGCGTCGCTTTGCGTCCAGGAGATGGAATCATTCACAGTTGGCTTAATCGAATGCTTTTGCCAGACACAGTCGGTACGGGTGGAGATAGTCATACACGTTTTCCCTTAGGCATCTCATTCCCGGCCGGATCAGGACTAGTTGCTTTTGCTGCCGCTATAGGAGTAATGCCGCTAGATATGCCTGAATCAGTTCTAGTTCGTTTTAAAGGTGATCTGCAACCTGGAATCACACTAAGAGATATTGTGAATGCCATACCTTTAATAGCTATTAAAAAAGGGCTATTAACAGTAGGAAAAGCCAACAAAATTAATATTTTTAATGGCAGAATTATGGAAATTGAAGGTCTGCCAGATCTAAAACTTGAACAAGCTTTTGAACTTACAGATGCAAGTGCTGAAAGATCATGTGCAGGATGCACTATTAAACTTTCAAAAAAAAACAGTTTCCGAATACTTGCAAAGCAATATAGCTCTTCTAAAAAATATGATTGCAAGAGGATATAAAGACCCAAGAACAATAAACAGACGCATTAAAGAGATGGAGGCTTGGCTTGAAAAACCAGAACTTATCAAAGCAGATGAAAATGCTGAATACAAAGAAATTATTGATATCGATCTAAATGAAATAACAGAGCCCGTCTTAGCCTGTCCTAATGACCCAGATAATGTGAAAGTACTCAGTGAAGTATCCGGAGATCAAATCCAAGAAGTTTTTATTGGATCATGTATGACAAATATTGGACACTATCGAGCTGCCGCAAAAGTACTAGAAAATGCTGGTAAAAACCTGGCAAAATTGTGGATTTGTCCTCCAACACGTATGGATGAAACTGTACTAAAATCAGAAGGATACTATGAAATATTTGAACAAGCTGGAAGTCGAATGGAAATGCCTGGTTGTTCGTTATGTATGGGTAATCAAGCTAGAGTAGGCGACAATACTACCGTATTCTCAACAAGCACTCGCAATTTTAATAATCGCCTGGGGAAAGGAGCTCAGGTTTATCTTGGCAGTGCTGAACTGGCAGCCGTTTGTGCTCAATTAGGTCACATTCCCACAATCGATGAGTATAAAAAAATTGCAGTAGATAAAATTCTCCCAATCTCTAGTCAATTATATAGATATCTGAACTTTGATCAAATCCCAAATTATGAAGAAGAAGGTAGAGTAATTAGCAAAGAAGCTGAGGCAGAGATTTTAGATATAACTAAGTAAAATATGACTTATTCTGAGCAAAAAAATCAAAAGAAAAGGATCTCAAGTAGAAGCATTAGAAGGCTTCTTCAGCAAAAATGGTTGATTGTAGTTTCTACTCTTATTCTCACAGGTCTGGGAGCTGCAATAACAGGAGTTCTATTTAAAGCTGGCGTGCATTTACTAGAAGACTGGCGTCTTGAGCTTTTAAACAAAATGCCCGCCCAATTGGTTTTGCCATTGATAGGCGGCATAGGTGGATTTATTGCAGGTCAACTTATTAGTAATTTTGCTCCCGTTGCTGGAGGCTCAGGTGTCACTCACATAATGGCATTCCTACAGCACAAGAAAGTGCCAATGGGGCTGAGAGTTGGCCTAATAAAGCTCCTATCAGGAATAATCGCAATTGGAAGCGGCTTTCCATTAGGGCCAGAAGGCCCATCGGTTCAAATGGGTGGCTCAATTGCATGGCAAATGGCCAACTGGCTCAAAGCTCCAGTTTCATTTAGAAGAGTGATAGTTGCTGCAGGCGGAGGTGCTGGTATTGCTGCAATCTTTAGTGCCCCTATTGGTGGATTTATTTATGCAATAGAAGAGCTACTTAATTCTGCAAGACCAGTAATTCTTCTACTAGTTGTTGTTACAACTTTCTGGGCAGATGCATGGGCAGATCTACTACAAAGTATGGGATTAGATCCAAAAGCAGGAGGCTTTGATATGAACCTAGGCTTTATTTTGGAAAGAGAATATACACCAATACTTCAATTTCTACCTATAGACCTTATTTATTTAGTAGCTCTGGGAGCCATCATTGGTATCCTCGCAGAACTCTACTGCAAATATATATTAGCAATGCAAAAAATAGGAACCTTTATCTTTAAAAATAGGATTGTATCAAAACTGGTCCTATCTGGGCTGATTCTTGGTGGTTTTTATTCGATCCTTCCCGAGGCTTTTCATCATATTAATGAGCTCCAAAACGTAATCGTCGAGGGAAGTGCAAGTATTTCAATGGCGTTAGGAATTTTCTTTATATTATTTATCAGTACGGGACTTGCTGCAGCATCTGGAGCTCCTGGAGGACTTTTTTATCCGATGTTAACTCTAGGAGGCTCAATTGGACTGGCTTGCGGGACCTGGGTTGAAGCTCTCACCGGCCATGTTCCTAGTACATATATTTTTGCTGGAATGGGTGCCTTTGTAGCTGCATGCTCACGAACTCCTATCACAGCAATGTTTTTGGCATTTGCGCTAACAAAAGACTTATTAATTTTAAAACCAGTCTTAGTAGCCTGCATCACAAGTTATTTAATCGCCCGAATATTTGATGAACATTCAATATATGAACGTCAAATAAGTCTAGAGTCCAAAGAATAATTGAGGAAAGTTTATTAAAATAATACGTATAAACTCTAATATTAAGTCTGGCCGTCATTAAGTTGAAAAAATAACTTATAAACTCCTAACCAAGCTGAAAAAAGAAACCCTCCTTTTTAAACCAGCCATGCCCATAGCAAATGCGCTTAGGGTTGTATTGGCTTTTCCTAGTAATTATTCAGTTGGAATAACAAGCCTTGGATATCAAGTTATTTGGGCAACTCTAGCTGAGAGGGAAGACATTGATGTTAGGCGTTTATTCACAGATCAAGAAGATAAGCTTCCTCAAAACCCAGATTTATTTGGACTATCCCTTAGCTGGGAATTAGATGGACCAATCTTGCTAAATCTTTTAGAAAAAAAACATATTCCTTTGTGGAGTTATGAAAGACAAAATTTAGATCCCATTGTCTTTGGTGGAGGTCCAGTTCTTACAGCTAATCCAGAGCCATTTGCACCTTTCTTTGATGTAATTTTAATTGGTGATGGTGAAGAGCTTTTACCTAATTTTATTGATAAATTTCAACAGGTTAGGGATTTACCTCGATTCCAAAAACTCCTTTCTCTTGCTGAAGTACCTGGAGTTTATATACCATCACTGTATACACCTAAATACTCCTCAGATGGTAATCTTTTAGCCGTCGAGCCAAATCAAGCTGGAGTTCCAAAAACCATTTCCAAGCAAACATGGACTGGTCAACGATTAAGTCATTCCAAAGTTGTCACTCCAGATGCTGTTTGGCCAGATATTTATATGGTGGAACTCGTAAGAAGTTGTCCCGAATTATGTAGGTTTTGTCTTGCGAGCTATCTAACAGTTCCTTTTCGAAAAGCCCCAATCGAAACAGAACTTATTCCTTTAATAGAACTAGGCATTAAACACACAAATCGAATAGGTCTCCTTGGAGCCTCTGTAACTCAGCATCCAGATTTTACTGAACTTCTAAGATGGTTAAGCAAAGATATATTTCAAGACATGCATTTAAGTATAAGCTCTGTTCGAGCAGCAACAATAACAAAAGAAATGGTACAAATTTTAAATTCAAGAGGATGCAAATCCTTAACAATTGCGATTGAAAGTGGTAGTGAAAAAATTCGAAAATTAGTCAATAAAAAACTATCAGAAGAAGAAATTTTGGATGCTGCAAGGTATGTAGAAGAAGGAGGACTAAAGGGCTTAAAACTTTATGGTATGGTCGGACTCCCTTTGGAAGAAGAGCAAGATGTCAATGAAACAGCTGAGTTATTAATTCGAATTAAAAATCAAAATCCACGGCTAAGAATTACACTTGGCGCAAGTACATTTGTACCCAAAGCGCATACCCCATTCCAGTTCTATGGAGTACGGCCAGAATCAAAACACCTTCTTAACAAGCTAGCAAAAAAAATAAAACCAAAAGGAATTAGTTTCCGACCAGAAAGTTATGGATGGAGTATCATCCAATCACTGCTCTCACGAAGTGATAGAAGGCTAGCTCCTATAATTGCAATCATTAAAGATCAGCAAAATACTCTAGGAACTTGGAAAAAAGTCTACAAAGAAGTTCGTAGCCAGGGTCATTTCAAGATTGGAAATCAAGATCTACCAATGCCTCCTGCATGGGAGGACATTGTCCATGAGACATGGGATTCTTCAAGAATAATGCCATGGACTCACATAGAAGGACCTTTAAAATATGAGCGCCTTGTCAAGGATCTAGAAATCTCACTAAAACAATTCTCTAATGTGGTGTAAAACTTAATCAACCATAGTTCTCAATCCAGCCAAAAGAATCCACCCTAAACAATTGAGTCGACTATCAAAAAATGGCATATCAGTTCCATGAAGCACCAGAAGGATAAAACAAGAAGTCCACCATGCTCTATCAAAAAGATGTTTTTGCGAATAAGATTGATTTGATATTAAAATTACTTTACGCAAACTAAGAATTAAGAGAGTTATTATAGTCCCCACTACTAATATTGTTGCTGGAAATCCATGGCTCACAGCCATATCCAAAGGTAAATTGTGAGCATGACCATGCCATTGCCCAGTAATCAATGGATATAGAACCGAGAAAGCTGCTGCTCCCCACCCAAAGATTGGACGTTGAATAGATAACTGCAATGCAATTTTCCATTGACTTAAACGAGTAGACGCAATGCTTCTTTCGATATAACGCATGTCATTAAGACGGCTCCAAAGTCCTTCAGGAACAAACATGCGTGCCCATTGCTGTAAGCCTAAAGGCACACCAGGGGCAACTGCTAGTAATACTGGCATTAAAAGTATTATTAAAAGCGGCATCAACCAGAACCAGCTAGATGGTCCTATAACAAAAGGAATCGCAAGAATTAATCCACCCCACGCATTTCTAGAATCCGTTAAAATTAAAGCTTTAACAAGAGCAAAAGTCAAAATTAAAATGAAAATCCTTCTATAAATTTTTAAATTAGGTTGAATTAGAGTTGCCATAGATAATGGCCAAACACATACCAACCATGCACCAGCAATATTGGCATAGTCAAATAAACCAGAAAGTCGACCTATTGGTTCTCCACCAGAGTCAATATGCCAAATAATTAATCCACCTAATAATTGCCAAGGCCCTTGCCAACCAAGAAGAATTTGTCCTAATCCCGTTACTACAACTGGGATAGAGCCAGCCAACAAACAATATGCAGCACGTCTTCTAGCATCAGAAGTATTTAAATAAGATTGCAAACTCCAAAATGCCCAAAAAAATGGAAACCAATTACCTAAGCCTGCCCAAGCTAAATCATTTGAATATGCCCCAAAGGAGCCAACTAACATCAAAATTCCAGCAATAAAAAAAGACCAATTCCATTTATCTCTAAAATAAGGTTGAGTAGCATTCCTACTTCCATATATCATAGAAGTCAAAAGAAATAAACCACCTAAAAATGCACTAGAAGGCAAGAAAAATAGTGCTAATTGAAAAGCCAACCATCCATTCACGCTGGCAGCTTTTGGACGAAAATTATTAAGCCAAGATAAAAGCATCATGCAAAAACAGCAGTACGTCCGCGATAGACCATCACTTGTCGACGCAAATGCAATCTTAAAGCCCTTGCAAGAGCCAATCGCTCAGTATCTCGACCTTTTCGAATCAAGTCCTCCACCTCATCTCGATGACTAACTGGTACTACACACTGATCAATTATTGGTCCATCGTCTAAATCTTGAGTCACATAATGAGCCGTTGCGCCTATTAATTTCACTCCACGCTCCCAAGCTCTATGATATGGTTTTGATCCCTTAAAAGCTGGTAGAAATGAATGATGGATATTAATTACTGAAGAAAATTGATCTAAAAAATTAGCGCTCAAGATTTGCATGTATTTAGCGAGAACAACTAATTCTATTTTCGCCTCCTTTAGGCAGTTAAGAATTTCTTTCTCTGCTAATGACTTTTGTTGATTATGTGTTGGAATATATCGAAATTCAACATCAAACTCATCACAAATAAACTTTAAGTTCCTATGATTAGATACTACTAGTGGTACATGCATCTCCAATTCTCCACTTCGCACCCTCCATAACAAATCCAAAAGGCAATGACTTTGCTTAGTAGCAAAAATTGCCACACGGGGCAACTCATCAGAGAAATGCAAATCTGCTTGACCTTTTAAATTAATAGATAAAAACTCAATTTCAGATATTATCGATTGACGAGATAAATTAAATCCTTGTAAACCCCATTCGATTCTGCTTAAAAAAAGACCAGCTCCAGCATCAGTATGGTGATCAGCATGACAAATATTACCGCCATGATTTGCCACCCATCCTGAAAGCTCACTGACCAAACCGGGTCGATCAGGGCAAATGAGCTGCAAAACGACAGTAGTAGTACTCACGAATTACAAAGATAAAGAACTATTCTCGCGTGAGTTTTATCGTTGCCAATAAAAAAGATCAAGAAACAGGTTAAATAAGATAATGAAAACACGAGGGTCCACTGGAACGAGAAATTACCGTCATTGGAAGTGGGGCTATTGGCATTGGAGCTGCTTGGCATTTAGCAGAACTTGGGCATCAGGTAACTGTTATTGATCCAAAAATCGCCCAACCGCTCAACCGTTTAGAAGCGTTCTCAGGAACAACGGCTTCGCTAGGGATAGTCATGGGAAATGTCTTCCGTAGATCTAGTGGTAGAGGCTGGAGACTGCGTCAAAACAGCATGAGGCTCTGGCCGGAATGGATTCAAAAACTAAATTCATACAAGACTCCACTGACTTTTGATAAGCCGCTTATCCAATTAGCTGCCTCAGAAAAAGAAGCAGAAATAATGGATGAATTAATCAAGAAGAAATCAAAATTTGGCATATATCGGATACAGCCTGAAGATTTCCCAAAACTCAACGTTACATGGCCTACGGCAAAATATGGAGGACTTATTTCAGCATTTGATGGTCGTATAGATCCAATTGCTCTGCTGAAAGCATTAAGAATTGCTCTCCAAAATATAGGTGTTAAAGAATTCAAGAAAACAGTCAAAAAGCTAGCAAGGAATTCATCAACATCAAGTAAGCGCTGGGACATACTATTAAATGATGGGACCAAATTAACTCAAGATTTTGTAATCATTTGCGCTGCACAAGGAAGTGAAAAGCTAATAAAAGATCTTGGATACAAAATAGGTCTGGAGGCTATTCTCGGACAAGCATTAGAAGTTGAGCTTGATTCGCAAAATAACAATTGGTTAAATTGGCCTGCGGTATTAATTAGCAATGGAATTAATCTAATTCCACAAAGTCAAAATAAACTATTAATAGGAGCATCAATCGAACAAGGTACAAAGCCACAAGCCTCAGAACTAGAAAAACTTAAGACTCTAAAAGGTCTTGCTCCAAATTGGTTAAAAACAGCAAAAGTAATAAATAGCTGGCATGGCATAAGATGTAAACCTATAAACCAATATGCGCCGATACTAGAAAATCCAGAACCCGGACTAATTATTGCAACTGGACACTATAGAAATGGGATACTTCTCTCACCAGCCACTGCTGAATGGATAGGGAGCTGTATCACTTCCAGCTAGATAAATTAATCGGAAAATAAAATTTACTTGGATTCAGTAAATTCAGCATCTATTACATCATCATCTCCTGAGCCTGAAGAGCCCTGGGAAGAATCATTTGTTGCACCAGATGCTCCCGGATCAACACCCGAAGCACCTGCTTGTTGATATACAGAGGCTCCCAATGTGTACAGTTCTTGTTGCAACTCTGCTAATAAAGATTTCATAGCATCAAAATCATCTTTCTCAAGTGCTTCTTTAAGTTTCTGACGCTTATCTTCGACTTTAGATTTGGCACTAGCATCAACTTTATCTCCTAACTCATTTAATTGTTTTTCCGTTTGATAAATTAAAGTCTCAGCTTGATTCTTTACGTCAATACGCTCTCTCTTTTCTTTATCAGCAGAAGCATTTGTTTCTGCGTCTTTAACCATATTGTCAACTTCCTTTTCAGAGAGAGTAGAAGCGCCTGTAATCGAAATACTTTGCTCTTTTCCGCTTCCTTTATCCTTGGCAGTAACACTAAGAATTCCATTCGCATCAATATCAAAAGTCACCTCTATCTGAGGGACACCTCGTGGCGCAGGAGGAATGCCATCTAATCGAAAAGTTCCAAGGCTCTTATTATCAGAGGCCATTTCACGTTCACCTTGAAGGACATGAATTTCTACATTTGTTTGCCCATCCACAGCTGTTGAATATGTTTCTGCTTTCTTTGTCGGAACAGTCGTATTACGAGGAATCATTTTCGTCATTACTCCACCAAGTGTCTCTACTCCTAACGAAAGAGGAGTAACATCCAAAAGCAAAATATCCTTAACTTCTCCTGCAAGAACTCCTCCTTGAATAGCAGCACCTACAGCCACTACTTCATCCGGATTAACGGTCTGATTTGGATCTTTTCCAGTAACACGTTTAACTAATTCCTGAACCGCAGGCATCCTCGTTGAACCGCCAACCATAACAATTTCATCCAGCTCACCAGATGAAAGTTTTGCGTCTTTTAATGCTTGTTCAACTGGAACTCGACAACGGTCGATAAGTCTGGCAGCTAATTCTTCAAATTTGCCTCTTGTTAATGTTAAATCAACATGTTTTGGACCTTCAGGGGTAGCTGTAATAAAAGGAAGATTTATCTCACTTTGAGTAGCACTAGATAGTTCAATTTTTGCCTTCTCAGCTGCTTCAGTTAATCGCTGAAGAGCTTGTTTATCTTGGCGAAGATCAATGCCTTCATTAGCTTTAAATGTCTCTGCAAGATGGTCAACGATAACCCTGTCAAAATCATCGCCACCTAAGTGTGTATCTCCTGACGTAGATAACACTTCAAATACTCCATCTCCTACTTCCAAGACAGATACATCAAAAGTTCCACCACCTAAGTCAAAAACTAAGATGCGTTCATTGCTTTTTTTGTCCAAACCATAAGCCAAAGCTGCTGCTGTTGGCTCATTAATTATTCGTAAAACCTCCAAACCAGCTATTTTGCCAGCATCCTTAGTTGCTTGACGCTGAGAATCATTAAAGTACGCAGGAACTGTAATTACAGCCTGAGTAATGCTTTCTCCCAAATACTTACCCGCATCATCAGATAATTTCCTAAGTACCTGGGCACTCACTTCCTCTGGAGAAAATTGTTTATCTAAAACAGGGCATTTCAATTTTAATTTTGATCCTGCCTTCTCTACCGCATAGCTAACTTCCTTCGACTCTTCATTGACCTCATCAACTTGACGTCCAACAAAGCGCTTCGCAGAATAAAAGGTATTTTCAGGGTTCATGACTGCCTGACGCTTAGCAATCTGACCTACCAACTGATCTTGATTCTTGGTATACGCCACGACAGAAGGCGTAGTGCGGAAACCCTCTGCATTAGCTATGACAGTGGGTTTACCACCCTCCATGACAGCCACACAGCTGTTTGTGGTTCCAAGGTCAATACCAACAACCTTGCCCATTGGGTACCCGCCTCCAAAATTTCTTTCTTAACCAATGCATCCTCGGAGTGAGGCGAATTTCAAGCGAGGTGTGGTTCCCGAACAGTTTGCTCGGCAGGCTGGTATATGAATAGGTCCATAAAAAAAATGATTGACGCAAAAACATCAATCTTGGGCTTACTAGGCCAACCGGTAGGACACTCCTTATCTCCAGCAATTCACAATGCTGCTCTCGCCGAAATGGGCCTAAATTGGTGCTACTTAGCTCTGTCTTGCAAAACCAATGATCTAACAAAAATTCTTGAAGGACTTCGTTGTGTTGAATGCAAAGGTCTAAATATCACAATCCCGCACAAACAATCTGTAGCCAAAATATGTAAAAATCTCAGTCCTTTAGCACAAGAACTTGGCGCAGTAAATACTCTTATTCCAACAGAAAATGGAGAATGGAAAGGTGCAAATACAGACGTAGAGGGCTTTCTTGCTCCCTTAAAAACTAGCGAAATTGACTGGAAATCGAAAGAAGTAGTTGTACTGGGATGTGGAGGAAGTGCAAGAGCTGTTATTGCTGGACTACAAAAATTAGAAGTATCCAGAATTACTATTCTAAATAGAAGCGAAAAAAATCTTCAGATGTTTTTAAGTGATATAGAAATGCATCAGGCCAATCAAAAACAATTAAAAATCAGGAAAAGTCAAGTCACTGGTTGTCTTTACAAGGATCCAAAATTAAAAAAATATATTTCAAGTGCTGATTTAATTGTTAATACAACACCAGTTGGAATGAGCACAAGTCCCGCACAAGCAATCAACAAAAATCAACTACCTTTAGAAGAAAAAATCTGGAAAACAGTCAAACCTAAAATAACTTTTTATGATCTGATCTATACACCAAGACCAACCGCTTGGTTGCGCCTAGGGGCAGAGCACGGTCACCAATGTATAGATGGCCTGGAAATGCTCATTGAGCAAGGGGCAGCTTCTCTCAGGCTCTGGAGTGGAATAAAAGATATTCCTATAAATGTGATGAAAAATGCTGCAAAAGTCTCATTAAGGACTTAGTTTCATCCAAAAGGCACATCTAAATGTTCATACCAAGCTGGCATCGCCTAATCGGAATTTTGTTCTACTTAATTCCTTGGAGTGATGCGA
>QCFN01000029.1 GCA_003280245.1 Prochlorococcus sp. AG-363-J23
TCGCTGCTTCAAGACCTAGAACGCTCATCACGACAAATAATCGGGCGTAATTATCAGCAAAATTCATTACCAATCTGGGTAGATGAAATCATCATCTATTGGTTCCTCATAGAAGTCCCCTGTTGCGATGCCTCTTTGGCAAGCGTAGAAAAATGTAAGGAGTAATCGGCGCATTAGTTTTCATCTTTCTTTGTAAGGCCTTTCCATACCAGCGGATTTTGACCTTTAGTCATCACAGTGATGGCACGGCCAAGAAACCAAGAACCTACAAGGAATCCAACAGCAGCAACCCCATAAAGAAGGTTGGCTTGGTAAGTAGTCCCTAATAGATAGAAAGTGTTCTGCATCCTTCTATTAAACATATATAACTTCTCATCATCATGCCGTGACGTTTGGCAAAGTCTAGAAAGGTAGACAAGTTATCTCTACAGTCCTTCTTAGTTGCCAGGGGGGATGGCATTCTTCCTAATTTCAACCCCCCTTTTTACCCAAGGAAATTCCGATAAAACACGCTTCAAGTAAGCCCACATAGCCTATACGTCGTGAATTTCGACATTGCGCTTTCGCTCACTCCCTTGTGTAGGCCCCATCCAATTATCGAAGACACGTACCTGATGGAGATAACTAATGACCCAAGGGTCTACTCCTTGTCGACGCAGCTCATTAATACTTGAATAGAGACTAAGGTTGAGCGCAATTCCTGATGGACCAAGTGTTTGAAGTGCCAATTGCTCAACCACTCGTCTGCCATGCATGCCTAATGCAATTGGGGAAATTTCTTCAGAGCAAAGGAGTGTTAAAAGTTCTTCTAGATCATGATTAAGACTCAGATTGTCAGAATATTGATCATTTCTCTAATCTTTTGAAACTGCTTTTTTTCTGGGCGTTAGGAACCAAAAGGTTTTGGAGCAGCGTTTCTTTTTTTAAAAAACATTAGCTTTGCTAGCACGACCTACTTTCAATCTTCTGATTCTTCCATCATCCCAAATCCAATAAACAGGCTCAGCTGCTTTTGCTTTACGCAAATCAGCCCTATCTCGCAAACTGACAGGAATAAATTCCTTACTTGGATCAAAATCCCTATCTCTCACTGCTTGGTTCAATACCATGCTGCCCTCTGTCCCTGAAACAGATTGGTGATAAGTCCCAATAGGTATTTGAAGAGCACCCATTTTTGGATTGAGGTAAATCACGTGATGAGGCTCATCCCATGCAGGGTTGAGGAGAGTAAAAGTGCGGCTTCCTTCTAAAACTAAGTTGTGATCAATCTGATGGTGATGAACGTAATACTGCTCAAATTCATTGTCGTTAGGAGGAGAAATTGCAGCTCCGTGATGAATCACCACATCAGATCCATTAGAGCCGTTGACTCCTGCATCAAAGAAGGTGACATCTGGAGTTTCACGAAAGACATTAGTAGCGACAAAATTCAGAGAAGTCTTTTTTTTTCTGTTTTAATTGATTCCACTTAACTTTGATTTTTATTGAGTCATTTAAGTTTCTCAAAACAGGACAGTCTTTCGTTGCCTTTTGAAGGACCTTTAATTGATCAGCTCCTAAATTAGTTGGCATATCAATTTGAAGTAATAAAGCTCTAATCTTGCGAGGACCCTGAGCTGTCATCTTCTTATCAATTGCAACTGTTATTTCATCTAATTTCCACCCTTTTTCTCTAGCAGTGATTCCCATCACTGTAAGGAAACAAGTCCCTACAGCTGTAGCCAATAAATCAGTAGGAGCAAAATTCTCTCCTTTACCTGCATGGTCAGTAGGTGCATCGGTCTTAAGAGTTTCTCCAGACTTCACATGCTTAGCTTCTGTATGCAAATCTCCTAAATAACGGCAAAGAATCCTATCTACACTTCATAGAGCTTACAAGAGGATTTTGTGGGATGAAGTTTGCATATTTCTTCCCACAAGTCACCTTTATTCTCATTGGTTAACTTGTAATTAAAATCGTGGATATGGTTAATATCTCTCAGTGGATTTGCAGCTACAGTAAAAGGAGTTCTTAGTTTCATAAACCTCCTATTCGGCTAATTCATTTATAACACATTTAAGTGAATTTCATATACGGTTATTACCCAAGTATTTAGGCTTTACGGTTCTTACTATCTATAGTGTTATTAACCGAATCAGGTGATATTTACCGTATAGATTTCTTCGGTTTACAGTATTAGTTCTTACTAAAGATAGAGGCATAGTAAGGGTGTTCCCGCACAAAACATCATGTATTCATCTTTATTCAGCACCGTTCTTGCTGACTCATTTTTTTCTCCAATGAGAACTGTTTATGTGGTCTCTGATAGTCAACTAGAGGAGATCAAACTTAAGCAACGGCAAGAGGAACTCGACAATCTTGAAGCTTCTCGTAAGAGGCTCGAAGAGAGCTATCAATCTCGCATCAAAATCATTGACGAACGCAAGCATGAGCTTCAAGAAGAACTCAAAGCGTTAGCTCCAGCAGAAAAAAAAACTGAACTCTTTACTGAAGAAACTGAAAAGTGGGCTGTTAAGGCTTAAGCCGTTCGGTTAGCTGAGTGATGGGGATCACTAAGGACGTCTAGAGGGGCCTAAGAGGTCCCTTTTTTTTTGCAATTTCAGATTTACAGATTTACAGATTTACAGATTTACAGATTTCAAAAAGCAGAAAAAAGTTAACTGAGCAAGGATAGAAATGATTAAGGCTTTGATATCGAAGGTTTATTCAAACCACGCATTTTCGCTGAGATCCCATGGCACAACAGGAACCTAGCTACTAGCCAATGAAAAGTTAAAAGCCTTTGATACCAGTAAATCAAGTAATCATCAAAACCCATACAAGCAAAATACTAGCAAGCTATTACTTCCGAGAGATTTAAGGAAGAAAACTCAATCGTCATAAACCTTGTAATGAGAATTGATTGGATGCTCCTCGCATTCTTCATCCCAAAAATCTAAATTTGGCTCTTGATTATTTACCTCTAATTCGAAACCACATTCCTTAATAGGCACTTCAACATCATCGATCGTACAAACGATGTTATCTAGTGGTTTGTTCTTTAATGCATCTCCAAGGATGGCGAATGATGTAGTTGGTTTCATAGGAAACCTCCTTTGCATGCAACTGCAAATTCACGCCAAAACTCCCGGGCACCTAGAAAAGCCAAGCATCCAAGAGAAATAGCAACAGCTATTGGGAGAATAGATTCAAAAAACGTTAGTCCTTCTTGATAGTTCATTACAGATCTCCTGAGGAATTTTTGCGAGGGGCTTGCGACCAAAGCCCCTCTAAAGCCAGTCAGAGCATTAACCTTGTATTTATTGCCCATCTAGGCTCTACTTAATTTTTAATTGTTAATAGCAATAATGCCTATGGTGCTATTACTAAAGTACTTACCCTCAATAATCTATTCATGGAAGCCACGAACTTGCAGGCAATGGCATGGAAGATATGTATTCTTGATTCTCAAGAGAAGAGTCCTTTAAATCACAAGCCAAATCACATTCGGTCAATTGTGGGTTAGCGAGTCGATCGAGAATTCTTGTCATGTCTACTGCGGAAAGCTCACCATCACTGCTCCACTTCAATGTGGTTTTCCTTTGAGGAGAAACCTTATCAGAAACTTCCGTAATCAAGCTATTCTTACCTTCCAAATCATCCAAGTATGCCATAGCAGAATGCAAGTCACTTGAGTACACACAGCAGCTTCTTGAGCATGATCGAAAGATCCGACCAGTATCACCTCTAAAGCAAGTAATTGAACCGCCTTTAGGGCTAATATGTAAAGGATTTGTCGTAATCATTTTTTTGCTTCCTCTTTAAGATGAGCTTCTATACATTGAGTGATACATTGCATACCATCATCACCTATAGAGCAGGTAGTAATGCATTCAAAATACTCGTCAATTGCATCGTGCTGAACGTCAAGATCTTGCATGTCATAAGGTCTTCTTGTGAGCATCACTTGCACCTCCTTTAGAGTCAATAAGAACCTATCATAAAAAATTAATTTTAGAACTTTAGCAACAAAATGTGTGGTGACTAGGTAATCCTTACCAGCCAAGTACAACTTAATTAAGTTTTAAGGCTTAACCATATTTTGGCTATCAAAAATAGTCTGACTATCGTATAAAAATAACAAAAACCGACCTTCCTTTTCAAGCAAGGAGGTCGGTTTGTTGTGCATATTTTTAGAAGTTCTTGCTCTTGATCACCTGGGGCCAAGTGTCTAGGTGTAAAGCTGATAAAACTCAATTAAGGGCACCTAAGACGATGCATAAGAGTGTCAATAATGCTTAGCAAGGCATCTACAACAGCCCACTTATAAAACGAAAATGTTGGAGCAGGGACCAGGAGTCAATTCGCTTCTATTTGATACTCAGGCGGAGTGTCGCTCATTTATCCCTCCGTGTGCAAGTGAGATGATTTTGTATCAACCGTTACAAAGCTGCAATCCGCCTTAATGCCTATTTCTTCTCCAGTTCCTCTTGGTAGTAGGCCATGAGCTTTTTGATGTGGTCAGGGCTAAGGCAACTAATCCTTGAAGTCGCTGGTATTTCTAGAAGCGTACAAACAGCAAGCAAGTCATCAGTGCCAACTTTGAGCTGCTCAGCTAGCTCTAAAACTCTGATCGTCATTTCGCTACTGGATATTCATCGAATGATTCAGCCAAATTTCTCGTCTTAAATCTTGCATAGCTCAACAGGTGAGTATCCAAGTTGTGCCCCATTTCATCAGCTATTTGCTTGGGTCCTTTGTAACTCCCATCTAACTGAGGAGGTGGTGACCGTAATAGGTATAGCGATGCATAAAGCTGTATTGAGAAGTTTATTCCAATGCTCTTCCCCAAAGAGGAACTCATTTTCTCCTTTTCAAGTTTTTGGGTTTATCTTCTTGAATCCACTGATTCCATTTGTCTTCCCCTTGATTTCCTGAAGATGCATTTTAAAGAAGTTCATGCGGTAGACCTCTCTCTTGCTCTCTTAAAAGCGTTGCAAGTAGTGCTCTTTGAGGAATAAGGATAACTCCGATGATGACTTTATATTTCCAAAAACCTTTATGTAACAGGTGAACTCGAGCGAAAACAATGTCCTTCAGGCGGAGGCCGACCTTTATGGATTATGGACCTAAGACTTTTCCTACATAGGGTATGTAGTGAGTTCAGTAGTTTGTGTTCTGACTAATGGCAGGAAGATGGGTAGTAATCGATGGTGGTCAAGTTCCCTTGCGCTGCTGGTGGGCTAACCCAAATACAGTTAATCAAAATGTTGTATTGGTCTTACCTGAGGTCTTTGGAATTAATAGCTGGGTTCGCTCTGTTGTTGATCGATTAGAAGAGAAAGGTATCGCTTCTTTGGCGATGCCTCTTTTTGCTCGTACAGCTCCCTACTTGGAGCTGGGCTATAGCGAAGACGATTTGATTGAAGGACGACGACACAAAGAACTCACTACTGCTGAGCAGATCCTTGCTGATACCTCATCCGCAATTCAATGGTTAAGAGAGCAGTGCCAGCAATCAAAAATCACGGTGATTGGCTTTTGTTTTGGCGGTCATGCAGCGTTGATCACAGCAACACTCCCGGATGTCAGTGAAACCTTTGATTTCTATGGTGCTGGTGTCAGCACTAGTAGACCTGGGGGAGGTCCACCTAGTTTGGAATTGCTGCCGAACATTTCCGGGAAATTAACTTGTCTTTGCGGTACTGCTGATCCATTAATTCCTGCGTCTGATCGAGAAGCAATACAAGAGTCCTTGAAGAGGGAAAATCCTGATGGGAAACAACTGAGCTATATCGAAATTGATGGAGCTGATCATGGTTTCATGTGTGAACAACGGCAGAGTTTTAATTCGGAGGCATCTGAATTTGGTTGGAATCTTCTTTTAGAAAAGTTGAATACTTAGTTAAATGATGATGTTCCAAGTAGTTCTAATAACAGGCCTATTGATCCTTGCCCCTTTGGCAGCTTTACCTCAAATCACCATCATCATCGATCACTGCTACGACGGTGATACTTGCACTAGTACTAAAGGAGAAAAGATAAGGCTGGCTTGCATTGACACCCCAGAGTTACGAGGAAAAAGAGCTAATCCCATACCATCTAAAGCCGCCAGGGACTACCTTAATGGTTTAGTTGCTGGAGAAGAAGTCTCGATTAGACGGATTACAAAAGATAGATATGGCAGAACCGTGGCTGAACTCTCTAGGAATGGAGTGAATATTCAAGAACGATTGGTTGATAAAGGCTTCGCGAGTTTGTACAAAAGATATTCAGACCAGTGTGATTGGAGTAGGTGAAAGCAGAAGAACTCTACGAGAAAATCAAGGACTCTATAAAAGAGAGATTTGAATTTAAGTATTCAGAAGGTATAGAGGAATCATCTGAATCAATGAAACAAGATAATTGTATTGAAGAGGCAGAAAAGATTATAAAAAAGCTAAAGATGGATGTTGATGAAGACACTCTGTATGAGACTGCAACAAGAGGAAGAAAGACTCTTAGGCCTATCTATCTTCAACTAGCAAATGATAATTTGCAAAAGAAAATTAAAGAAGCCAGAAATAAAATTCTTAAAGAACATCCTATTTCTGTTGATGTTAATAATCTAAAGACAACTTCTGCTTACTACGAAGCATTCAAAAAAGTCTTTAGACGTCCGGAAGACTACGGAGATCCAGAACCAGATGAAAATCACCATTTAGATATTGGTTTATTCATTGAGCATGAAGATAAATTGATTGCTCTTGGATATAGGAAGCTCGACGATAGTGCAAAAGAAAGTGCTGGTTATGGAATAGAGGATGGTTGTTATATCAAATATGAGGAGTATGAAGCAGTTTGCATCTCAGTTGAATGCCCCGATACTTGGTGCGATTTCTCCTTTAAAGAAGAGTTTAGTGTTTTCGAAATACTAGCCATCGAACTTTTAGGACTTAAAACAGATTGGATTAAGACAGCAGTTTTCAATGGATAAAAGAATGACCAAAGCTGAACTCAAAGTCAAAGTCACGGAGCTTCCTGAGAGCCGCATCTCAGTGGAAATCGAAGTTCCAGCTGCCCGTTGTAAGTCCAGTTATGACGAAGCTTTATCGCGTTTAGGTGGTTCCATCCGACTTCCAGGATTCCGTCCAGGCAAAGTCCCCAAACAAGTCATTCTTCAGCAGATAGGTGTGGCACGAATCAAAGCTGCAGCACTAGAGAAAATCATTGATCGAGCCTGGAAAGAAGCCTTAGTTCAAGAGTCACTCGAACCCACCTCTGAAGCCGAGATGAAAGAAGAACTTCAAACGTTGGTGGATCGCTTCAGTCCTGATCAGAATGTAACTTTCACCCTTGAAGCTGAGGTGGCTTCTAAGGAGAGGGAGGAATAGGTCTTATGTCTGGAGTCGTCTATCTAATCCGCAACGGTGATCTTCACAAGATTGGTACGACCAAGAATCTTCGGCGCCGCATGAAGGAGCTAAAGCCAGATGCAATCATCAAAACTCTAGAAACAACGAATTATCGTTCAATCGAAAAGGAGCTGCATAGGAAATACAAAGAGGTACGCCTTCCACAAAGTGAATACTTTCGACTCAGTTACCAGCAACTAGCTGAATGCACCAAACGCTTGTCACTACCTTTTCCTTGGATGACGTTTATTTGGATTGGAAGTGGTGTTGCTCTTGCTCTTGTACTAGGCATTGCTTTCTACCTGAAAATGGCTTGAGCAATGATGCTAAGCAAGAGAGAAGTTTACGGCCGTTGCTGTCGGACTTGTGATTATTTCTCTCTAAATAATCCGCATGGTCTTTAGCGAACCATGGTCCAACCTCTGAACTATGGAAGATATAGAACTTAGGCAAGCTTTCCTCGGAAGTTACTTCTACAAGTACATACCAAAGTGCATCATGATGGCCAGGCAACCAATAAGGCTTACAAAGCGGCCACGCCTCCTTATCCAGAAGATCCCCCAGAGAACTAATGAAGCAGGTCAAATTGAATCCAGACTCCGAGGAAGTAGGAAATACTTTTAAGGTAATAGCCATATCCATCACGATGGTTTTAAACGTACTTGTGTTTGGTTGGTTCTTTTTGTTCTCAGGCTTAGTTAATTAGAAATCGCTATGGAAAATACCCAGAAGAGATTTGACTAATGGCAACTTTGAAATGAACAGTGCTAGTAAATCACTGCGATTTTTAGTTCCTTTGTTCTTGATTGGAATCGCTTGGGTTCAGGAACTAATTGATCAGGTCTGGTTTGGTGGGAATTGGAACCTTCTAATGGGAGGGAGTTATCCATGGTGGGGACTCTTTACCGCTCCTTTCAGTCACAGCGGATTTAGTCATTTGTTCTCAAACACACTTCTGTTTCTCCCTTTGAGTTGGCTCGTCCTTTCAAAAGGACTACGTGATTACATCTCTGTCTGGGCATGTGTTCTGTTTGTCGAAATATTCCAAGTGCTCTTTTGGGCAACTCCAGCACATGGGATTTCAGGAGTGGTATTTGGCCTACTTGGATACTTGTTGATTATTGGCTTTCTCGAAAAACGTTTTCTTGCAATTGTCCTCACCATGATTTGTTTTGGACTGTATGGCCATTTCCTTCCATCTTTGTTGCCATGGAATGTGCCCCAAGGTATTAGCTGGATAGGACATTTCAGTGGCTTTATAGGTGGACTATTAGGGGCTCTGGGCATTTATAGAGAGCCTGACAATGTTTAGTACCTATCAGGGTTTTCTCTTTTGAGATTCCTCGCCTGGCTATGGCAACTATCAGGCGACCAGCGATTTCTTATCGCTTCCATGAAGTCGTAAATAAATTCGTCAGGGCATTCAAGTTCCTCTTGTAATTCGTTCAGTTCATCAATGAAGAACTCAGAAACACGAGAAATAGGCCCAGTATTTTGTTCCTCTGTTGGCTTCCACTTCTCACTCATTTGGATGGTTTCTTTAGACCGAACATTTCTGCCATCTTGCCAGTTAAAGCAAAGTATCCAATAGCCCCAACAAACAATCCAAAAGCAATCAGATTGGGAACAATCCCTCCAATAATCTGTGCCTCCCCAAAACCTAGAAAGGTAATCACAACAAATACTCTCGCCCAGTTTTCAGCAAAAATCATTGTCATCTGACTTCTTGAAGACTTTAAACGGATTCCTATTTATTAATCCCTGAGACTTTTCAGATCAAAGCTTTGCATCTTCCTCCTGTACGAAGCTGGGTTTAAAAATCTGAGGTAAAAACTATTTAGGACTGTTAGCCAAATTCGGATCGCTGATACCAGGAACTGGCTCCGCCTTAGCAGCGGTAGGTGACAGAAGGACCGCAGCTAAGGCAATTAAGAAGAAGCGGCGCATAAAATAAAGATGTCGACAGCGCAGTGCTTGGCACTCCATCGACATAACCAGTCTTTTAAATCTAATGAACATCACTGAAACGTCCCGTAAGGACGAGGTGATTACGGCTGCTTGCGAATTGGTCGATCAGCAAGACGCAGTAATCAAAACCCTCAAACAACAACAAGCACTTTTCTATTTGCTAGGAGGTCTAACGATTATTTCTCTAATCTTTTGAAACTGCTTTTGCCAAAAACGAATAACAGAATCTGGAATTGGTTTGTTGATAGGCATGATTAAAAGGGACCTGAGTTGGCCCCTTGAAAGTCGACTGTCAATCAAATACAGAGTAGCTACTTCTTTGCTCTTGCTTATCTGCCGGTGGCTCAGTGACTGTGAGGTAAATAAACAGGATTGTGAGTGGGCAGAAAACGATCCGAGCAATAGGCCAGAAGTAGCGCATTAACCATCCAATCTATCTGCGTAATCTCTGAGAACCTCAGCCATTTTGTGCGGAGGTATTTCTTGCTGATATTCCCTGCATAGATCAAAAAGCTTGTTGGTGAAATCCTTCATAGGAGCTGGTTTTTTGTCTACTGTCATTGATTAATCTTCTACATCACTAATGCTGGCACGGATAGCAAGAGCTAGAAAGGAAACATGAACCACCTCACTGCCACCTACATCGATTTCATCCAAACCATTGGCGTCTTAGTGATCTTTGGTGTTGCTGCCTATGCGGTTAAACAGATGCTGCTTAAAGATGAGCAGCGGATAGAGAGAGTCGATGTGAGAGTTGAAGAGTGAGCTTGCTCAACACCTACCTATTAATTGATGGCAGCTTGATGCTCGTTGGCTTACCACTGCTCCTGATTTGGAAAGGCAGAAAAGAAGCCAGGTCATGACCAAGCCTGAACGCAACTTTGATGACGACTCGTATGACGAGGTAGAAGAAAGCCTCAGGGAACAAGATCCAGACGAAGAAGATCGTGCTTACTTCCCTGTTGAGGAGTCAAAACCTCCGCATTATTGAGAGGCTGCCGCAAAGGCACTAGAAAGTACTTTAGGGAAGGTATTTCCTAATATCTATTAGTAATAAAAGCCATAAAGATCTTTGAACTCTGAATACGCCACGCCATTCAAAATACAAGAATTAAAAGCGATGACCTTAAATTTATTAGGGTAATCAGCGTTTTTCTTTTCGTATTCTTCAAGATCAATCCCCCACTCCTGTTGAAAGTATATCCTGGCATTTTTAAGCTCTTCTTGTGATTCAGGCATTAATTCAAACGCCTCTTGATAGAGGTCAAAGAAATTGATCTTGTCTTCAGTTTCTTTGCAAACTGAGGCAAGCTTCCAATAATTTTGAAGTTTTCTTTTTTGAGTGGGTTTTGCCATTGATGCCATTTCCCTTTACTCAAACTTAGGACGACTTCTCTTGGTAATAAACCGTCAGCTTTTTGATGTGCTCAGGACTAAGGCAACTAATCCTTGAAGTCGCTTCGAGTCTTAATCAAGTAGGGTCTCTGGACTTTTGATTTTCAAATTGGAGTTCGACCTAGCAAGTTTTGGAATCTCCGCAGTGTTTGCACTGGGGGGAATCTGGGTTCTGTTCTCCAGTTTTGATGATGACGACGACGAAGATGGCGGTGGTCTTGGCTCACCGGTCTATGAGCCCGCTTACGCAGGCAGCCCTGCCTAGCTAACTATTCAGTACAAAAAGAGTTTTCTGTTTGCCCTGTAGGTCTTTGATTACTGCGTCTTGCTGATCGACCAACTCGCAAGCAGAAGTAATCACCTCGTCCTTACGGGACATTTCGGTGATGTTTATTAGGCAAAGAAATGCTTTGATGTCGATGGAGGGCACACGCCCTACGCGTTCGACTAACTTATTCTTATGGACAAAAAAGGGGCAAAAGGTTATTGGATCTCAACCTCATCAGTTATTAATCAAGAACTCTTTGCTGAATACCTAGAAAAGGTAGGGCCTTGGCTAAAAGAAGTTGGGGGTAAAGTCTTCGCAAAAGATACTGAGCCGCAAGGGAAAGAACAAACAGAAGGTGCAAACTTAGCTGTTATTTGTGAGTTCCCTTCCATGCGTATAGCTGTTGAGGCTTATGAATCAGCGGAGTATCAAGAGCTAAGCAAAATCCGCAAAGCCGCTACAGAGAATGCAACCTTCACGATCATGGAAGGG
>QCFN01000030.1 GCA_003280245.1 Prochlorococcus sp. AG-363-J23
TCTTATTACTAAGCAAAAGATTTAGTTCCTTAGCAATTGGTACAAGGCTTGAGCTAGGAATGATTATCGCAGATGCTAAATATCAAGATGGCGACATAAAGGACTCTGAAAACTATTATCGTCTTTTGGCAAAGGAATACCAAAATGACATTTCTCCTCTTTTAGCCTTGGCTCTTATAAAACAAGAACAGAGACAGTTCCAAGAAGCTCAAATGGTTTTAGAAGAAATTAGAAATCGTTTAAAAAAACAAAAAAAATCTGTCGCCATGATTGATGAGCTTTCTGCTATATGGGGTATTTCTCAAGCAAGGCAAAAGGCTGGCTTCCCTAATTACTAATAAATCCGGTTTTTCCCCTGAGAAGGATCATCTTCTTTCGATTCTAGTGCTCTTAGGGCTTCATCAACCGCATCAGATGGACTCGTTGCATCATCCATAGCTGTTGCTCTCCGCAAACGATTCATTAAATCAAGAGGATTTGTAGCATCCAAAATATTTTTTGTATCATTTTCTCCATAGCCGCCATTAACAAAATCTCTCTCTTGAGGAGACGTAAAAGGATCTATTTCACTGGCTTGAAAAGCAGTAAAGCTCGCTCCTAATAGGAGAAAACATGACATTGAATAGGCAAGAAACCCTTTCTTGGCTAAAAAAACTGCGAAGAAAGGCAATAGAGTTCTCATTTGTTGCCCCTAGACCAAAAGCGTTCAATTTCTAGAGAGCATACCCAAAAAACACTCACCATGAAAATAGCAACTTGGAATGTCAACTCTATACGTACTCGTCTAAATCAAGTTTTGGATTGGATGAACCAAACTAAGCCCAATGTACTTTGCATACAAGAAACAAAAGTAAACGATTCACTTTTCCCAATCGAATCATTTACTAAACAAGGGTATAAAGTTAGTTTTTATGGGCAAAAAGCTTACAATGGTGTCGCAATAATAAGCTCTTCTTCGATAAATGATGTTCGTTTTGGATTTGAGGGGGAGTTAAATAAAGAACAAGTTTCAGAAAAAATTCGCAATCAAAAACGAGTTATTAGCGCACTAATAAACGATATTCGAATAGTGAATTTATACGTTCCTAATGGCTCTGAAGTTAATTCAGAGAAGTTTTTCTACAAGCTCGAATGGCTAGAATGTCTTTATAAATACCTAAATGTTCTAGGTCAAAGAAATGAACCACTTTGTATTGTAGGGGATTTCAATATTGCTCTTGAGGCACGTGATATATACAATCCAACGAGGCTTGAAGGTGGAATTATGGCAAGCAATCAAGAAAGGAAGGCTCTCTCTAAGGCTTTAGGAAATGATCTTAAGGATGTTTTTCGTATATTTGAATCAAATTCAAAGCATTGGAGTTGGTGGAACTATCGAACTGGAGCTTGGGATCGAGACCATGGCTGGAGAATTGACCATATTTATTTATCTCAAGAGCTAATAGATCAAGCTCAGAGTTGCTTAATCAACAAAGAAACTAGAGGCAACGAAAAACCAAGTGATCATGCGCCAGTAATTTGTGAAATAGCCTGGCCACCTAGTCCTAATGAAATAGAAGAAGATAGTTTTTTACTATATTAATCAGATCTTATAAAAAGTTTCAAAAGATTTCTAAATCTGATTGACTCTCTTCATCCTTAGAATTAATTGCAATTTTCCTGCGAGCAAACTCTCCGCAACTTTTAGGAGTTGGGAAAATTTTCCCAGGGTTAGCGCATCTAAATGGATCAAATGCATTTCGGACTAATTGCATAGTACCAAGATCATCATCAGAAAACATCCATTTTAGATAACAACGCTTATCGGAACCTACGCCATGCTCACCAGTAATACTCCCTCCCTCCTGGAGACACAGTCTCAGAATATCTGCAGCAAGATCTTTTACCCTATTCTCAATATATTCTGAATCTCTTTCATAAAGAATTAAAGGGTGAAGATTACCATCTCCTGCATGAAAAACATTAGCAACAGGTAAATTATATTTTCTACTCAGATTTGAAATTGATGCCAAAACTTGAGGTAAGCTACTACGAGGAACTACACCATCCTGAACATAATAAGTTGGCGAAATCTTTCCTACAGCAGCAAAAGCAGCCTTACGTCCCTTCCATAATCTTGCACACTCAATCTGATCATTAGCACAACGAACTTCTCGCGCTCCTGATGCCTTACAGAGTTCATATGCCTGATCAGATGCAGACACAACTTCAGATTCCTGTCCATCCAATTCAATTAAAAGAACAGCAGCAGCATCTCTTGGGTATTCATCAACACCGAAAAGATCATTTACAGCATTGATCATAAAATTATCCATAATCTCCATGCCTGAAGGAACAACACCAGCAGCAGTTACTTTTCGAACAGCATCACCAGCAGCTTCCATACTTTGAAAATCAGCCAGCAAAACAGCTACTTTTTCAGGAGCCCGTAATAGTCGAAGAGTTATTGAAGTTGCAATCCCTAATGTACCCTCACTACCAATAAAAACTCCTCTTAAGTCCAACTCACTTGTCTCTACAAGATCTCCACCAAGATTAATAATATTCCCATCAGGCAGAACCACTTCGATGCCTAAAACATGATTACTGGTAACTCCATATTTCACGCAATGAACACCTCCAGAATTTTCAGCCACATTCCCTCCAATACTGCAGACAACTTGACTAGAAGGATCAGGTGCGTAATAAAACCCTTCCCCGGTTACAGCTCTGGTAACCCAACTATTAATAACTCCAGGTTGAACAGTAATCGTGCAATTAGCCAAATCAACATCAAGAATCTTTCTCATCCGACTAGTTACAACCAGCAATGATTCCTCTTCGACCAAAGCGCCTCCAGAAAGGCCAGTGCCACTTCCTCTAGCCACAAAAGAAATTCCTCGTTTGTGACAACACGTAAGGATTCTCGAAACTTCGGCTGTCGTTTCCGGCAAAACGACCAGGGGCGGGGACTTTCGCTCCATGGTGAGACCATCACAGTCATAAACGAGCAACTCCTGCTTCTTTGAAATAACTGACCTGCGAGGGAGGAATTCTCTGAGTTCCCTTTCCAGCACTGCCCAGTCGCGGGTGACCATTAGCCAACAAGTTGTGGACAACTTGTTCATTCAACTCCAAAAGAAAAGAAGAGTCAGAGAAGATTGAGACGTTTCTGACCTTTTTGAGCCAAGATGGCGAACGTTTGCGATCTGCTTCAAGGATCACCGTGACTGATAAAGCTTTAAATACAAGCCGCTCAGATGCCGTTTTCAGTGCTGCGCAAGCTCTGATGCCTGGCGGGGTGAGCTCTCCAGTAAGAGCATTCCGCTCTGTTGGAGGACAACCAATTGTCTTTGATCGAGTTAAAGGCCCATATGCTTGGGACCTAGATGACAATCGATACATAGACTATGTAGGGACTTGGGGACCTGCTATTTGCGGCCACGCTCATCCCGAAGTTATTTCTGCTCTGCATGATGCCCTGGAAAAAGGGACAAGTTTTGGTGCGCCCTGTGAGTTAGAGAACCAGCTCGCAGAAATGGTAATCAAGGCAGTTCCAAGTGTTGAAATGGTGCGCTTTGTAAATAGCGGCACCGAAGCATGCATGGCAGTGCTGCGATTGATGAGAGCCTTCACCGGCAGAGACAAAGTAATCAAGTTTGAGGGCTGTTATCACGGACATGCCGATATGTTTTTGGTTAAGGCAGGTTCTGGGGTGGCAACTCTTGGACTTCCAGACTCTCCTGGGGTCCCACGTAGCACAACAGCCAACACACTTACAGCCCCCTACAACGATCTAGAAGCAGTAAAGGAACTATTTGCAGAAAACCCGGATGCAATTTCGGGAGTAATTCTTGAACCAGTAGTGGGGAATGCAGGATTCATCACTCCCGAGCCAGGCTTCCTAGAAGGCCTTAGAGAGCTCACAAAAGAGAATGGAGCTCTTTTAGTTTTTGATGAAGTTATGACTGGCTTCAGGATCAGCTATGGGGGAGCTCAAGAAAGATTTGGGGTTATCCCTGACCTAACCACTATGGGCAAAGTAATTGGAGGAGGGCTCCCAGTAGGTGCTTATGGGGGAAAGGCGGAAATAATGTCCATGGTTGCCCCTGCAGGTCCCATGTACCAAGCAGGAACACTTAGCGGAAACCCTCTTGCTATGACGGCTGGCATCAAGACACTTGAATTACTCGGCCAAGAAGGAACTTATGACCGCTTAGAAGCAACAACAAGTCGACTCTTAGCTGGAATAGTTGAAGCTGCTACCGAGTCTGGTTTTTCAATTACAGGAAGCAGCATAAGTGCAATGTTTGGCTTTTATCTTTGCGAAGGACCTGTAAGGAACTTTGAAGAAGCCAAAGCAGCAGATACAGAACTATTTGGCAAACTTCATAGAGGGATGCTTGAAAGAGGGGTTTACCTTGCCCCTAGTGCTTTTGAAGCAGGGTTTACTTCTCTTGCTCATTCAGATGCTGACATTGATGCTACTGTTAAAGCTTTCAAAGACTGCTTTAACTCTCTTTCATAGTCCAACGAAAATATATTCTTAGATTGATTGCTACTAACAATATTTTTTTTCAACTATAAGGGCACCTAAATATATCGGTTCTCTAATCTTACTGCAATCAACAGATAATCTAAGATGAGAAAGTTTACATTTAAAGCCTTTACAATATATCAGAAGATATTCCGCCTCTTTTCCATGAAAGACAATCAAAATAATATCTACTCCATAAAAAAATCATCTTCTAGTTATCAGCCCAACATTCGTAAAGAACAACTAATCAAAAACCTTGCACGTGTCAATAAAAAAATTTCCAAAGCAATAAGTGATCTCCTTTCGGCTCAAAAAGTACAGGTAGCCTCTTCTTTAAATCTTAATCAAGGATTTTGGCGAGATATACAACGCCGAAGACACTTTAATGCTGCCAAATCATCCGCAAGCTGGCACTTATCTAGCCTAAAAATGCTTGCGCAAGAATGGATTTTTATTCAAAAAGAATTATTCGAACTTAAGTATTGGTTTATTCCTAAAAGCATTCTAAAAGCTTTCTATTTTCTGCTAATGATTAGCTTAATAGCTTTGTTCATCTGCCTAATCTTCTCAAGCATAATGGGTATAGCATATTTGGTAACAATTTATATTCTTTTTATTTTAATAATGGAAGCAAAAAAGCGATTAATCTCAAGAAATTAACAGGCGTACTATCTAAAGCAAAACAAGGATTAACTATCTTTTATTTGGTTAATTTATTTCTTCCCTCCAACAATCACAGGAGGCATTGAAGCTTTGCTTCCTGGCAAAGCTGGAACAACCTGGGTCTTGCCATCCCATTTGTCTAAGAAAAGCTTAAACAAAACCTGGTCATCCAAACTCCTTGTAAGAGTTTCATACCTTTGAGCTTCTTGTTCAGCAATTTTTACTTCAGTTTGAGCTCTTAGCAATTGCTGCTCAGCAATTTGCTTTTGCTCAATAGCAGCTCGATATTCTTCTGCAATCTCTAAACCTGTAAGATCTAATCCTTGAACATCAACATAATCAAACTTTTCAAGTTCGTCTGCCACTGTTCTTTCTACTAGTTCAGATATATCACTCCATTTACTTGCAATAGTTACCAACTCATATTGAGAGAATACTGATTTCAAGGCCTTAAGTAGTGAAGGCTGGATAATTCTCGGATACACCTCACGGTCATTATAGGCAATAGTGCTATAAACCCTTCCTGCTTCAGTAGCTCTAACAGCATACTTAATAGTTGCAGTTGCCTCGATTACCTGCAAATCCTTAGTTAAAGTTGCAAATTTCTCAGGACGAACTTGAGTTCTAACATCAAAAGGAAAAACCGCTTGAATAAATGGTACTTTCAAATTTAATCCTGGTCTTCTAGAACCACCACTTACCTTCCCGAGAGTCGTAACTACAGCAACTTTTCCAGCTGGAACAACAAATAAAGACTGTGTAAGCAAGAGAAAGCCAGTAAAAGAAATAATCAGTAAAAGAGTCGCAGCTCCACCTGTCGGATTTGGAGTGACATTGCGAAATGGAGTAGTCATAGCGATCAGATGCTACTTGAATATTATGTATTTTTTCTTTTTATTGGCGTCATAAGGCAAAAGCTTCTTGAACTCAACACAGGGATCCAAATGAAAAGTGCCGAAAAATCGTACTTATCAACTAAGACTAGGAATTCAAACCCTCATCGATAATTTTCGAATTGAAGCGGTATATCTAGCTCATCTTCTTTTTTGCCTAAGCAAAGCGATTGTTGATTGAAGTTCATCCTTGTTCTTACTCGTGACTCTTAAACTTTCTCCTTGAATAGCAACAGTAACCTTTTTGAATTTCTCTCGAACTATCTTGCTCAACTTCTTTGCCAAGTCATGACTCAGACCTCTCTTTAAAAAGATTACCTGCCTAACGCGGTTTCCAGAACAAGACTCTGAAGATTGAAAATCAAATATTTTCAAAGATAAATTGCGCTTAGTGGCCTTTTGAAGAAGAACATCATCTACTGCCTTAAGGGTCATATCACTAGCTGTAGTAATCACTATTTCGGAGTCTTCTAGATCTATTTCTGTATTGGAATCCTTGAGATCATACCTTTGAGCAACCTCTCTGCGAAGCTGATCAATAGAATTGACAAGCTCTTGGCGATCAAAATCAGAGACAACATCAAAAGAATGGTTATCAGCCATAGAAGCAAAGGAGGGTAATAAATAGAGGATAGAAGTTTTTCTAATAAATCATGTATTTAATCAAAGAATAGCAAGCTAACAACTTTCCCCATGTCTTCAGCACTTCGGCAACTTGTAAGCAATGTTTCACTGTCATGGAAAGCAAAACAAATCAATTGATCACATCTACTGATTATTTCCTGGTTACACAAGCTGCTAGCGATTGGGAGGGAGAGATCATCATTCTCAGGTTTTTCGATTAAATGCAAAACAAATTCAAGTTGCTCGCGAATCTCAGGAGTTTGCAGATTCAGACTCTGAGGCAATAAAACTGTAAGCAAAGAAGGGTCTATCTCTAATACTCCCCTAATCACGGCAGCATTAACACCTTGAGCTCCTGAAGTGATCAGCGAATGTCCCTCCTGAGCAAGCGACCGTGCAATCAACTCAACAAGATGAATAGCTACTACAGGAACATGTCTGCTCCCCAAAAGAGCGATACGCCGCTTACCTTTATCCTGCAACAAGGCCAATTCCTGGGCCAATGTGTCTACACCACTCATTGCCGGGAGATCCAGTGATCGACTCAACGACATCCCCATGCAGTTGAATTGAAATTAGCAGTCACTATGAACACTGCAAGGGAGATCTAAAACATCAAACAATCTTTGAAGATCGCAGTTCTCTTCTACAAGTCGAAAAGCATAAGTAGCTTTTACCGCCTCATGTAAGCGAACATGCCCAAAGGCCTGTTCAATCACCTCAACAGTAGAAAGTGTGTCATGGTCAACTTGAAGAAGAGGGACTTCTAATTCTTCTGCTCTGTTAATTAACTGAGGCAAGGGATCGCTAGCACCAGTAAGTATTAAGCATTGAGTTGAGGCCTCAAGCGCAGCCAATTGAATATCAGTGCGATCTGCACCCGTAACAACAGCCATATTTCTTCGACGACGAAAAAACTCCATTGCAGAATTAACATTCATTGCGCCAATACTTAAAGTTTCAACCATTAATTCAAGTTTCTCAGAACAACAAACAACACGGGCTTCCAAACGTCGGACCAGCTCTCCCACGGTCACACTTCTAAGGAGAGGAGAGCGTGGCATTACCCCACAAACATTCAAGCCAAGTGACTCAAGTGCTGGCACTACCTTTTCTTTAAGAACATCTACTTCTTTAGGGGAAACTCCATTAAGGAATATGCCCACCAAATGTTTTCCCAACTGCTGGCGTGCAGCTAACAAGACATCAACACTTCTACTGTCCACCCAAGAGTGAACCAAAAAAACAGGAGCGTCAAAGCCATGAGCCAGTTCAACAAGACTCAGACCATAAAGCAGACCATCATGAAGGCTTCCAGCAGCCTCAAGAAGATTAATTCCCTCAAAGTCATACTTAAGCTCCTTCTCCATATTTTCCAAAGCAATTCCTTTATTTAATTGGGTTTTCTCTAAAAGCAAATCTGCAGTGGATTTAGCCGAGAATGAAAGAGAAGGTATTAATTGATCTATTGATAGGCCTAATGTTTCTCCTACAAAACGAACATCATCATCAATAAGCGGAACGGGCAAATCAGCCTCAGGATCCAATTCCAAGCTGGTTGCCAAAGGTTTTCCAAAGCGAATCAGTTGATTTGCCTTAATCAACTGACGAGCAATACCTAAAACGACAGTTGATTTTCCACTAAAAGGTTCACAGGAACCGATCAATAAGGTCTTTCCCACGACCGAGCTCCTCTGTGCTAGATCAAAATTTGAGTCACCCCCCTTTTCTACACATTTAGAATGATCTTCACAACTTATAGAAGCTCTATTCCTTAAAATGGAAATGAAAATGCAAAATCAATCTCTATTTGTCAAATCATCAAGAAAATAGCATTGAAAGAATATGGGCAATGATCTTTACAGCATGACGAAAACCATAGACCCTAAATCAAGAAAATCCCAAATCAGCAAGAATTGGGAGAATTATCGAATAGGTATTACAGGTGCCAGTGGTGAACTAGGAAAAACCTTAACAAAAAACTTTCGGTCACGAGGGGCTTATGTAATTGGATTCACCCATCAATCTCAAAAGAGCAATACCAAAGATTGCAACGGACCCAACGAATGGGTCAAATGGACTTGCGGTAAAGAAGCTTTACTAGAAAACAAGCTTAATCAACTTGATTTACTAATACTTAACCACGGCATCAATCCTCAAGGGAGGCAAGGAATACATGACTTAAACAAAGCACTTGAAGTGAATGCTCTGAGCACTTGGGCAATCTTACAAAGATTTGAATCCATTTGCCTCTCTAACAAAACTGAATTTAATCAACGGGAAGTTTGGGTTAACACCTCCGAAGCAGAAATACAACCTGCGCTAAGTCCCGGATATGAAATTTCTAAGCGCTTAATAGGTGGACTTGTAAGCTTGCGATTGAACAACCAAACAGAAGAAGAACGCAATTCTCTGAAAATTAAAAAAATAATTCTTGGTCCTTTTAAATCAGAATTAAACCCTATCGGAATAATGAATTCAGAGTTTGTTGCAGATCAAATAATAAAGAAATCAGCGCTAAGTCATAAGCTAATCATTGTCACCCCAAATCCAATAACATATCTACTAATTCCAATATTAGAAACATTAAGAACTATCTACTCAGCTTTAACCAGAAGAGCAACTTTTAAAACTCCCGGTCAGTAAGTATTTCACATCCGTTATCAGTAACTAAGACTGTATGCTCCCACTGTGCCGACAGGCTGCCATCTTGAGTTACAACTGTCCAACGATCTTTAAGTGTTCTACATGCCTTACTACCTTCATTAAGGATAGGCTCCACAGCCAAGGTCATTCCCTTCCTAAGAGTCACATTTGGAAGATCATTAGTGCGAAAGTTAAATACTGATGGCTCCTCATGAAGATTCCTCCCAACACCATGTCCTGTGTAGTCCTCAACTACACTGAACCCATTTGATTTAACACAATCCTCTATCGCACCTGCAATATCGAGGAGAGTATTATTTGGCTTTACTT
>QCFN01000031.1 GCA_003280245.1 Prochlorococcus sp. AG-363-J23
TAGAAGTGATTTTGATTGCTTCGATTTTATATAATTAAATCTCATAAATGCGATTGCGATTAGGATCAATCCTAGGCAGCTTAGAAAGATATATAAACTCTTGGATTTATATCCTTCACGTGACTTGATTGATTCGATATGATCTTGAGTTGTGTTGGAGTTGATTTGTAATTTCTCCATAAGGCTAGTTGAGTCCAGGTTTAATTTTTCGGCTATTCTTCTAATCATCGCCTTAATATAAACGGTCTCTGGAAGTGAATTTTTAAGGCCTTTTTCAAGAGCTAATATTTGTTCTTCCCCCATTTTTAAGTCTTCGGCAAGATTCTTGATCTCTAAACTCTTTTCTTGTCTAGCTTTTTTTAGTACCGCACCAACTTCTCTTAATGAATTTTCACCATCTTCTAGCGAGGTGGTCTCGTTTCCTTTTGCAAGTATAGGTTTTTCGGATGACAAGGATGATTACTGAGTAGGGTTGCAAGTAAGCATGAATATATTAATTGAAATGTTATGGATTATCGGTTTTGATCTATCAAGAAAAGGTTCTTTTAATTTAAATGTCCTAAATAAGTAGTAAATGATACTTTTTAGGGATGAGCGGACTGGGTTGTTGCTCTTTAATCACTTTAAAGAGATATTTTTGAAAAAAATCTGTTATTACTACTCGAGTAAGGATGAATATTGTTCTGTCATTAAAGTTGTTTTTTCTTGGGTCTAAACAAGTGATCATGTTCTGAAGAGTAAAGCTTTGACCTTTTTGAGGATTTATAAAATGCAGGACTAACTATGTATAAAGTAGTCCTAATTAGCCTCCTTTGCCTTGAAAAATTTGCCATATTACTAAGAGATACTATTTTAATTAATTGATCTTTCCATCCGACTCTATAAGCAATTGCAACAGGTGTTTCTTCTGAATAGTATTTTAACAAGGTAGCTTGGACTTCTTCTACATGTCTAGCACTTAAATAGATACATAAAGATGCATTTATTTTAGCAAGGTTCTCTAACTTTTCATTTTCTGGTAATCCTGTTCTCCCTTCGGCTCTAGAAAGAATTATTGTTTGCACAGTTCCAGGAATAGTCAGCTCGGCTTTAAGAGATGCTGCTGTTGCTTGATATGCACTTATACCTGGTATTACCTCTATATCTATTTGATGATCAACTAGTTTGCAAATTTGTTCAGAGATTGCTCCATACAGGCATGGATCTCCATCGTGTAGTCGAATTACCTTCTTGCCAGCATTTATCCTTTTGATAATGATACTTAGGATTTCTTCTAGAGTTAGTGTGCTTGTTGGTATTAGCTCGCATGAACTGGAAGCAAGAGAAATTATCTCTGGGGAAATTAATGAATCTGTCCATACAATTACTTGAGCATCTTTGATACATCTTGCTGCTCGAACAGTAAGTAGATCAGGGTCCCCTGGTCCAGTGCCAACAAAAACTAGTTTTTTCATTTCTTGAGAATTTTTGGGTTATTAAATTCAGGAAGGTTTTTTTGTTTTGCAAATAGCCACCAGATGCCAAGACTCCCTATTGATACAAGGCTTATACTTATTAGTTGGGCGACTCTTATTCCTCCTGCACAATATGGTGGGAGAGCACCTACACATAAGGAATCAATCCTGAGGCCTTCTATCCAGAACCTTCCGATGCTATAGCTAACAATGTATATACAACTTAAGGCGCCTTTAGGTAGTTTTATTCTCCCGTTTAATCCAAATTTAAACAAAGATATTAGTACGGAAAAAATAATTAGATTACATATACTTTCATATAGAAAGGTTGGGTGGAAGTACTGATCATTTGCAAAAGCTTCAGGCCTATAAATTTCAGGTATAGAAATTTTCCAGGGCAAGTTTGTAGGTATACCAAATGCTTCATTGTTGAAGAAGTTTCCCCATCGCCCAATTGCTTGACCTAAGGCAACAGAAGGTACTAATGAATCTAATAAATCCCAGAATGATTGGTTCTTTATTCTGCAATAAATCATGACTGATAAAGTACCAGCAATTAATGCACCATGAATTGCTATCCCTCCTTCCCATATCGCAATAGTCTTGAGAAAGTTGTCTTGATAGTTCTTCCACTCAAAAGCGACATAATAAATTCGAGCTCCAACGATTGCTGAAAGAATTAGTATAGGGAAAAGATCGTTTACAAGTTCTTTTGGTAATCCTCTTTGGCTGGCAAGATAATTTGAGAGGTTTAATCCAATAAGAACAGATATGGCTATTAATAGTCCATACCATCTCAAGGTAAAGGGCCCAAGCATCAGCTCGGACCCAGGAGATGTGAATATCGCCATTAATTGATTCATAGGCGAAGTAATAAACTCTATCCTTAGTTAGATCCCCTCAGCTGCCTGAACTTTTTCAACTTGTTTTTTCTTGAGAACCAGAAATACCTGAGATAAACAAACTGCAGCAAAGAATGCTAGTAGACCATAAATTCTAAGAGGGCTTTGTAGTACAACTTCTGCATCTAGTTGTCCAAACCCACCAACATTAGGATCATTAGTTAAAGGAGAGCCTTGTTCTACTGAATCACCTTCCTTTACTAAGATCGAAACTCCAGTGGGGAGACTCTCAGTAAAAGTTTCTCCATTATTAGACGTAAATGTTATTAAACTAGTTCCGTCCTCAGAGGTTTTGATTGTATTAACAATACCAGCTTGTGAAGCTGTAAATAGATTGTTGTTTGATTTCTCTCCAGTCGGATAAACCTGACCTCTTCCTCGATTTCCTCCTACATGTATTGAATATTTCCCGAAATGAATATTACTATCTTTTTCAGGATCAGGGGAAAGAATTGGGAAGACTATCTCTTTATTTTGATCACCTGGTAATGGACCAACTAAAATGATGTTATCTTTTTCTTCACTGTATTGAGAGAAAAATACTCCAGAAGTTTCTTCTTTTATTTGATCAGTCCATCTGTCTTGAGGAGCAAGCTTGAATCCATCAGGAAGCATAACCACAGCACCAACTTGTAGTGGTACATCGCTTCCATCTGCACCTTTTTCAGTTATATCTTTTTTGTAGGGTATTTTTACAACTGCCTTGAAAACACTATCAGCTCCTACTGATTGCGGTACTTCTACTTGAGTTGTCATTTGTGCTAAATGGCAATTAGCACAAACAATTTTCCCAGTAGCTTCTCTTGGATTTTCATAGTTTTGTTGCGCCCAAAAAGGGTATGCCCAGCTTTCTGATGGAGCAAAAATTAAAGATATCCCTAGTAGTAGAGAACAGAAGAGGAATTGAATGTTGCGAGGCATTGGCTGGGAGAGATTGAAGACTGGTTTTAATGCTTGATGAAGATCAAACCCACCAGGGCTTTTCGCCCGTGCGAAAGTCTGTTTCATTCCATTGGCTGACAAATACATTGTCGTTTTCAACGGAAACATTTGCTAATGCAAGAGATAGTGGTGCTGGCCCTCTAACTACTTTCCCTGTGGCGTCATATTGGCTGCCATGACAAGGACAAATGAATCGGTTGGCCCCACTGTTCCAAGGGACTACACAGCCAAGGTGAGTGCAAATGGCGTTAATGCCATAACTGCCTATGGCATCTTTGCCTTCAACAATTAGATAAGTTGGGTCTCCTTTAAGACCCTGCACGAGGCTTCGGTCCCCATCAGGGTGACTTGAAAGCCATCCACTCGCAGTAACAGAATTTCCAAGCTCATCTTTGGCCGAGGTTCCACCACCACTCCCAGAGGCTTTGGGAGGGATGAAGTAATTGACCACAGGGTATAGCGCTCCAAGTGCTACGCCTGTTAGAGAGCCAAAGGTAAGCAGGTTCATGAACTGCCTACGACCCATTCCGGGCACATCACTCGAGGTCATTTGTGTCATGACGGATGTTCAGGCTTTGCACAATACTGTCCATTATGGACTGCGAAGGTCCTTTGAGAGGTTTAATGAAGAGGCCTTTTCAATTTTTTGAAAGCAAATCCTGTGATTCCTAAGTCCAGTCAGGAAGAATTTGCCCCTTTATTGGTAGAAGAAGTTATCCAGTGCTTTAGAAAGCGTTGGGATGCAACTTATGACGTTAAATTGGCCGTCCGCTCTAAAAGCCTTTATTTTCAGGTGATGTGGAGGTATCTTGAGCAGCTCTCTTATCCTTTAAATGAAGAGTCTTATCGTAATAATCTTGCAAAAGTTTTGGAAGTAATTAATAGGCTCGGACAGGCACCTGTTGTAAGGAGGTGGTTGAGCAATACAAATAAGAAGCCCAAGGTAGGCAAGGCTTTGAGTTTGAAACTAGAAGTTACTGAAGGGTTTGAGGAGTTTGTTCTTTGAATTGATTTGTAAGTGCTACAAGAGCAACTCCTACAACATATAAAACTGAAATAGCTCCGGTCAGGAAAAGCATTGTAATTGGATCTGTCGAAGGGGTAAGTACGGCTCCTGCTATGGCTGAGCTAATTACTACCCATCGCCAAGCTGATATCATTTGCTTCCAATTCAATAGTCCAAGTATTCCTAATAAGAACTGGAGGATTGGAAGCTGAAAAGCTAATCCTGTTGAAATCATTAATAAGAGGACAAAGTCTAAATATCGTTCAATTGACCAGAGCGGTTCGACCACATCTGCTCCATAGCTCACAAGAAAGTTCAAAGCCGCAGGTACTAAGGCCAGCCAAGCGAAGAAAAGACCAGCAAGAAATAAAATTGCTGAACTTGCTACAGCTGGAGCTATAAGTCGTTTTTCCTTATTTGTTAGACCTGGCAAGACAAACGCAAGAATTTCGTACAGAACGTATGGAAGTGCAATGACAAGCCCTGCATAACCAGCAACTTTGATTGAAACAAAGAAAAATTCACCTGGTGCAACTTGTAAAAAATGAATTGATCCAGCTGGTTGTTCAAGAATTTTGATAATAGGCTTTACGAAAAGTAGTGAAGCGAATGCTGCTAAAACTATTGCTAAAAGACTCTTTAAAACTCGTTGTCTGAGCTCTTCAAGATGATCTGCTAAAGGCATATTTACTTCATTGGGAAGCACAGGAAACTTTCCTTCCACTTCGATTTTGATTGGAGCGGGAGGAGATAGTTTTGGTTCTTCTGGTTTGTTGGGATTAATCAGGAGAGGATGGTTAAGGTTCTTTATAGGTTAGAAGTTACTTGAAGGATATACTCCCTTGCTTTTGAAGGATTTCCCCAAAGGACCTTTCCCCCCTGGTGTTGAACTATCCCTGCTTGTGCCCCTGGGATTCTTTTTAGATTATCTGTAGAGGTCATTACTACAGGTACTAGTCGATTTCCTCGGGCTCGACTGAAATTCGCGGCTAGGTTTGCAGCTAATTGAATGTCCTCTTGCTCAGCCAATCTTGACGAGGCCTTGAGAACAACATGGCTTCCTGGACATTCTTGTGCATGAAACCAAATGTCACCATGCTTTGATTTCCTAATGCTTATCCAGTCATTTTGTCGATGATTGCGCCCTACTTGAACTATTAAGCCTCTTGGACTTTGAATCTCAAGAGGTTTGGGTGTTTTTCCCCCTTTTTGACTACTGCGGTCCTTTCCCGAACTTCCTTCTCTAATTAAGTTGGCAACTTCTTTCTCAATTTCTTTTAGATTTTGAATTTGATCAAGAGAGTTTTCCGGACGAGAATTCATGACAATATCGAGGAATATTTCGCTACCTTTTACGAGATCTAGTTGTTGTTTATGATATTCAATACGCTCCTCTATTGTTTCTACTGAACGGCGAAGCCTTTTTACTCGCTTGTATAGATTCTGTGCTTTCATAATGTCTTCTTTGCTTGGAAATTGTCTTGAAAATATTTCATCTGCTTTCTCTTTTAAAGAATAACTATTTTTAGAATCCTTTAGGAGGTCTTCCTGCTGTTTAATTTCTCTAACTTTTTTCTTATTTAGAAAGTCAAGCTTTTTTCTTATGGACCTATTTAATTCAAGTATTGATTTTCTATTAAGATGTTCTCTGTAATACTCTCCTAGCAATATGCAGGCTTTTCCCCTTGGATTAGAACTATTTAAACCTTGACTCCAAACCCTAAAGGGGGTTGGACCTTGAAAACATATTTGAAAGTCTTCTGTTTTTAGGCAATTTATCCACTGGCTCCATCTTTTATATAAAAACTCCCATTGCTCCTCTGAAAGATTTTCTATTAATTTGTTCGTAAGATCATTTGCTTCTTGGTGAGTCTCTCCGGCTATCTGTAGAGCTAAAGCCGGACTTATTCCTTGGTAAGTTTCTAGTAGGGATTGCTTAAATGACATGCCTTTTATGGAAAGATCTTCTTTCCATTCTTTTAAGGAAAGATTTTTATTAGGTGGCTTTCCTTTCATCTTTGGTGGGGGAATATATCTATCTCCAGTTCCTATAGGCCTCACTCTTGAATGGTGCGAGCGTATTTGTCTCCCTAAAGTGATAACTCTTTTGTGTTGATCTAATAGCAATAAATTACTATGCCTTCCCATCATCTCTAGTACAAGTATGCGACATAAGTTACCTCCTGGACGTTTTGCAAATTGGAACTCTATAACCCTTTCAAATGTTTCTTGCTTTATTTCTATCAAAGCTAATTGTCTAAGTCCGTACTGTAATTGTTTTGAGATGGTGCTTTCGGTTTTGGACTTTTCAGGTGGAGAGATTTGAACTAGTCGAGGTGCATCAGCTTGCCAGCTGAGCTCAAGCCAAATCAATTTCTTTAATGTGCGAAAACCAAGCTGTAGTGTCTGAGGCTCTATTTGCTGCGCTTTCTCAAATTTACTGGGTATCAATTCTTCCCTTAGCTCTCCAATGACCGCAACAAGACTGGTTAAATCCATTAATTGAAGAGCGTTAGGAGGATTCATTGATTCTGATTAGAATTTGTTTGCAAAAGCCTTCCAGTCTTTGGGCTCTATTAGGTGCAATTTATGACCGCGACTATTGATTTGGAAAGAGGAAGACTCACAGTTATTACAGGGCCTAGTGGCGTAGGGAAGGGATCTTTGGTTAATGAATTGCTTGAAAGGAATCGAGAGATTTGGTTGTCTATTTCAGCTACTACGCGAGCTCCAAGAGTAGGTGAAGTCAATGGTGAACACTATTTTTTTGTTGAGAAAGACGAATTTAATGAATTAGTAGCTAATAGAGGTTTACTGGAGTGGGCAGAATTTTCCGGGAATTTTTATGGTACCCCCCATAAGCCAGTAATGAAAAAACTCCAGCTAGGATTTCCTGTCCTTCTAGAGATTGAGCTTGAGGGAGCAAGGCAAGTAAGAAAAAGTTGCCCTGAAGCTTTTCAAATTTTTGTCGCTCCTCCTTCATTTGAAGAGCTTGAACGAAGAATTAGGGGTCGTGGAACTGAAAATGAACAGGCTATTTTTAAGCGCTTGGCAAGAGCTAAAGATGAAATATCTGCGAGTAATGAATTTAATGCGGTGATTATTAACGACAATTTGAACCTTGCAGTTCAAGAAATAGAAAAATTAATGGGATTAATTGCTTGACTAATTGACTTGGGAGTCTGATTTTTTGAGTTTGAGAGAAAAAAAAAGCCCCTTGGGGGCTTTTTTAGAGTGCAATAAGTGGGGTTTTTGCTTTTTTCTAAAAACCACCTGACATTGGATGGAAAAGAAGGTCAGGGTGGAAGCGGTTAAATTCAATTAGATAACCAGCTGTGAAAAGTACCCATCCTGCGCCAATAACAGGCACGGATCGGAAAATTTTGTGCTTTGCTTTGAATGACATGACTTTTTATTGGGTTGATGTAGTTGATTGAAGTTGACTATCGACCTGACCTAAAAAGTATCTCAGCGAGGAGATATTGTTATGTTGTTGTCGCTCTCGCGAAGTTCGCCAGAACGTCCCTCTCTATCAGCTTCAAGTGGCCATTGAGCACCTTTGATTAGAGAAGATTTAAGAAGGTCATAGTCGATGAAAATTTCTTTGTCAGCAGCATCTTTGGATTTGCGAGCTCCCTTTAGATACTCCCTACCACTCCATCCAATAATTCCGGCGATATATAGGAAAATATGACCGGGAATTAGAACGTCTCCTTCATGGCCCCGGAAGACATTGGCACCAAATGGTTCAAGTGTTGCAGGGACTATTAGGTGGGGGAGGCCATCGTCACCACATACAGCTTTGCTGTACCGTTCGAAGCGTGCAACTGCTTGTGGAGTGGCTGCTGATGCAGCTCTTTCTTGGAAGCGGGGGCTTTCAGAGCAAGGGGTAAGTCCGCCATGCAAATCTGAAATTTCAGCTTTGGCTATTGGTGCAAAGCCAAAAACAAGCAAGGCCGAGAGCAAAACTGCGAAAAGACGACGCATTAGTTTGATTCCTGTTGAGCCTGTCTTAGTAAAGGACAGATGTCACAAGTAAAAGTTAAATGAGATAGCTCATTATGACGCCAACTGTACTCTCCCTCGAAACAAGTTGTGACGAGACAGCAGTAGCTGTTTTAAGGCTTGAGGATGGCAAACCTCAAGTGCTATCAGGGTTAGTAGCTTCTCAGGTCTTGGAACATGCAAAGTGGGGAGGAGTGGTTCCAGAGATTGCTTCAAGAAGGCATCTCGAGACTTTGCCTGGACTAATACATTCAGTTTTAGAGGAATCTGGGTTGTCTTGGTCGAATTTTGATGCCGTGGCAGCAACGGTTGCACCTGGTTTGGCAGGTTCCCTAATGGTTGGTTCAGTAACTGCTAGAACACTCGCAAAGCTTCATGCTCTTCCTTTTATCGGGATCCATCATTTAGAAGCACATTTAGCTTCAGTTGACTTGTCGGAGCATTCTCCTGAGCCTCCGTACCTGGTGTTATTGGTTAGTGGAGGTCATACAGAGCTTATAAAAGTAACAACTAAACCTTCATTTATTCGCTTGGGAAGAAGTCACGATGATGCTGCAGGAGAGGCCTTTGACAAGGTTGCACGTTTGCTTGGATTGACTTATCCAGGAGGTCCTTCAATAGAGCTAGTGGCTCAGTCAGGTAATGAACGAAGGTTCTCACTCCCTAAGGGGAAAGTGTCAAGGCCTGAAGGGGGCTTCTATCCGTATGACTTTTCTTTTAGTGGTCTAAAAACTGCAATGCTAAGGAAAGTTCAAATGCTTGAAGGAGAAAAAAAAAGTCTTCCTGTTGAGGACCTTGCTGCAAGTTTTCAAAATGTAGTGGCAGAGGTTTTGGTTGAAAGAAGCATCAAATGCGCCTTAGATAATTCTTTGGAGACGATTGTGATGGTTGGTGGAGTTGCCGCAAATGCCTGCCTTCGAAAAATGATGATGCAAAGAGCCTCTTGCGAGGGAATAGAAGTCCACCTTGCCCCAAAGGC
>QCFN01000032.1 GCA_003280245.1 Prochlorococcus sp. AG-363-J23
AAACATCTAAACCGATGGTTCCCAAATATCGGAGAGCCTGAAATTAGCAGTTGCTGGGCAGGAGGTAGGCCATTAATCAAACCAAACGAACAAACTAGCAATAGTAGTCGTGTAGTAAGGGAACATGAAATCGAAACCTTACCATGCGGTTTAATAAGTGCTCTAGGAGGCAAATGGACTACCTGTAGACCAATAGCTCTTGACACCCTGAAAGCAATCGAAGATCTACTCGGCAAGGCCTTACCACCCCCACAGAATCTTCCAATTATTGGTTCAAGTCCAACTTCAATCGAAACGATCTCATCCCTAAACAGTCAAAGGCAAAAAATCCTGGATCATCTACCTGATACTGCCCTTCGCGAAAATCAACTGGCTCACCTTCAATCAAACTATGGCATTAATGCTCTGGAAATAATTCAAGGAAGTCCGCAAGATCAACTACTACCGATTAGTGATGTTATTCCAATATGCAAAGCTGAAATTAATAGGGCTATCAAGCATGAATATGCACGAACACCAACTGACCTTTTAGCAAGAAGGTGTCGTCTAGCAATGGTAGATATAGATGAGGCAAAAAGAATTTTACCTATCGTTCAAGAGCAACTTGAGACAGCAAACTTACCATTTGGTAATTTGGATCTAACCACATGAAATTAACTAGTTATTTTTGAAATTTCACTAAATGCATACTCTGAATTTTCAACCTCACCTATCAACCACCAACTAAAGCCATACGCTGATAAATATACGAACCAATCATCATTAGCAATAGGGTATTCACAACCCCAAAGGACCTCACGAGTTCTCTCTCCATTCCATTGACTTAAATCCAACCGTACCGAAGCTCCAGCGGCAGAAACATTTGCCGCCACCAAAATAGTCATATTTTCAGTACTACGAACATAAGCAACAACACTCGGGTGGGCCGATTCCAAAAGTTCAAAGGTCCCTTTTCTTAAAGCGGGCAACAACCTTCTACAAGTCAGCATACGTCGATGCCAATTAAGTAAAGAACCTGGGAGCTCTTTCTGCACTTCAACATTGACTACTCGATAGTCATAACCAGGAGCTGTAACTGGAGGAAGAACTAACAACGGATCAGGAGCAGTTGAAAACCCACCATTGCGAGCAGGAGTCCATGCCATAGGAGTTCGATTAGGATCTCTATCTCTTAATCCAGGCCAATCTCCCATTCCCAACTCATCTCCGTAATACAGACACGGCATGCCTGGCAAGCTATAAAGAAGAGCATGAAGAAGTCTATTAGCACGTGGGTCACCATTCAATAATGGAGCCAATCTCCTATTGATGCCCCAATTCAACCAATGACCCTGGCTTTGATGCAATCCAGTGCGAATAGTTTGGATAACATCTTCGGGAACCAAGTAACCATCACCAAGCCATAATTCATCATGATTTCTTAAAGGCAACGCCCAACGACAACCAGGAACAACCTGCTGTGCTTTAGAAAGGCAATTACGTAATTTTTCACAACTTCCACTCGCTACAGCTGCAAATAAATGAGCAGTTAGTGCAAAGTTAAAAGCCCCATGAAGCTCATCATCGGCAAGATATGGTGCAGCCTCCTCAACAGGTTGAATTGCTTCGGCCAAAAGCAATACATCTCGACCATGCTTCTCAACTCTTTGACGAAGTTCTTTTAAGAAATTATGTGTTTGAGGTAATCCTTCACATCGACTACCTTCTGCTTCAAATAAAAACGGCACTGCATCCAAACGAAAACCATCTATTCCTTTGTTCAGCCAAAAATCAACCACTCCAAGCATCCTCTCCTGAACCCAGGGATTTTCATAATTCAGATCTGGTTGATGTCGAAGAAATCTATGCAAATAAAATTGACCTGCGACCTCATCCCATTCCCAATTAGAAGATTCAAATTTGCGAAACAATACAGGAGCATCCGCATAACGATGTGGATCATCGCTCCAAACATAGACATCTCTTTCAGGACTTCCTTTTGGTGCCCAGCGAGCGCGTTGAAACCATGGATGAAGATTGCTCGTATGATTCAGTACAAGATCAATAATTACTTTGATTCCATGCTTATGAGCAGCAGTTAAAAGCCTATGAAATGCCCCCAAATCTCCCAATTCAGGATGAATTGCTTCAAAATCGGTAATGTCATATCCCCCATCTAATAATGGAGAAGGATATATAGGTGTTAACCAAATAGCCTCAATGCCAAGCCATCTCAAGTAACTCAAACGAGCAGTTAATCCTTGAAGATCTCCAATCCCGTCGTCATTCCCATCCGCAAAACTACGCGGGATAAGCTGATAAATGACAGCTCCATTCCACCATGAATCACTTCCAGTCATTACCTCGTCAAATCCACTGAGATACGGCGCAATTAGTACACAATTCTGACAATAGCTTCATTCCATTGAATTCGAAAAACTTTCCACTAAAAAGACTACGCAATCCCGTCCTTTCTGGCCAAACAAGAAAGAAAGAATGGAGAGAGCTACAACTTAGAAAGCTGAGAACACTTCTTGATGAACATGAAAATGATGTATTAAAAGCATTAGCCACAGACCTAGGCAAGCCTCCAACAGAAGCACTTTTTGAGCTTATCGCTGTACGGCAGGAATTAAAACTGGCTCAAAAAGGACTAGTCCAATGGATGAAACCTCGCAGAAAAGAAGTTCCTCTTTCTCTGAAGCCTGGTGAAGCCTACATACGATTGGAACCAATTGGCTGCATCCTAATTATCGGTCCCTGGAATTATCCTTTCTCGCTAGTCTTTCAGCCTCTTGTCAGCGCTCTAGCAGCTGGGAATACAGCTGTAATCAAGCCTTCCGAAAATGCGCCTAAAACCTCTGCTCTTATTGCCAAACTAGTAAGGGAATACTTCGAGCAAAGCGTCGTCGACGTTGTTGAAGGAGATGGAAATGTCGCAGAAGAACTATTAAAGAACTCGTTTGATCACGTTTTCTTTACTGGTGGAGGCTCAATCGGGAAAAAAGTAATGGCTGCTGCAGCTAAAAACCTCACTCCAGTAACGCTAGAACTAGGAGGAAAGAGTCCAGCAATAATTCTGGAAGGTGCCGATCTAAAAGTCACAGCAAAGCGATTGATGTGGGGGAAGGGGCTTAATGCAGGACAAACATGTATCGCTCCAGACCATTTAATTGTTCAGGAATCTATTAGGGAGCCTTTTCTTAAAGAAATTTATAATGCCCGGTCAAACTTCTACGGGGCAAACCCCTTAGCATCTAAAGACCTAGCCAAAATTATTAACGATTACCATTTCAAAAGAATCATCACCCTCTTAGAAAGAGCCAAACAGCAAGGACAGATTCTTTTTGGAGGTGAAGTAGACCCCTCAGAACAACGTATAGCTCCAACTCTAATTTCGGTTAGCAATCGAAATGATCCGCTAATGCAAGAAGAATTGTTTGGTCCTCTTTTACCTGTACTAAATGTGCCTAATCTGGAAGAAGCAATTGCTGGTATACAGCAAGAACCTCGACCACTTGCGTTGTACCTATTTGGAGGGACAGCTAACGATCAAGAAATTCTTATCAATACCACCAGTTCTGGCGGTATTTGCTTTAACGACGTAGTCATGCAAGCAGGGATCCCTGATTTACCATTTGGAGGGATTGGAGCAAGTGGTATGGGTAGATATCACGGTATCGCTGGATTTGAAACCTTTTCACACCAAAAAGCTATCTTAAAACGACCATTCTGGCTGGATCTAAATTTCCGATATCCTCCTTACAAGCTAAGCGCGTCCATTTTAAAGCAACTAATGAAATAAAGAATCTGAAACTTCATTTTTAATATAGTTATCCAAGACTGGCGAATCCTTCCAGGAGTCTTATCGTTGCAAAGAATTGTTGGGAGTCAATGCGACGCACAGCCATCCCCGTGATTGCGCTTACAGTTTTTTTACCAGCTCAGAGTTGGGCAACAGATATAACGGTAAAAGCCGGAGATACGCTTTCTCAAATTTCAAAAAGATATCATGTGCCCATTGAAAGAATAATGCGCCTAAATAATATTAGCGATTCAAATCAAATAAAAATTGGGAGCAAGCTCAAATTAATTGACAATAAAAATGGACAAACAACTTATAAAAATTCAATTCACAAAGTCAACCCTGGCGAAACAATACAGAAGATTTCAAGGCTCTATCAAATCAATAAAGACGAGTTAATCTCATTCAATAATTTAATACACCCGGATATACTATATCCTGGACAAATAATTAAAATTCCTCAAGGAATTCAGTCCTCTGGTATTCAAAAAAATTCAAAAGCATCAACTCATACAATCCAAAAAGGTGAAACATTGACAGAGATATCTAAACTCCATAAAGTTCCCATAAACACTATTATCAAAATAAATAAGATAAAAGACCCTAATAATATAGAAGTTGGGACGAAAATATCATTAAATCTGCCTCCAAAGAGTTTGAAGAAATCTTCTATCTACAATCAAAAACAACATCAAAGCAGAAAGAGCGAATGGCGTACTTATGGGCCTCTAAAAATAGATTGGTCTCAGTGGAACTTAATGGCTGGAAGTTTCGTTGCACCAAGCCTAAACAACAAAGGCAAGCCTCTATATATAGCAGTGAACTGTTCGGTCAGGAAGATCAATTCAACTGGTGAAAATGGCACCTGGAGAAGTTGGGAGAAGCCGTTAAAATCCTTTGAAAAGGACTTACTTATTGATCTTTGCAAAACAAAAGTTAGTTAGAAAATAATTAAATAAATCAATTTCAAAAAGAATAAAGTAATGGCCATGGATTCAACAAAAAAGACCGTCCACTATCTTTCAGATAAAGACGTTGAGATCCATCATTACTCTCACCAATTAATTCTTCCTGGACCAATCTCCGAGCCAACCACCCCCAACCTTCTTTAGGACGTATTTCTTGTAAAGAAGTTTTCTCTAAAAGCATTGACAATCCAAAACCCTTTTGCTCTTGAATCTCAGAAAGCAAAGTAAATGCTTCTTGTGATCGATCTTGTGGCAAAAGAGTAGTTGTGCATCTATCACATCTTCCGCAAGGTTGACTAATTTCTCCTACAGCAAGCAAGAGTGCCTGTTCTCTACATGATTCACCTTCGGCAACGGCTTCCATGCGACGAAGTTGCTCAAAAGCATGCTCTGAACGCAACTCCCTATTTGATGACTGTTCTCCCTTTTCTCTAAGTGAAGACTTAATTGCCCAATCAAGCTTTTTACGGTCACCTGGAGAGAATAAAACTAAACATCTTGCGGGAAGGCCGTCTCGCCCTGCTCTGCCGGATTCCTGCAAATAACCTTCAGGTGATGCTGGCAAATTCAAATGGAGCACCATTCCTACATCTTTTCTGTCTACACCCATTCCAAATGCAACCGTTGCAATCAAAACCGGATCATCCTTATTCAAAAAATTTTCTAAAGCCTCCTCTCTTTCTTGCGGATCAAGGCCTGCATGATATGGAATAGCTGCAACATTTTCATCCCTCAACAATTCTGTCCATCGCTCTACCGATCGACGCGTACGTACATAGATTAAACGGGCACCCCTAGAAGTCTTTAGAGCCTCTAGAACCTCGGCGAGGGCTTCCTTTTGCCTTCTTCTCATCACGTACTCAAGATTATTTCTCTTGGCAGAACAGACCTTTAAAAGAGGATGACGTAATTTCAATAATTTAATAATATCCGCCCTAACTCGAGGAGGAGCCGTCGCACTTAAAGCTACGACAGGAATTCCTGGACATAATCTTCGAACTTCACCAAGGCGCAAATAATCAGGTCTGAAATCATGCCCCCAAGAACTAATGCAATGTGCTTCGTCTACTGCAATTGCTACCAAATTACCTTCACATATTTTTCTCTGAAGAAATGCAGTAATTTCCTTACTTTGCACTCTTTCTGGTGCCAAATAAAGCAACCTCAATGATCCTTGTTTCAACAAATTTGAAGTTTCACTTCTTCGTGCCGCATCCAATCCAGCATGAATACAAGTAGCTGCAATATTTTTTTTTTGAAGTTGCCGAACCTGATCTTCCATTAAAGCAATCAAAGGAGACACCACTACGACTAATCCCTCTCTAATAAGTGCTGGCAACTGATAGCAAAGTGATTTACCTCCTCCTGTTGGCAATACAACCAGAGCATCTCTCCCTGAGAGGATTGCCTCTACAACTTCACGTTGTCCCAACCGAAAGGAATCCCATCCGTAAAACTTATCTAGTGCTGAAAGGATAGAATCCAACTAAAAAAACACAGCCAATTGCAAGATAACGAGCAAAAGAACTACAGAAAAGATCTATCAAGGATCAATATTCGGAGGCTCAATATGATCAGGAGTTTCCTCAACAATTTGCAAACGAATTCTTTTTCCTCCAGCCAAGTCTCCAAGAGATACCCTCATGGTCGCACCACAAAGTGCCTGAAGAGAATCTAGAACATCTCTTAAATAAGGCGTGCTACTACCACTCTCAACCCACAACTTTTCCTGGATCAAACCCAATCTCTTAGTGGCAGTATAAAACTTTAGAACTGATGCCTCTATAGCCTGCGCCTGGCGTAAAGCATCGGAAAGCTGACCAAGAGAGTCAAGCCGCTCTGCCTCCTGCATTGCTTTCTCTAAATCGAATTGATCATTCTGAAAAGCCCGAATTGCTTGACATGATTCAATTGCTTTAGAAATCCAGCGAGCCTTATTGGTAATGTTCTTAACCACCTGAATCTCAGGAACCGCAGATAAGGTCTGGCATAAATCCTCCTGCTGAGGAGTAGGAAGCTTTGCTAACTCTCTCGCCAGTGGAGCAACAACTCTTGAAGGCAAAAGATTCTCTTGAGCCTGTTGACGAATTTTCTCCGGCAGCAGAGGACATGTGACAGACATAAAGTCATCAGATAAGCGTCGGACTTGCTTCCTGGTTATTTCCTGCCCTTCATTTGCTGCTTCCGAAATCATTAACTGCACCTCAGGCGAAGCTTGAGCCGTTTCCAAAAATGCCCTTTTAGAAAATTGATTAACCCTCTTTTCTTCTAAAAGGCCTCCACCAACCAAGCTGTCAGAAGAATCAGCAAGCTTAATAAGCCCATAAGCTCTTGACTTACTAATTTCACGTTCACGAAGCCATTGAAGGAAACCAGCACCTCGACCTTCGCCTCCTCTTTTTTCCCTGTCTCTAACAGCCCTCAAAATTCTTCCACGCCAAATTTCAGTTTGGAGGTCAAAGCGATCGCATACAGCCCAAGCCTTCTCTAATTGAGAAAAGAACTCAAGCGTGCTGATGTCATCCTTTTCTGGATCAGGTAAATCAAGTTCCAAGGTCAACGGATCAGTGCTAGCAGGGGAAGACTCAGCCACAGGCGCATCTAAAGACTGGATTTTTTCTAAAAGAATTATCAATCAGCGGCGACATTCTGTGACGCTAAAGCCAACTATCACTTACACAGCGATAATCTCTTATATGAAACCCCCATTTCCAAAGAATCGATGGCGATTTCTCGAGGTGACATGGTACGCGTCAAGCGTCCTGAGTCCTATTGGTATAACGAAGTTGGCAAAGTTGCTTCCGTAGACCAATCTGGCATTAAATATCCTGTCGTTGTGCGCTTTGAGAAAGTGAACTACGCAGTATTTAGCGGCCAAGATGGTGGAAACAACACCAACAACTTTGCCGAAAGCGAGCTAGAGCGCGCTTAATCAGCTAAATAGGGCATTTTGCCTGAACTTCCAGAAGTAGAGACGGTTCGTAGGGGCCTTGCGGATCGTCTTGTCAATTTTCAGATTGAACGTATCGATGTATGTAGACCTACATGCATCGCAAGTCCAGGGGGGCCAAAAGAATTTATTACTAAGCTCCAGGGAGCTCTTGTTGGTGATTGGGAAAGAAGGGGAAAATACCTTCTTTCTAGACTTTTAAAAAAAAGTGATTTAAGCACAAATTGCTCAACCGAATTTGCGGATGGAGGTTTGTGGGGAATTCATCTAAGGATGACAGGTCATTTTCAATTATTTGATGAGCCGAATGAACCTTGTTCCCATACGCGCGTTCGCATATGGAGTTATCAAGGCCAAGAACTTCGGTTCATAGATACCCGTAGTTTTGGTCAAATGTGGTGGGTTCCTCCAGGGATCACCGCTGAAAAAATTATAAAAGGGCTCAAAACGCTTGGGCCAGAGCCCTTTAGTAAAAGCTTTAACGCTTCTTACCTAAGTGATCGATTAAAAAATTCCAAAAGAGCTATTAAATCATCATTGTTAGACCAGTCCGTAGTAGCAGGTGCAGGGAATATTTACTCTGATGAAAGTTTATTCTCTGCAGGGATTCTTCCTCATACCCAAAGCAAAGATCTAAACTATAACCAACTAAAAAAACTTTGCCAAAGTCTTGTAGATGTTCTGAAAATTAGCATTGGGAAAGGAGGGACTTCCTTTAGCGATTTTCGTGATCTAAAAGGACTTAATGGTAATTATGGTGGCCAAGCATGGGTTTATCAAAGGAGCGGAAAGCCATGCCGAGTTTGTGGAACTCAGATTCAAAAAGAAGTCATTTCTGGAAGAAGCTCTCACTGGTGCCCCAAATGCCAAACCTAATATTATTACTAAAATCATTTATCAATATTGGATATAACGTATCTCTTGATAACAAGTGATAG
>QCFN01000033.1 GCA_003280245.1 Prochlorococcus sp. AG-363-J23
AGAAATCTTTTTTGTTTTTATATAAGAGAAACAAATGGATAGGATTTTTCATGAGTTTCTTTGTTAGTTCTCCTTTACCCGCCGTAACTGTAAGGGTATATTCAACCCATACGAAGAACAAGATGGGTCGATTGAGATGAATGCGGCTGATCAGTCACTAAGCCTTGCTTCTTTAAAGACTCTTGCATCGGTTGTGAATTTAGTTCGCCAGTATTTTCCTGCAGCATCTCCAAATTTCACCCCTTGGCGAGATGACCCTCAGACACGGATGTGGTGTGAAGAAGAAACCTTAGACTTAGCCTTTGATTTTCCTGGTTGGACTCCGAAGTTGGAGTGTCGAAGCTTATTAGTGCAACTTAGGCTTAAAGATGTTCAACATGAAACCACACCAAGATTATTAGGTGTGATTATGCGTGGCATGACATTTGATGGTGAACGTTGGCGTCTTGTAACGATTGGTGATTGGCATCCCACAGGAACACATCTGCCGCAGCAAGCTGAAATCACTGTGTTGCAAGAGATTTGTCAAGAGCTTTTTGAACTCTTCTCTAACAAGTTATAAAAAACCTTTGATATTGCTTTTTTTTTGCCTTGAGCTTTTAGGATTGGTTGATTGTAATTTATTAATCTCTTACGGGGCGAGTTATCAATGTCTATAGCCCTTGCAAGCCAACTTAGAGAGGGAACAAAGAAAGCTCACACAATGGCTGAGAACACAGGCTTTGTAAGATGCTTCTTGAAGGGAGTGGTTGAAAAGTCAAGCTATAGGAAACTAGTTGCTGATCTTTTTTTTGTTTACTCAGCAATGGAAGAAGAGATTGGCAAGCTTAGTGATCAAGGCCATCCGGTAGTCGCACCGGTCAGTTTTCCGGTCTTACATCGGCGGGCTGCACTTGAGAATGATTTGGAATTTTATTTTGGAGATGGTTGGTCAAATTTAATTGAGCCAACTCTTTCGGCAAAAGAATATGTTGCTCGTATTCATCAAATAGCGAAGGATGCCCCTGAGCTTCTTGTAGCTCATCACTACACTCGTTATATAGGTGATCTTTCTGGGGGACAGATTCTTAAGAATATTGCTCAGAAGGCGATGAATTTAGGTGAACATGATGGTCTTCGCTTTTATGAGTTTCATGACATTGATGATGAAAAAGAATTTAAGGCTTTATATAGCCAAACATTGGACTCTTTGCCTATAGATCAAAATATGGCTACGAGAATAGTTGAGGAAGCAAATATGGCTTTTAAATTTAATATGGATATGTTTGAAGAATTAGAGGGGAACTTGGTTGCTGCTATTGGTAAGGTCCTCTTCGGATTTATTACACGGGGGCGACGACCAGGTAGCACTGAAGACTGATTACCCTCTAAGTTAATTTTTTTTTCATTCTTGATATTTCCTTGTTTGTTGTGAAGTTTTTATATGAAAATTTTTAATTCAAAATCACTTAGAGGTATTATTAGTGTTGATATCTTAAGACTTCTTCTAAGATGTAATTCTATTATGAAAACCCTTAGGCGAGACAATAATATGTGCATCTTTTTGAATAAAATTAAATTTTTTGTGGAGAGGATTAGTGTTTGATCCTTTTCTCGAAGAGTTACATCAAAGTCTTCTTGCGCGAGGTGGGTTGCCTCTCCAGGTTAATCAAGACTTTCAGGAGCACTCCTCTATAAAGGGAGACGCTGTTATTCGAAGTTGGCTTTGGAATGTTCCAGGATATAGGCGCTGGAGAGTAACTCGCTTAGATGGAGCAGAAAAGCTTCAGGTTCTAAATTCTGTTGCATATCCCGAATACTGCAGTGATATGCCATTAATGGGAATTGATCTTTTGTGGTTTGGAATTCGTAAACAACTAGTTGCTGTTTTGGATTTCCAGCCTTTGGTTCAAGAACAAGCTTATTTCGATCGTTATTTTCAAGGACTAAAGACTCTTAATAGCCGCTTCCCAGAATTAAGTCGAGAAACTAATATGCGATCATTTGATCCCAATCGTTATTTTTCACCTTGGCTACTATTTTGCAAGGATGGGAGTGGAGAAGCAGTTAAATCATTGCCAATTGCATTCAAAGAATTTTTAGATTGCTATTGGAAGTTACAGAAGATTTCATCTTTGGATCTTTCTCAAATTCCAGCGGAGGAAGTTAAGCAGCTCCAGATCGAATATGATGTCTATAGTGTTGATAGAGATCCAGCACATGGTTTATTTTCAAGTTATTTTGGTAAGAGTTGGTCTCACCGCTTTTTGCATGAATTTCTTTTTCCTGCAAGCTCATAGAACAATAATTTTGTCTTGCTAATATTTTGGGAAAAATGGTTAATTCTTTGAGAAAAAATAGTCTTGATCCAATCAGTCTTGATGGTTGGAGGTGGGCACCATTTCTTGATTATGCAATTAAATCTTTAGAACCATTCCAACTGCAGTCATATCCTATTAATAGCTATTTTCTTGATCACCAAAATGAATTTGGTAGCAAAGCCAAAAGAGAGAAGGCACATACTCAGACTTGGGCCGCTAAAACTTCAAAATTTAGGCAAATTAGAGCTGCTTGCGTAGAGGTAAGAAACTTTACCTCTGTTTTGAACTTTGTTGTGTTGCCATCTAAATTTTATGAGCTTCCTTTTTTTGGTGCAGATTTAGTAACGCTTCCTTCTGGACATTTGTTGGCACTTGATTTGCAACCTGCTATTTGCGAAGACAAGATTCAAATGTCATTATTTTATGACAAAGTAAATGAGTTGAATGAATATTGGAATGGATATTTTCCGAATGGAGGAAGCATCCCTGAGGGGGCTAAGAAATACTTCTCTCCGGGATTTTTGTGGACTAGGATTCCTTTTGGAATAGATTCTGATTCTCTAATAAATAATTTTTTTTTCTCGGCATTTTGTGATTATTTAAATCTTTATATTGATCTTTTGAAGAATGTTGAAAGGGTTTCAGGTGAAAGGTCTGCTTTGTTATGTGATGGACAAAAGAGCTATTTAAGATATCGATCAGAAAAAGATCCTGCCAGAGGAATGCTTACTCGCTTCTATGGAAGCGAATGGACCGAATCTTATATAAACCAGATCCTTTTCCCAATAATAGAATGATAATTCAATTAATCTTCTTTTCTTAGAGTTTTATAAAAGTGTCTAAGAAAGACTTAAAATGGAATTCCCCAAATCTTCATTAAGATGAGTTATAGAGTTTTATTTGTATGCCTAGGGAATATTTGTAGATCTCCGGCTGCTGAAGCAGTATTTTTGCATAAACTGGAGCAGCGAGGTTTACGAGAGAATTTCTTGGTTGATTCTGCCGGGACCGGTGGATGGCATGTAGGAAAATCGGCAGACTCAAGAATGCGAAGCGCGGCAGAACAAAGGGGGGTTATTATTAATAGTATTGCTCGTCAGTTTAGAATTAGTGATTTCAAGGAATTTGATATAATACTCACAATGGATGATGATAATTTACGGACTTTAATGTCTTTCTCTCAAAAGAGTAAGCTATCTATTAATAAGGATATTATTTATCCAATAATGAGTTTTTCAACTAATAGTGATTTGAAAGAAGTCCCAGATCCTTACTATGGTTCAGGAGATGGCTTCGAAAAGGTTTTGGATCTTCTGGAAGATGCATGTGATGGATTATTGGAAAAAATAATTACTAATCTTTAGGCCAGACTTCTTTCGGTACTCGCGTATAAAAGAGTTTGATTAACAAGTTAATGACTTGGTCGATATCCATACCATCTGTTATCACTTCAATGGAATCTTTTGCTTTTTTCAAAGGAGATATTTTTCTATTGCTATCGAGCATATCCCTTTCGAGTATTTCTTTTTCTAATTGTTGAATATTAAGGACTGAAAAGCCACGATTATTTAAATCTAATGCTCGCCTTTTTGCTCTTTCTTTTGGGCTCGCTGTAAGGTAAAATTTTACATCAGCATCAGGGAATACAGAGCTGCCTATATCTCTTCCTTCGGCAATTAATCCTCCAAGCTTACCCATATTTCTTTGTTGAGCAGTAAGGGCTTCCCTTACTGCTCCTATAGAGGCAATCTGAGATACAAGATTAGTTATTTCTGGGGATCTAATTTCTTCAGTTATATTATAATTATTTACCATGACTTGTTGATCGTTAGATTGTGATGTCTGAAATTCAATCTTCAGATCTTTTACTATTAGCCTGATTGATGATTCATCTTTGTGGCTGATATTATTTTTTTTAATTAGCCAAGTTACGGCTCTATACATTGCACCTGTATCTAGATAAAGTAAAGAAAGCTTGCTTGCAACTGCTTTAGTAACTGAGCTTTTCCCTGCTCCGGCAGGGCCATCAATTGCAATAATTGGCTTTCTAGCTATAAGAAATGTATGGTCTATAAGACGTGTCTCTCCGCATTTTATAGCTGTAGCAAGTAGGCATGGCCTTTTGTTCGGCTTAACGAGTTGCAATGTAAAGGGGTCTACTGTTTCTAAGTATTCCACTCTCAATCCATTGTTATTTAATTCGGCATTTATTTTGGAAATATCAACCTCTTCTTTTTGAAGAGAAGATGAATAAGCCTTTTTGAGAAGTTGTGGCAGCAGAATAGCTTTCTCTCTCTCTGCTGCCTTTAATAAACTATTTCGGGAGCTATAAGCCAATCCATCTTGATCGCGAACTGTACCAATTGTGTTGATACCTATTGATAGCCCAAGGTCTTTAATTAAGTGACGAATAATTATTAGTTGTTGCCAATCTTTCTCTCCTAGAAAAACTAAATTCGGTTTTATGATGGCTAACAACCTAGACATTACAGTTGCAACACCATCAAAGTGGCCTTTACGATTAACTCCACAAAGATTTGCTTGAAGGTTTTTAGGTGCATGCACGCGAATATGTGAATCTGGTCCGTTCGGGAAAATATCTTCTACAGAAGGTGCCCATAGAGCAGAAGCCCCAGAAGCAGTAGCCAAATTACAGTCTTTATCTAAGTCACGTGGGTAGTTGTTGAAATCTTCTGTAGGCGAAAATTGCAGAGGATTGACAAAGACGCTTACTAAAACAACAGGAGCTCTTTCTCTCTCTGTCTTTTGGGCTGTTTCTATAAGCTTGGAGTGGCCCTTGTGGAGTCCACCCATGGTTGGCACGAAATGAATTGGAGTGCATTGCTCTTGACGCCACTGATGCAATTCATCTTGTGTCTTTAGGACTGAAAATGTCTGCACAAATCAAGACCAATTGGTTGCAATAATGTTTTTATAGAGGTTGGATTCCTTTTTGGCAGGCTTGCATGTTAATTGTCTAAAGAAGCCAATTAGAAAGTAAGTCAGCTATTTGATTTTTGGAGAACCAATGGATTACAAAGCTTCTGGTGTTGATGTTGAAGCTGGAAGGGCTTTCATCAAAAGAATAAAATCAAGTGTTGACTCAACCAAGCGCCCTGAAGTCATTGGAGGGTTAGGAGGTTTTGGTGGGTTGTTTCGATTACCTTCGGGGCTTAATAAGCCTGTTTTAGTTGCAGGTGCGGATGGAGTAGGGACCAAACTTGAATTAGCCCAGGAACATCACGCTCATTTCGGAGTAGGAATAGACCTTGTTGCGATGTGCGTTAACGATGTCATTACAACTGGAGCAGAGCCTATCTTTTTTCTTGATTACATTGCAACTGGGGCGCTTGGCCCTGAGGCGATGGCAGAAGTTGTTGATGGAATTTCACATGGTTGCCGAATAAGCAATTGTTCATTATTAGGAGGAGAAACGGCAGAAATGCCTGGCTTTTATTCAGCTGGCCGTTACGATCTTGCTGGATTTTGTGTTGGAGTTATAGAAGAGAGTGCTTTAATTGATTGTTCTGATGTAACGAAAGGGGATCAAATTGTTGCTGTAGAAAGTAGTGGTTTTCATAGTAATGGATTTAGTTTGATCAGAAAAGTTCTTGCTATTACTGAACAAAAAAAAGTTCAAAACTCTAATTATAAAAAAGTATCTTTAATAGAGAGATTGTTAACTCCAACCATTATTTATTCTGAACTGGTACAGACTCTTCTGGCTAGAAAAATACCAATTCATGGGATGGCTCACATAACGGGAGGAGGATTGCCCGAGAATTTGCCGCGTTGCGTCCCTCAAGGTCTTATGCCTTTCGTTGACAAATCAACTTGGGAGTGGCCAGAGCTATTTCATTGGGTTCAGGAAGCTGGTCAGATTTCTGAGGAGGATCTTTGGAATACATTTAATATGGGAATTGGTTTTTGTTTTGTTCTGCCAGTTGAAAGTGTCGAAGATGTATTGGGCACATGCAAAGAACAAGGATTAAATGCATGGTTGATGGGTGAAATCAGGCCTGCCGAAAGCTAAAGCTCCTTTTTTTAAAGCTTTCAAAGCCTGATCGTTGGATTTTTATGCCGCGCTTGATTGCTTCGGATTTCTACGAGCGCATGTTTTCAAATGCAATTGAGAACAGTGGCTAGTAACATGGATGAGTGTAAATCAACTATTTATCTCGGCAGGAGCGGCACTACATTCTTAGACCTATGGCTTTTGAACCCCCACAGCGCACTACGCGCAGGCGTAGCTCAGCAGGCCCTGTGCCACCACGTAGGCCACTTGCAAATGGCAACGACAACTATGGCTCTCATAGACAAGGTGCTAGGCCAACATTCCTAACACTTAGGGATCACGGCAAGATTTATGTAGCAGACATGCCGAACCTTTCTGATGGACAACTTGCCCATATCAGAAAAGAATCAGAAGAGGTCCTTGAGAGTCTTGAAAGACGTATCACAGATTTGGAGCGTGAGGTTGGTACAGGCACTGGTGATAGTGACACTTTTATTAAGGCTTCCACAAAAAGAGATGTCACTCGTCGCTTTATTCGGGCAATTCAGGACGAACAGGAGCATCGACGTAACAATCCTGCCTTGAGAGATGCGGCTTCTGAATCTTTGCCGCGCACTTTTCTAGAGATTGCTCGCCATAGGCTTCCCGGAGGAACATTTGATTCTCTTTTGCGAGAGGCATTAGCAGCTTGTTCTCAGGAAGAAGAACAGCCGACTAAAGCTACTCCCGAGCCTCCGGTTAAGGTTGTACCTTTGAGAACTACTGGGAACAGTATCCCTGTTGTGGTTAGTCCTGATCCGAATATGGAAGACTCAAATAGTGTTTAGTTAATAGTTAGTTACTACTGAAAGGATTATTAGGCATTTTTGTGTCACATTGAAAACTAATTTGATCCAGTTTCTTTTTCTCTTTGTTATTTAAAGACTATTTGAGAGCAGATGCTGCATCATTGACCTGAAAGGTGTTCTTTCTCAGGTATTGGGGAGGCTTTATTTGCTCGGCACCAATTAAGTTCTACTTGTACTTGTGTTTTGATTCTTTTCTTTGCAATTGACTTCATACCAATTCTTAGGAATTCTGTTTTCGGGATTAATTGTTGAAATAAAGTTATTCTTAGTCTTGGCGCAGTTTTTTTGGGCTCAGTTCCAGGAGGGATAGTGAGAATACCCAAAGCCAGAGGACTATATGCCAGAAGTTGATATTTAGTTTTTTACAAACATCTATGGGACTTTTTCTAGGCTTTTCGAGAAGGGTGATAAAAGTGAAAATTGAAATTGTAGACTTTTTAAATTTACTGCTTGTTTTGCAAGACGATTGTGCATCTATCTCAATCTTTTAGGCCCAAAATTTGGAACCCCAATTTCTTCTACTGCACTCTTTTACTAAGTCTGTAATACCATTTAGGAGAGGACCTTCTTACCAAGGTGCATAGCAGAAGGTGCTCTAATGAAGTTGAATACGCTTTAGATTCTCTTGTAGTCGACGTTGACTTGCTAAAAATGCTTTAAATAAACCTTGTCTCCAGGGGTATGGAACTAGCTTGGCAGCAATTATAATTTTTTTGAGTTACTGTGGAGATAGTTCTTGTAGAAAGCTTCCTAATAGATATTCACTGCAACCATTCAGAAAGGCTGTTCCATATGAGTTCGCAGCATCTATTAACTTTAGTCCGTTTGCAATCGCTGGTTTAAATGTATTAGCGGGATTTCATCATCGCTGGTGCCTTATAATCCCACAAAAGTTGATTTCCCCAGGACCATGCGCCAAAGCCAATGACAGTAAAGGAATTACTTTTTTTCTGTACTATCTGTACTATATTTACCCTGCTTTATGCTTTAGAAAATAACAAAGTTAACATGAGTAAGATTGAGCCTAAATTTGTTCCACTTCCTGATATAGCAAGGAATCAAAGCAATAAGGTAGAAGATGAATTAAATGAGGCAGATATAATACTTTGTAATCATTGTTTGCGTACTCAAAGCAATGGGATTCGGTGTTTGGGCATTTGTGTCGCTGATAGTGAGTATTAGATACTTGTTGAGGATTTTGAGGAAGAAATCAGTTTTTTTACCTAATGACTATGTCATCTTGGTTGAGTAGAAAGTAGATAAGACCCACTAGAGCCGAAGTATAGAAAATTCAAAATCAGGTTCTCAGGGTTAGGGCAGGTATAACTTGCCCTATTTATTTATAGTTCATAGATTGAGACTGCATGTTTTAGTTTGTTGATATCAA
>QCFN01000034.1 GCA_003280245.1 Prochlorococcus sp. AG-363-J23
CTTATAGAAAATTAGCAGTAGATCTCCTAGAAGGACTGAATATTAAAAGTATCAATATTTTACAGCCTGTATGTGACATTTCTTCTCCTCACCACTCGTTAGAAACAAAGGAATTGTTCCCTTATTTTGGAAAGAATGACAATACTATTTGTACCTTCTATCCTAAGCTTTTACCATATATTAAGCAATTAGGATTATCAAAATATGGCATAGAATTTGAATTACCAGCTAAGGGTGAAATCCCTTTCGAGTTTTACGATAGTGCACATTTATCACCAAAAGGTGAAAAACAATATTTTGAAAGCCTCTTCCCTGTAATTAAATCACACTTAAATATATAATAATATTATTATTATTCTATTTCCCTTTATTCAAGCGAATTGTTCATAAATTATTATAAACGGTTTTTGGATCTTTTTAGGATTAAGGATAGACTTACTTGTTAAAATCGAAATTCTACTAATTAAGTCTCTGTAGATAATATATAGGATCTTTCAGGAAATCTTTCGTTGGAATAATTGAACCTTCAAATTCTTTTGAGACAAGAAATGTCAATGGATGAATCTGACAAATTTTGTGATTGAAGCAAGAAGGAAAATTTAATCGATCTAGAGTTTTTCTTTTTAGTAAATCATAATCAATAGACTCATCCTTTGAAATAAATCCTTTATCTGAGCAATGCTTAAATGCATAATCAATCTCATGTTTGCTTAACTTGCATGAAAATTGCTTTTCGCGATCCTTAGAGTTGTTTATTCTTGAGTATTGAACAATATTTGGCAATGAGGATGCGCTTAAAAATGCAGACTTGATTTTGGAGATCGTGGAAAAGTCGTTTATATCAATAAAATCAATTTTATCAACAAATTTAGATATCTCCTCCTTTTCTAAATCAAAGTCCATTGAGACACTTCCATTTAATCCATAGTCAAAAATATACTTATGCATGACATTATCATATTCACTATTTTTCTCGCTTATAATATCATAAATTTTCTTGCTTGAGTTACTTTTAATTGCATCATGCTTGATTTGAGAATACAACCTTTGGTGCGGATTACGTACGGTAGTGATAATTCTAGTGTTCGCACTAAATGTTTGAGATATTGATTCACATAAACTGCACCAACTAGCACCATGAGTAGAGAAGAAAATGCTTTTCATCTTATTATAAGAATTGGATGATATTAAATTTTTTAGTGCAGCAACTTCTAGTTCATTTTGATGGTATCTCCCTGGATTGAAATATCGATAAGCTCCTTTTAATCGAGGGGATGTGCGATGTACTTTAACGAGATGTTCTTTAAGTAAATAAAAAGGTCCTGCAAAAGAATATCCACCAGATTTCCGTATATGCAGATACATGAGATATTTCCAGGATTCAACGGAGGGATCATTATTCCCTTGAAATGAAGGGAATAAGTCACATTTGTTAGAATTGCAAGTCCTTCTAAGTTCCTCTAAATAATCATTACTTAATTTCAAATAGAAATCTTCTTCTCCAAGAAATGGATCTATGTAAGAGATGAATTCTGTATAGGAGAAATAAGATTCCCATGCAGAAATTGCTGCATCTACATTTCCTGTATTTTTATATGCATCTGCAAGTAATTCATATAAATAATTAATATTTTTAATAGATGAACTCTCAACAAGTCTGAGAGATCTATTTAAAATATATGCCGCTTCTGAGTACTGATTTGTTTTGCATAGTGCTTTCCCAAGACCTAGTAAAGAATCCCATGTTTCTTTAAGAGCAATTGATTTTCGGAATGCATTGACTGCTTCTGAAAATTGGTTGCTTTTCAATAGTGACCATCCAAGACCGTGATATGAATCCCATGTCTCTTTAAGAGTAATTGATTTTTGGAAGGCCTTTATTGCTTCTTGGAATTGGTTTGTTCTTAATAGAGCTGATCCAAGACCAAAATATGAATTCCAGTGTTCTTTTAATGCAAGGGATTTTCTAAAAGTATAGATTGCTTCTTTAAACTGCAATGTCCTGAATAATGTCGATCCAAGCCCTCGGTATGAATCCCATGTTTCTTTAAGAGCAATTGATTTTTGGAATGCATTGATTGCTTCTTGCAATTGGTTTGTTATGAATAATGCCCAACCAAGGCCTTGATAAGAATTCCAGTGCTCTTCAAGCGTAATTGATTTTCGGAAGGCCTTTATTGCTTCTTGATAGTCTCCATTCTTATATTTTTCAGTTGCCAAGGAGTGGAAATCCTCAGCAGTCCTTGATTTGGATTCCATTAGCCGTTGTTCTATCCTCACTTATATCAATACTCTATCTCTTCAAACGTCTTGAACTAATTGAAGGTTTAATTGTTTTAATTGGAATTAGAGGCTAGGTATTAGGTAGTGCGATGTAATTCCAACCCATCTTCAGAAAGAAATAGGTCTAGAAGTCAATATGCGATAATAATCACCCGCTAATTTAGATACTTATTGGATCGTAGGCCCTTCTTATTCGTTTAGGACTTGACGTTCATATAGAGATATAGAACGGATTCCATCATCATAAAATTATAACAACAATCAAATCACTATTATTAAGCAGAAAATTAACATTAAAGATAAATAAATCCACATTGTTCATCCCTTAAAAAAATTATCACCTTGATTTATTACTCATCATATTGACCAATCATACTTTTTAGGTATCTAAAAGGTACCATTTAGCACAGAACAGAAGAACGAACACTCCCACAAGCTTTTCATCATGGTCCTTAATGAGAGAGCCTTTATTAAGCAGATTTAAAATAATGATTTATAACCAATACTAAGTGAGAAGCTTACGATCCTCTAGGTAATTAATAAGACAACGCATTTTGGACTCTAAAGAATCTTGTTTTGAGTACTTGTCTATAATCTTTTAAACCAGCTTTAAATTTCTCTTTACAGTATCAGGCATTAAGAAGGATATCCTTCGATTTCTAATTACTATGTTCTCTTTAATTATATTGAAGCTAGCGATTCTTCTTTGTTATTTCTTTAGCCAAAATTTCTTTCCATAACTGACACCATTCTTTGTAGGATAAGTTTTTATTATTCTTATTTTTTGAGCGTACAATATATTCAGGATACATTAACCTCCCTGAATTTTGCCCAGTTGGATGGTATCGCAGGTCTAATGACCATCTGCACTTGTTTGTAATGTTTGGCGTGGATTTGTGGGGTGTATATGCAGAAAGAAGAATAATATCTCCTTTTTTACACTCTCCTAGTATTGTGTATGAAGATGGAAGTGAATTTCTTTCAATCTTTCTTCCAAGATATTTGTCATCGTAATGAGGTAAATAATTAAATACTCCAGGAATTATTTTGATACATCCCATTTCTTTTGACGTATCAACAAGAGGTATCCAACAATTAATAATATCAGTATTTTCAGCATCTTTATGCATAAAAGTAATATCTTGGTGCCATCCAGGGTAATCAAACCCATGACGACTAAGTATCCTGGATGGAGGTTTGACACGTAAATGTTGAATAGGGTTGCATGTGATTTCTGGACCTATAATTGATTCAATGATATCAAGTAATTTCTGATTTTTAGTGAAATTAAATAATTCATAAATTCTTGAATACATAATATCTATTTCTTCTCTCATCTTTTTATCCTGACTTAAGAGATGAGTGAACCTTTCTTCAAAATTTAATTCTCTGAAAAGGTGCTGTAATGATCCTTCACTGTAAAGCTCCTCTGCGCGTATATCTATCCATCTATTTATTCCATTAATTACTGGTTGGAGGTCGTCTTTAGATAAAGCACCTCTTAGTATTACAAAACCATTTTTACGATAGAATTCAACAATATAACTAGAAAGTTTCACGAATTTATTCTAATAAATTGATTTTTGTGAAATTCCATCAAAACATGTTTTCTTTGATTGCACCATATACTACATACTTCATTTACGAAGTGGACAAATAAAAGTATTTTCGGAACAATTTTGAATTGATTTGAAACCCACTGTGTATAGTTTGAAGCTAGGCTGAAAAGTTTTTCTTATTCTAATTTGAAAGTGATGGGAACCATATGGATTACTTTTTGAAGTCGGCGCAATCTCCTGCTAGAAACTCATAGCATAATCCACACTCTTTCAAGGACTTTTGAAGTCCAGCCCAGGGGTAGTTGTTCGCAAGGTCATCTTTATTAATCAGCTATAAATGTTGGCTTAAAATTAATTTTACGTTGTATTATCCTATTAAGCTAAGGAAACGATATTTATCGATGGCTTTTTCAAGTTTTAAGAGAAGAAAAAACTCCCATTCAATCTCACTTACCCAGGTCCACTAAGATCTCATAAAGACCCCATAGAGGAGTAGAACAGAAGAACCGCACCCTTCAAACCTCACAAGTTTGTAGTCAGAGGGCTCGATATAAGTGCTCTGTTTTATGCCTTCTCCTTAATTCACTTAGTGATATATATTTGTTGGGTAGATAATCTAGTTTTGATTGCCTGAAGGCATCTTTGATGAAAGAACTTCAAACTGCTGGTTATTTCTTTGACTTGGCCATAGAAAACTTCAAGAGTGGAGATTTTCAATTAGCAATAGATGCCTTCAACCAATCACTTTTACGAAAGGAAGACTGGAAGGCTTACCAAGGTCTTGGATCGGCACTTTGTAGCGTAGAGCAATATCAACCAGCAATTGCTGCATTCAATCAATCACTTGTACTCAAGGAACACTGGCAATCATACAAAGGACTTGGTTGGGCTCTGTATTTCACACAGCAATATCAAAAGGCAATAGAAGTATTCCAAAAATCCCTTGCATTGAAGGAACACTGGCAGTCGTACCAAGGACTTGGTTGGGCGCTGCATTTCACGCAGCAATATCAAAAGGCAATAGAAGTATTCCAAAAATCACTTGTATTGAAAGAACACTGGCAGTCGTACCAAGGACTTGGTTGGGCGCTTCTAAATGTAAAGCAATACCAACAAGCAATAGATGCATTCAATAAATCACTTTTACGAAAGGAAGACTGGAAGACTTATCAAGGTCTTGGATCGGCGCTGAACAACGCAAAGCAATATCCAAACGCAATCCATGCTTTAGTTAGAGCGTGGAAGATGAATAAAGATAAAGAACTCTTAAAACAAATTCTAGATTTAATTGGGAAAACTTATCCAAGCGATTACAGTTTTCTATTGGAATTATTGAGGTTCCCAAAGACAAAGCCTGATTTAAGACAAGAAAGGAGATTTTATCTGGATAAAATAAAAGAAGTTTTGGAGACTGGATATATTAATCCATTGATAATCTGGTCTTATGCAGCAAACAAGAAAATGAATATATCTGAAATTAATGCATCTTATAACGATCAAATAAGTAAAGTAGTTAGCAGAGCTAATAATACTAATTTAATTGGAGATGAGCTCCTCAAGTCAACAAAATCAAAACACATAGTATCATTTGGTGATTCTCACGGAATGATTTTTAGTAATCATAAGTTTATAAAACATTTTCCTCTTAAGGCGCCAACAATGTATAAGATCAATAATACAAATTCTTCTTCAGGATCGCATGATAAAATTATTGAAATTCTTGCAAATTACAAGCCTCAAGATACAAGCATAATATTAACACTCGGGGAAATTGATCTCAGAAATCATGTTCATAAACAATCAAGAATACAAAATAGGCTTCCAGAGTTGATTGTTAATGATATAGCTGATAACTATATCGAATTTCTAGATAAATTACGTCTACATGGCTATAATCTTCTGGTTAATAATCCTCACTGTGGTGGAGGGGATGGGAAAGCATCTGTTCCTTTAGAGGAGAGAAACGATATGTGTTTGTACATGAATAGTGTGTTACTCGAAAAATGCAGGGATCGGAATATTACTTGCACAAGTCTTTATGACATTGTAGTTGATCCTATTACGCGAAAAAATAGAGAATGCTTTTATTTTGATGAACATCATCTACATTTGCCGATAAATAAGATCGGTAAATCTTTGCAGTCGATTTTGATAAGCAGGTTTTTAAACCAATACGATTTGGTAAATGAGTTCAAAATTCATAATGATAGAATCAATGCGATTTGTAATATACTTATAAGCGATATCCCTGGGTGGTTGAGTATAGATTTTTTTCTGACAGATAGTTTTGTTAGAGAAGCAAAATTAATCGAAGATAATAATAGATACTTTCAATTGATAGAACTGCCTTTCCCTCTTTTGATTAAGGAGATTTCATTGCATTTTGAATCTAAAGAAATCAAAGCTTACCCATCGTCATCCTGCTATGGGATTTACGAATCTTGTGACCCAATTCTACCGCCTGAAAAGAATATATTTCAAGGAATCTCAAAAGTAAATATTGATGAGAACTATCAGAACATAAAAATAGAACATGATTTCTCTGGATATCATTTTAATAATATGCATGCCCGTTACATATTTATATCAATCTCAAATACTGAGGGCACAAGGCTGACGAAGATCGGGGTTTCAAGATTGAGATACTCTGTGAGTAATTAATTGAACTCATTAGCCTTATTCGAACTTCCTGAAAGGATAAAGCATACAAAAATATGAACTGGACAGATAGGAATCAAATTCAGACAAGATTTTCGACCTTTTGGGAATCTTTCAGGACACATAAACTCGTCAATTGCAATTAACGCTTTGCCAAATTGACCAAGAGCCCCTTCCCCTGTGAATCCTTCTGCGCTAACTGGAGAGAGGGATTGCTTTGAGAAAGGAGGGTTGCAGCGTTGAGAGAGGCAGTATCGCTTGCATGACCTGCGATCATTCCACTCATTCCCGTGCAAAGCAGGGAGTCAGATTTGTATCTTTGGAATTTGCCCATCGGTGTTCTAAAAAAAGTGTTTCACCTTCGTCTCTACTTTGGAAACCAGAATTCCTCTATGAAACACTGCTTTTCTGAGATAGCGATCGCTAACCGAATACTTTCTAGGAGACTGGTTTCATTGCTTTTCTTCAGTTGGTTTGGTCAAAGGGAAGAGGGCGGTCGCGCCAGTTCGGGTAAGTGATGAGCCTGAAGAGTGGAGCTACATAGAATATGAAGAGCTTAGTCACTCAAGAGGGAGTGCTGTCAGTGTCACCTGTGAGCACTTCAGCTACGTCTTCACGAAATCTTGCGTCACACTGTTGACTTTTGTTCAATAAACACGAAGCTGATTCAGCAAGGAGAGCATCTGACCAAACGTTGCAGGCAATGGCAAAAGAAGCGAGTGCTGGAGATTGGTTGGTGTCCTGAAGTTGCTTAAAAACAGGTGTTTATCACCATTGAATCTTGCTCCCAGCGATCTAGAACTGAATCAGGAGTCAGAGCACGAACGGTCTAAAAAATAAGTGCTTGACTCAAAGGGCGGGATCGAAATACCCCGCCCTTCTTAATGCCTTACTGAAAGCAAAGAAATCCACTAAAAAGGAAGGGCAACAAACTCCTAATCCATGTCTCTAATTCCTCGATGGGAATACATGACTGATGACGCGAAGGCAATGACCAAGAGGGTTGTGCTTTCTGCATTAGTTCTCCTCCTTTCCCTTTGGGTCATCAGAGCACTCATTCCTTGGGTAATCGTTGCTTTATTGGGGTACTGGGCATTCAAGTGGTTGTCGAAGGGCAGTTGAAATCATTTG
>QCFN01000035.1 GCA_003280245.1 Prochlorococcus sp. AG-363-J23
GACTTGAGACTCAAGAGTTAATTAAAGCAATTCCTTCTCGTGTTATTCCGGCCCCTTTTATACAAGTCCCTTTAGGTGTAACCGAGGACAGGCTGGTGGGTGCTGTTGATGTTGCGGCTTCATTATCATCTGGCGCACCTATTTTTCAGCCAGGTTTGCTCGCAGAGGCACATCGTGGGGTGCTTTACGTGGACGAGTTGAACTTGCTTGATGATGGAATTGTTAATTTATTGCTTGCGGCAGTTGGAGCAGGAGAGAATCAAGTTGAAAGAGAGGGCCTAAGCCTTAGCCATCCATGTCGTCCCCTTCTTTTAGCTACTTATAACCCTGAAGAAGGAACGGTTAGAGATCATTTGTTGGATCGTTTTGCCATTGTTCTTTCTGCTGATCAATTGATAAGTAATGAGCAAAGAGTAGAAATTACTAAAGCAGTTTTAGCTCATGGAGAATGTAGCGAGAGCTTCGCAAAAGCATGGTCTGAGAAGACAGAAGCCATGGCAACACAACTTTTGTTGGCGAGGCAATGGTTACCTGATGTTCAAATCACTCAAGCTCAGATTGAATATCTTGTGGCGGAAGCAATTCGTGGAGGTGTTGAGGGACATCGTTCTGAGCTCTATGCGGTTCGTGTGGCAAGAGCTCATGCCGCTTTAGACGGTAGGGATCGTGTAGATGCTGATGATCTTCAGGCTGCCGTTCGCCTTGTAATCGCACCAAGAGCTTTACAGATTCCACCAAATGACGATCAAATGGAACCGCCGCCGCCTCAAGATCAGCAGGAGCCCCCTCCTCCTGATCAACCAAATGAGGATCCCTCTGAGGATGAATCAGAAGATGAAAATGAAGAGGCTCCTGAAGAGCAATCTTCTCCTCCTATTCCAGAGGAGTTCATGCTTGATCCAGAGGCTGTAGCTATTGATTCAGATCTTTTGCTTTTCTCTTCCGCAAAATCAAAAAGTGGAAACAGTGGCAGTCGTTCAGTTGTTTTGAGTGATAGCAGAGGACGATATGTCAAGCCTGTTCTTCCTCGAGGTCCAGTCAGGCGAATAGCTGTTGACGCCACTTTAAGAGCGGCTGCACCCTACCAGAAAGCCAGGAGAGCAAGACAACCCGAGCGCAATGTGATTGTTGAAGAAGGTGATTTGCGCTCAAAACTTCTCCAGCGTAAGGCCGGTTCTTTGGTAATTTTTCTTGTTGATGCGAGTGGATCTATGGCACTTAATCGGATGCAGGGAGCCAAAGGTGCCGTTATAAGACTGCTAACAGAGGCTTATGAGAACCGTGACGAGGTTGCTTTAATCCCTTTTCGAGGGGAACAAGCTGAAGTTTTATTGCCACCTACTAGGTCTATTACGGCTGCGAAAAGAAGACTTGAGGTAATGCCGTGTGGAGGAGGCTCTCCTTTGGCTCATGGGTTGACTCAGGCTGCAAGAGTTGGGGCCAATGCTTTGGCTACAGGAGATCTTGGCCAGGTAGTTGTTGTTGCTATTACTGATGGTCGAGGCAATGTCCCCCTTGGAACTTCTTTGGGGCAGCCTGAGCTTGAAGGAGAAGAGAAGAAAGACCTTAAAGAGGAAGTGTTAGAGGTCGCTTCTCGCTATAGAAATATTGGCATCAAATTACTTGTTATTGATACTGAGAGAAAGTTTATAGGTAGTGGTATGGGTAAAGACCTCGCTGAAGCGGCTGGTGGTAAATATGTTCAACTCCCGAAAGCTAGTGATCAAGCCATTGCTGCAATTGCAATGGAGGCAATTGGAGGCGTTGATTGAAAAGATGATATTTAGATCAATTTTTTGAATAATACAATAATACTAATTAACCTTATTAATCTATATTGTAAACTTCATCAAAGAATTTCCCTAGACCTATAGTTACACTCCTAAGAGCAGTCTTTAGCTCCTCGTCAGACATTAGTTCTGCTAAATCACCACCCATTGAATCCATTTTTTCTGTAAGAGATTTGGCTGAACTTACAGTTTCCTTTAGTTCATCCAAAGTTTTAGGGTTATTTATTGCAGCAACAACATTGCTGATATGACTTGTTGCATGATTTAAGTTGGTAATAATAGGCTCTGCTCGATTTATTTCATCTTTCATTTTTTCTATCAACATGTCAAGATTCTTCTGAGTCAAGTCAAATTGTTGAGTAGATGAAGAAAGGCTGGATAAGACATCTTCTTCTTCGATTTTTTCAAAAAGACGCTCTATTTTACTTGTTAAGGTCGAAATGCTTTGGAGAGGATCCCCTGGAATAACTTCTCCATCGCAAAGTAAAATATTTCTTTGGCAATTTTTGGAACCCGGGAGTGGCAAATTGTCTGGTAAGCGTAAATTGCTACTCTTTAAAGCTATTTGAACATCACCTCCTAGCAAGGAACCCTTGATCACTTTTGCTGTTACAGGTTTTGCAAGTTTAAGGTCGCTTTGATTTATTTCTAGAGAAGCAAGTACTTCACTTGGAGTTACTTGGATTTTCCCTACATTACCTATAAGTATTCCGCGATATGTAACAGGTGCACGTTCGGCTAGGCCAGTTGCATCAGAAAAACTTGCTGTGACTTGCCAGCTTTTTGCGCCCAGGCGTATGCCTCTTAACCAAAGAGAAGCGCCAGCGAAGGTAGCAAGTGCACCAACGATAGAAAGGCCGACAATCGCATCACGAACACTGCGCCGCATGATTTTAATGCTCAGCAGGCTGCATTGGCCCCTTAAGGCTACCTTCTCTGAACTGTTCTACATAGGGATTTTTAGTTTGTTTGAAATCTGCAATGCCTCCATCCCATTGAACTTTTCCTCCATAAAGCATTAAGACCCGATCCGCAGTACGTTCTATGGTGCTTTTAACATGGCTTACTACAACTGAGCAGCCCTTTGCTACATCAGTCGTTTTGTTGATTAGATCTTCAATCCGTGTAGATGCGACTGGATCTAGTCCAGCAGTTGGCTCGTCATAAAGAAGTAGGGGCATTGAATCTTCGTTTTTATTTGGATCATCTATTAATGCCCTTGCAAAACTGACTCTTTTTTGCATGCCGCCACTAAGTTGTCCTGGTAACTGATTCGCTACGTCATAAAGACCAACAGCTTCAAGACATGCCATAACACGCTTGCGAATCTCTAATTCATTTAATTTTCCTTTTCGCATAAGACGAAAACCGACATTTTCTTCTACGGTTAAAGAAGCTAGTAATGCTGGATTCTGGAAAACCAGCCGAACATCAGGGGGATTGTTTTGATCCGGTCGCAAATATTGTTGCTTTTTCCCTAATAAAAGTAAATTACCGCTTGTAGGTAATAACAGACCAGCTATTAATCTTAAAATAGTTGATTTTCCTGACCCAGAAGGACCAATAATTCCAATCCTTTCTCCGGGGTTCATGAAAAAGTTTACGTTATCAAGAACAAGATTCATATCCCACTTCATTGTGAGATCCTGCATTTCGATTACTGGATTGACTTGAGTCAATATCATTCAAAGGAGTTGGTTTAATCATTTTGCCTGGGATAATCAATAAAGGAAGATTTTTTAAAGTCTTCTAAGTGTTCTTTTGGAGCTGGACTTGTTGATTTGACCTCGTCAACTCCTCACACATCAAATAATCGTTCTAGGTTCCGGCGGTTTCCCAATGGCCGAGGTCTTCCTCGTGGTCTTCGGCGGCGTAAAAATTCTGTGAATTATTACTTGCTTAGTAGGTCGCGTAAAGCTTTTCAATGGATGCTCCCTGGTCTTGTCGTTAAGCGATGGGTTCTCACATCAGGATTGGGGTTATTGCTCGCTTTATTGGGAGCAGCTATTTGGGCTGATTTGCGCCCAATTTATTGGATGATTGAAACCCTTATTTGGGGTCTAGAAGGAATTACAACAGTTCTACCTAGAAGTATTACAGGACCACTTGTTTTGATTCTGGGGGCAAGTTTGCTGTTTTGGGGGCAACGTAGGAGCTTTGGTTCAATTCAGCAAGCTCTTGCTCCAGATAAGGACAATGTTTTAGTTGATGCCTTGAGGGCAAAGAGTAAATTAAATCGTGGACCTAATATTGTTGCGATTGGAGGAGGAACTGGACTCGCAACTCTTTTGAGTGGGTTAAAGAGGCATAGCAGCAACATTACAGCCATAGTGACTGTTGCAGACGATGGAGGTAGTAGCGGTGTTTTGCGTAGAGAACTAGGCGTGCAACCACCTGGAGATATTCGAAACTGTCTGGCAGCGCTATCGACTCAGGAACCTTTAATTACAAAGCTTTTTCAATATCGCTTTTCTGCGGGGACAGGTCTCGAAGGACATAGCTTTGGGAATCTTTTTTTGTCTGCACTATCCGCTATTACAGGGAATTTAGAAACTGCTATAACTGCTTCTAGCAGAGTTCTTGCTGTTCAAGGGCAAGTTGTTCCAGCTACTAATGCTGATGTTCGCCTTTGGGCTGAGTTGGAGAATGGTGAACGCATTGAAGGTGAATCTGCGATAGGTCAGGCTCAAAGTCCTGTGGTAAGGCTCGGTTGTTTGCCTGAACATCCCCCAGCCTTACCAAGCGCGTTACAGGCAATAGCCAATGCTGACCTAATTCTCCTTGGCCCTGGAAGTTTATATACTTCTTTGTTGCCAAACTTACTTGTGCCTGAATTGGTTATAGCTATACAGAAAAGTAGGGCTCCAAAGTTATATATATGTAATTTAATGACTCAACCTGGGGAAACAGATGGACTAAATGTTGAAGGTCACTTACGTGCAATAGAAGCGCAACTTACTAGCTTAGGTGTAAGTCAAAGACTCTTTAAATCTGTATTAGCTCAGGACTATTTTTCTCCGTCACCGTTACTTGATTACTATCGTGAAAGAGGAGCTGAACCTGTTATATGTGATAGCTATTCTTTGGCAAATCAAGGGTATGAGGTTATGCAAGCACCATTGCATGGGGGCAGATCTAAGGCGACTTTTCGTCATGATCCACGAAGTCTTTCTTTGGCAATAATGCGTTTTTATAGACAACATAGAAGAGATAATTAATAAGCATCTTGCATTTCATAGAAGTCGGGTTGAACATAATCTTTTCTAAGAGGCCAACCTTTCCAGTCTTCAGGCATTAACAATCTCTTTGGATGAGGGTGGCCTTCAAAATTGATGCCATACATATCAAAAGTTTCTCTTTCCTGCCAGTCAGCACCTTTAAATAAGGCATAAAGACTTGGCAATGTAAGTGTGCCATCTCTTGACAGAAAAACTTTTAAACGAACTTCTCTTGGTTGTGATGAAGGATCTTTTTTCTTTTCTAACAGAAGGTCACTCATTGCAATAAAATGATAGAAACAGACTAGATTTTTCCCAGCCCCTTCGTCATAAGCTCCTTGGCATTGAAGATAATCAAACCCATATGACTTAAGAGCTGAAGCAATAACTTTTAAGTGGATAGGCTCGATACTTATTAATTCCACACCTAAATGGTCAGGCTTAAGAGCCTTGTGATCAAAACCTTGTTCTTCAAGCCAAATACTGATAGCACCTTTTTGGAGGGGCGTAGGTAGATCAGTGTTGGGATTTGGTCCCTCAACAATTTCAGTCATAATTCTATTTAAAATGTTTTAAGTTTGTTGATTGAGTGATTGTTTAGATAGTTCCTTTTTTGTTGAAGATAATGGTATCTCTTCTGCTTCTTTTAAGGCGGCTTTTTGTGTCTTCGCTGCTAGGTATGATCCTGTAATTGCTGGTTCTATTATTTTCATTTGGTGTGGAATTGTGAAATACCTATGAGTTTGAGTAATTTTCTTCCTGTCTGCTATTGATTCGGCTCCGACTTTTTTTCGAAGTTTGATTACTGCATCGAAAATCGCTTCAGGCCTTGGTGGGCAGCCTGGAAGGTAAAGATCTACTGGAATAAGCTTGTCTACCCCTCTAACAGCTGTTGTTGAATCAGCACTAAACATTCCGCCTGTAATAGTGCAAGCACCCATAGCAATAACATATTTTGGTTCTGGCATTTGCTCATAAAGTCGCACTAAGGCAGGTGCCATTTTCATGGTTACTGTTCCTGCAACTATTAGGAGATCGGCTTGTCTTGGAGAGCTCCTTGGAACAAGGCCAAAACGATCAAAATCAAATCTTGAGCCAATAAGTGCCGCAAACTCTATGAAGCAGCATGCTGTTCCATAGAGCAGAGGCCAAAGACTACTTAATCGAGCCCAGTTGTGAAGATCATCAAGACTCGTGAGAATGATGTTTTCACTTAGCTCACTTGTTATTTGGGGAGCTGACTCGGGGCCACAGGTTGCTGAACGAAGGTCTCGTAAAGCGGCAATTGAGGGTTTTTCTGTCAAGGGTTTAACTCCACTCAAGGGCTCCTTTCCTCCATGCGTAAGCAAGAGCTACTACAAGGATGGCAATAAAAATTAGAGCTTCAATAAAGGCTAATAGCCCAAGTCGATGAAATGCGACAGCCCATGGATATAAAAATACCGTCTCTACATCAAAGATTACAAAAACTAGCGCAAACATGTAGTAGCGAATATTGAATTGAATCCAAGCTCCACCTATAGGTTCCATTCCTGATTCATAGGTGAGTTCTCTTTCCCCTGCACTGCTAGTGGGTGCGAGTAGCTTGTTTGTGACAAGTGCCAAAACTGGTACGGCTGCCGAAATGACTAGGAAGCCGAGGAAGAAGTCATAACCAGGTAGTGAAAACATATTGGAGTTCATCCGAACCACAGTCTTGCATCAATTCATAGCTGACCGCAGATAGAGTTGGTAGGCCTGACAGAGTCCTAGTGAGTGAAAAGAGTCAAACTGCATATGAAGAACCTGGGAAGGATCCCTCCGAAAAGGAGGGAATTGATTCAATCCCCAATTCAGATAGCGGATCTTTTTTGACTATTACTGATCGGAGTTCTCATCGATTTGAATGTAGGAGTTGTGGCTATGTTTATGATCCGAAAGATGGCGATAGGAAATTAGGGATACCAAAGGGAACGAGTTTTGATGAACTTGATGCGCAAACTTTTAGGTGTCCAGTATGTAGAGCAAAGATCGAGATTTTTAGGGATATTGGCCCTCGTGATAAACCAAGTGGATTTGAAGAGAATCTCAATTATGGTTTTGGGGTGAATGGCCTGACGCCAGGACAAAAGAATGTTCTGATTTTTGGAGGGCTTGCTCTTGCAGTGGCATGCTTCTTGTCTCTTTACTCATTGCATTAAATTATTAATCACAAGTTTTTTATGAAACGCTCACTTTCTTCTCTCTTAAACCTCATTTTGATCATTGCTGTGGGCCTAGGTCTTGGCGGATGTGTTAGCACTCGTTTGCCCATTAGCACTTCTAGCCCTTGGGAGGTTGCTGATCTAGATACTGACGCCAATCCTTTAGATATTGCTTTTCAAGATGACAAGCA
>QCFN01000036.1 GCA_003280245.1 Prochlorococcus sp. AG-363-J23
CATGGATAGAGCTACTGCCGACTATGTAGGAATGCTTGCAACCGTAATGAATGCAATAACCCTTCAAGATGGTCTAGAAAGAACTGGGGTACCTACAAGAGTTCAAACCGCAATAGAAATGAGAGAAATCGCAGAACCATATATTCGAAGAAAAGCAATTCGCCATCTTGAAAAAGGAAGGGTGGTGGTTTTCGGAGGCGGTTGTGGTAACCCTTTCTTTACTACTGACACTACCGCCGCCCTAAGGGCAGCGGAAATTAACGCAGACGTAGTCTTTAAAGCTACTAAAGTTGACGGCGTTTATGATCGTGATCCTCATCGCTTTTCGAATGCAATTCGCTATAAAAATCTAACTTTTCAACAAGTACTTAGCGAAGAACTCGCAGTAATGGATAGCACTGCAATTGCATTATGTAAAGACAACAATATTCCAATAGTTGTTTTTGATCTTTTTGAACCAGGAAATATCAGTAAGGCCATTGCAGGTGAAGCTGTTGGCTCCAGAATTTGCAATTCAGACACCTAGATATAGATTCAACACATACAAAAAAATCTTTCCAAACAAACCATGTCAAATAAAGAACTCGAAGCCAACATGCTTAAATCAGTTGAAGCCACTCAACGCACCTTCAATACTATTAGAACGGGAAGGGCAAACCCTTCTCTTCTCGATCGAATAACTGTTGAATATTATGGAGCAGAAACGCCCCTAAAATCACTTGCAACTATTTCAACACCTGATTCGCAAACTATATCAATACAACCTTTTGATTCAGGAACCCTTACATTAATTGAAAAAGCAATTGCAACAAGCGATCTTGGATTTACTCCTAATAATGACGGCAAAATAATCCGGATAAATGTCCCTCCATTAACTGAAGAACGGAGAAAAGATTTTTGCAAGCTTGCATCAAGATATGCCGAAGAAGGGAAAATAGCCTTACGCAATATTCGCAGAGATGCTATTGAGAAAGTAAAGCGAATGGAAAAAGATGGAGAGCTTTCAGAGGATCAAAGTCGAGATCAACAAGAAACTATTCAAAAGCTAACTAATAAGTTTATTGCTGAAATAGAAAAACATCTTGCCGAAAAGGAGACTGAAATTCTAAAAGTTTGAAAATAAAAGACGTCCTAATTGTTGGGGGAGGTGCTTCAGGCGCTTCAGCAGCTTTTCATTTGGCTAATGAAGGGAAACAGGTTTGTATTTTAGAAAAAGATGAAAATATAAGAATCAAGTCTTGTGCAGGAGGGATGGCATCTTCAGTACAAAAATTGTTCCCATTTGATCTAAAACCGGCTGTAGAGCAAGTCATTCGTGAAGTAGATTTTTCTTGGTGTCTTAAAGATCATGTTATAGCTGAACTGAAATCTTCTTCACCATTCTGGATAGTAAAAAGAGAGTCTCTTGACTCTCTAATACTCTCTGAAGCCATTAAATTAGGAGCAGAGCTTCTACAAACTTTTACAGTATCGTCGATAGACAGAAAAAATGATTACTGGCAGGTTTCATCAAAAGAAGGACGCAAGGTTCAAGGAAAGGTAGTTGTCATAGCTGATGGCTCATGCTCTAAATGGCCAAGCATATTTAACTTAGGTCCTAAATCAACTCATCATGCATCTACAACCTCAGTGCGACTAAATGACAGAGGAAGTCTTAAAGATGGCTCATCAAGATTTGAATTTGGTCTAATACGCAATGGATTCGCCTGGGCATTTCCTTTGAAAAATGGAATAAATGTTGGCGTAGGAACTTTTATTGGTCAACAAAAAAATAATAGTGATTTAATTCTCGAGCAACTTCTTCCAAATCTCGGATTTGATCCAAGAGAGGGCATAAGACAACAAAGAAAATTGAGAGTATGGAATGGCCATCACAAACTTCATGGAGAATGTATCCTTGCGGTAGGTGACGCAGCATCTCTATGCGATCCATTCCTTGCAGAAGGTCTCCGTCCAGCCTTAATGAGTGGACAACAAGCTGCAATTAATATAAACGATTTGCTAGAAGGTAAAGCAGAAAACTTATCAGGATATTCTCTTGCAATAAGAAATCGTTGGGGCAATTCAATGGCATGGGGGAGAAGAATTGCACAAGTTTTCTATAGGTTTCCGAAAGTTGGATATCAACTTGGCATTAAAAGGCCCACCGCTCCTCAACGAATTGCTCAGATTCTCTCTGGTGAAATGGGGTATGAAGATATTGCAAAAAGAGTAATCAAAAGACTATTAACCAGAAGCTGATTTTTTCAATAAAAATCAGCTTATTATGAACGCTAAAAAGTAGTTAATGCTAATGCAGCACCCAGTCCTGACCTGACATCATCAGGAAGTAATCTTCCATCATGGTCATGATCTAATGCATCAAATACCTTGTCAGAGCCCAACCACTCTTCCCTAGTAATGCATCCATCACCATCAAGGTCATTAAGTAAAAAGATCTCTTGTACAGCATGAGCAAATGCTGCTCCCCCCTCTAAAACTGCCATTCGATGAGCAAGCTGGGCTTCTAAAGTTTGAATAGCTTTGCTAAAACCTCGAATTCCTTCTTCCAATTTTTCCGAAGCCATTCGATCCTTTGACATCATTTCTCGAAATAATTCCAAATCAATATTCAGTTTAGGTTCTTTATTCTGAGGTTCTTCAGGATCTAACTTGCGGATCAATTTCACATCTACATCTCTCAATTGATCCAAAAGCTTAGGTGAAATTGTCAGCAAATCGCAGCCAGCAAGCTCAACAATCTCGTCAACATTTCTAAAACTAGCTCCCATAACTTCTGTCTTATAGTTGTATGCTTTGAAATAATTAAATATCCTTGTTACAGAAATCACTCCAGGATCTTCAGGACCTAAGTAGGAATCTCGACCAGTTGATGCTTTATACCAATCTAAAATTCTTCCTACAAAAGGTGAGATCAAAGTCACACCTGCTTCTGCACAAGCAACAGCTTGACCAAATCCAAATAACAAGGTGAGATTGCAATGAATACCTTCCTTCTCCAATTCCTCAGCTGCCTTTATTCCTTCCCAAGTGGAAGCAATCTTAATAAGGACTCGATCACTATCTATTCCTAAAGACCTATAAAGGCCAATTAATTTTCTTGCTTTATCAATAGTTGCTTGGGTATCAAAACTCAACCTTGCGTCAACTTCAGTAGAGACACGACCTGGAACTATTTTGAGTATCTCCTTGCCGAAAAGAACACAAATTTCATCAAGAGCTTCATCAACCACCTCCTCAACTGGCGCGTCTTCACCAACTTCACGCCTTGATGATTTAAGCGCCTCGTCAATAATATTCTGGTAAGCAGGGATTTGAGCTGCCGCCAAAATCAAGGAAGGGTTCGTAGTGGCATCCCTAGGGGTGAACCGTCTAATGGCCTCTAAATCACCTGTGTCAGCAACAACAACCGTCATTGATGAGAGTTGCTCCAAGAGGCTAGGCATGAGACAAAAATTCCTACATGAGTTTTAAGTTAGCGACGATTTTCAAGCTGACACCATGTATTAAGTGAGAATCAAGAAGGTTTTAATTCCTATTCGCCTGTGCAGGCTCGAATTTATCCCAAAAAACACTAGGAGGTATTTTTTTTATTACAAGAAGGCCATCAATAATTTGTTTTGCTACTGGAAGTGCAACCGTCGAGCCATAAGCACCAGCCCCTTGCGGCTCATCTACAACAACCAGGACAACGTATCGAGGTTTTTCCGCGGGGAGATTTGCCACGAAACTACAAATCAAAGCCCCAGGAAGATAAACCCCATTTTGGGCTTTTTGGGCTGTTCCTGTTTTCCCTCCAATTCGATATCCAGGAGTTAAAACACCTTTCCCACTACCTTGTTCAACTACTGATTCCATCCAACCCCTCACTATTTCTGTTACTTCTGGCCTAAACAACCTCTGAGTCTTCTTCTCTGTATTTGATGAGAGAACATTACCAATACGCATACCTCGGGTGATATGAGGTTTCACAAGCAGTCCCCCATTAGCAATTAAGGCATGAAGCTGAGCCAACTTCAGAGGAGTAAGAGAAAATCCCTGACCAAAAGATGCGGTGGCCGGCTCAATTGGTCTAGAAACAAATAGGTCTTTACTCTTTAATTGCCCTGCTACAGCGCCTGGTAGATCAGTTTCCGGGCGAACATCTAGACCCAAGCGCTGTAGCCAATCCCAATAGAGAGATGGCTTAAGCTTCCTCATAGTTTTAACCATTCCAATATTGCTAGAAACTTGCAAAACCTTTGCATAATTAATACGTCCATTAATCTCACGATTATTGTTATAAATTGGCCAGCCTCCAATCAAAAGTCCTCCATTATCATCAACTGTTCCTTCTGAGCCTATAACCCCTTCTTGGAGTGCTAAAGCAAGATTAATCGGCTTAAAAGTAGAACCTGGTTCAAAGAGATCCTGCACTGACCATTCGCGAAATAATGCAGGCGAATACTTCCAATAGTTATTTGGGTCATACGTAGGAGTAGAGGCTAAGACCAATAACTCACCGTTATTTACGTCCATCACAATTGCCACACCTTTTTTGGCATTCCATTTCTTCACTTGATTACTCAGTGCCTTGAAAGCCAAGTTTTGAAGACGCGTATCAAGAGTGAGTTCAAGATTTAAATCATCCCCTGAGAAAGAACCTGGCGCTACATCATCAGGTAAG
>QCFN01000037.1 GCA_003280245.1 Prochlorococcus sp. AG-363-J23
TTTTCTGCCATTACGAATTTTTTAAGACTTACAAGGCCTGCAATCAGATCTTGTTCATCTTTTTTTGATAAAGAATTAGTATTTCTACGCCGCCATAGTTTTGCAGTCTTTTCTTCTAGAATTGCTTTATTCCCTATAAATTTTGAATCGGTTGACCTTGAGTTGGCGGTTACTATGAAAATCCCTGCAAGGGCTAATATTGCTCCTATAGCCAAAGAAGCTATCTTGATATTGCTAAACCTTTGATTCTTAAGCGCACCCATTCAAAATAAATATTGTTTAGATCATTTTGAGGTTGCTTGCTAAGGCTAGCTAGATTTGTTGTTGGGCCCATAAATGCCCTTTTTGTTCAATGCGAGACCATCCTATCCCTCCGGTAACAGAAAAATTGCAATACCGGGCAATCGGTATGGTTAGAGCTGTCTATAGCCCGCAAGATCAAAATCAGTTCACTCGTGGTCACCTAGTTGATGAGGATGGTAATCGCATCCAGGCGGTTGTTCTTGGCCGCGTAATTACCTTGATGCAGCGTCACTTAGCTCTTGATGATCCACATCTGTGGATTGTTTATCCTCGTTGCAGAGGTAATGGGCGCCTTCATCTTCAAATTGTTGGGATTTGGGAGCCAAGCACTCTTGACAAATCAAGATCATTGAATCAGGCAGAAACTTCAAAAACTTCTGATGATGATCGACTACCTGAAGGTGAGAATTATTTTTCGATTCGTGGTGAACTTATTTTTACCAAACCAGAGACTGAAAATTTGATAATTAAGATTCGACAACAATTTAGTAAAGATGGAAGGAAACCAGCTTCATTCAAGATTCATTTGAAGGGGAATATCCCTTTGAAAAATCTTCGACATTTTGTTAGTTTAGAGGCATATAGAAGTGAAGATCAAATATGTTTAGACAATTACCATGTGGTTGCTCCTCTACCTAATGTAGCCAAAGGGCAAAAGAATAAAGAGATTGGTAAGGAGAAGGTTAAACGAAATGAAAAAAAGAATTCTTGAATTAATTCTCATAAAGTTACTTTATTTAGCCAAAGAATATTGTTATGAAAACAAAACTAAAGATATAATTTGATGACGCCATTTTTTTATTATATTAAATGTGGATAAGACAAGATAATGTCCAGACTTTTTATTGACTGTCCAACTGGTTTGTCTGGAGACATGCTTTTGGGTGCATGTTTAGATCTTTCAGTGCCAAGAAAGGTGATAGAAGAACCATTGGCGGCGATAGGACTTGAAAGTTTATATTCTTTAAGAGTCGAAGAAGGTCGAAGCTTTGGCCTTAGAGGACTTAAGGTTTCTGTTGATTCTTTAGAGTCTGATCCGCCACAAAGAAGTTGGCGTGATATACAAGCTCTGATACTAAAAGCAAATTTTAAAGAGAGCTTGAGAAAAAGAGTGCTTCAGGTTTTTCAATCTCTTGCAGATGCAGAAGGATGTGTTCATGGGCTAAACGTAGATGAAGTTCATTTTCATGAAATTGGCGCAATTGATTCACTGGTAGATGTTGTTGGTGTATGTGCTTGCTTTGAATATTTGAGCCCCTCAGCGGTATTTTGTACTACTCCACCTGCTGGGGAAGGAAATATTCAGACAAGTCATGGAATTTTGCCTGTGCCGGTCCCTGCTGTTCTTGAATTAGCAAGAAAGAATCGGATAATTCTTGATTCTTCTAATGATTTTCCTGCTGGTGAATTAACCACTCCTACAGGACTTGCTTTAATTGCAATTTTGGTTAATCAGTTCAGTCGACCAAATGTTCTAGATATAAAGAGATTTGGCATCGGATTGGGTAGTAGACGGTTAGATAGGCCAAATTTATTGAGATTGTGTGAAATTAATGATGAGGATATTAAAGATTTGGACCCAAAAGTGGGACTAATAAATAAGCAGTCATTAATCGTTCAAGAAGCTTGGATTGATGACTCAAGCCCAGAAGACTTGGCAGTACTTGGTGATCATTTAAGACTTGCAGGTGCATTAGATGTTGTTTCTGAGCAGTTACAGATGAAGAAATCTCGCCATGGAGTTTGTCTTAGGGCTTTAGTTAGGGAAGAGAATGCGAATCAACTTCGTATGGTTTGGTTCTCAAAAGGAACTGTCCTGGGCCTTAGAGAGTACCCGGTTAATCGTTGGTCTTTGCCTCGAAGAGCTGGGTTTTACTCTACATCTTTTGGTAAGGTAAGAGTTAAACAAGCTCGTAGACCAGATGGCAAAATAAGCTTTAAGTTCGAAAATGATGATTTATTAAGGATTAGTTTAGAGCAAGGACTTTCAGTAGATGAACTGCGTGTTCAGCTTAGAAAGTCATTGAAAAACTTTATTCCTAGTGGTGGTTGGTCATGGTGAGAAATCTTTCGATGTGGGTCTCAAAACTTTTAGGAAACTTCTCAGTCCCTGGGGGATTTCGCTTGTGGTGTACGTTTGCCAGTATAGGCTTTGTTGCATATTCAATATTAAGGAATGGAGAGGAAATCTTGGAACTCTCTCTTGGGAAATTCTCTCAATTAATATTGGTTTTTGGATTTATTTTATGTTTACTTAGCCTGCTAATTAATGCTTTTGCCTGGAAAAAAATTGTTGGTTGGCTTGGTCATGAACCGACTAAATTTCCATTAATTTCACTTTTTTTGCGAAGTAATCTCTTGAAGTATTTGCCAGGTGGATTTTGGCATTTTGTTGAAAGATTGAGATCTCTTAGATTTGTAATGAATAAAGGACAAGCCTTGGCATCAGTTTTAATGGAGCCTTTATTTATGGTTGCTGGAGCACTTTTATTGGTGCCTTTGGGAGGATGGCAATCAGGTTTGGCAGTCCTTTGGCTCTTGCCGGTTCTTATTTTGATGCCAAGGTGGAGAGAACCTTTATTAATAAAGCTTCAAGGTTTGAAGTTGGGTCAATTAAAGAAAGCGGATTCAACTATCCATCATGAAGTTGATTTTGGGCAACTAAATATTTTAAGAGTTAAATATCCTTGGTTTATATTGCTAGTTGAAGCAGCATTTGTTTTCTGCCGTTTTTGTGGATTTTTTTGTTGCCTTATTGCATTCAATATACATTTAGATCTAACTTTCTCGAAGTGGGTTTCTTCTTTTGCGTTGGCTTGGGTTGTTGGATTAATTGTGCCAGGTGCGCCTGGCGGTTTAGGGGTTTTTGAAGCTGCTTTCCTTGTGAGAGTAGGAGCACTTGTAGCAAAGCCTCCTTTGTTAGGAGCATTGCTATGTTATAGACTTGTTAGTACAATTTCTGATATCTTTGCTGCTATTTTTTCATATAAAAATGGTAAATTGATTCGAAATCGCGAGTAAAAATATTTTGAGTATTGTTTCTATTTAGAATTGTTTCCGCTTCTTTCCAGACTTGGCAGAAGAGCAAAAGATGCTAATAGGCCTAAGGCTAGAATCATAATTGCTGGTAAAAGTGATTCTGCCATCCTTTCATCACTTGCATATTGAAAGATTCGAACAGATAAAGTATCAAAATCAAAGGGCCTTAAAACAAATGTAAGAGGTAATTCTTTCAATGTATCTACGAACACGAGGAGTGCTCCAATAGCCAATGGACCTTTTAAAAGAGGAAGGTGTACTCTTGCAAGTACTCCAGACCATTCACATCCAAGGCTAGATGCAGCTTCGTCTAAATTTGGAGAAAGCCTTTCCAATGCTGCATCAAGACCTCCTTTAGCAACAGCTAAAAATCTATCACTATATCCCCAGATAAGTATCAAAATAGGAGCAAGTCCAAATGGCGGTGATCTAAAAGTTTGTAGACCAAGTGCTAGTACTGCACCAGGTATTGCATATCCTATTCCAGATATAAAGGTAAGGCCTCTTAACCATGGTTCTTGTTGCCATCTTTTTGCAATGGATAGAAATAGGGCCGCTATAACAGATATAAAAGCAGCCGCGAGACCTAGTGCTAGACTGCGTAATGTAAGGATAATAAGCTCAAAATTTAGCCCTCGAGATAGTTGCTCTAGATTAAGAATTGCCCAGAAGACAGGAGTCCCTAGGGTAAATACTGGTGGGAGTAAAGCAAAAACTTGAGCAACTAATGCTCTACAACCATTAAGTTCCCAGGCAGGCGCTTCTCCTCCTGCTGCACCCTCTGTCCAGCGTCTACTTCGCCTTCTTAGAGCTTTTTCATAAGCGACAAGAGTAATTACTATTACTAAAGCAATCAGTGCAAGTGCAATTGCGCCTGTTGGATTTCCTTTGATTACCCAGTTTTCGACAATTCCTGCTGAGATGCTTGGAATATTTAAAAGTTGTACAGCGCCAAGTTCATTTATCACCTCCATTCCCATAAGAGCAATTCCTGCTCCTATCGCAGGGAATGTTAAAGGGAGAGCTATCCGAAAGAAACTTTGCCATGGCCCAACCCCGAGACTTCTGCATGCTTCTAGTTGCTGCCTCCCACATTTTGCAAAACTTTCTGTACTTAATAAAAATACGTATGGGTATGTTGTCATCCCCATGATGATTATTCCCCAGCCCATGCCATATATCCTTATTGCATGGGAGCTTCCAAGGTCAATTAGAGTTGCTGAA
>QCFN01000038.1 GCA_003280245.1 Prochlorococcus sp. AG-363-J23
TCTTGAGTAAATTTGGAAATTTGTTTTGCGCATTAATTAATGCTTTCTTGACTAGGTGTAAAGGCCTTATGAACCTATGCGATGAACATTTTGGAATACTTAAGTATAATAAATACTCCCAGGAATCAATGCTCTGATCATTGATCAATTTATGGGAAGGAATAAAGTCAAATTTAGTTTTAGAGATATTTCGAGTTAGTTCTGTTAATTGTGAACGTGTAACTTTTTCATAAATACCGCCATTACCAAGGAAGGGGTCAATAGAAATAAATGATTCTTTGCAAGAAAAATGTTTCTCCCAATTATAAATTGAGGAATTAAAATCACCTTTATGAGCATAGGCAGTCGCAATATTTTTATAGACCTCAGCACTCTTGGACTTGGTTTCAATCAATGTCAGTGACTTTTGTAAAGAATTGATTGCATCCTCAAATTTGTTCGTTTTTAATTGTGACCATCCAATTCCCAAGTATGAATTCCAGTCTTCTTTGTATTCAATTGATTTGAAAAAGATTTCAATTGCTTCTTGGTATTGTCCACATTTAAATAAAGCCCAAGCCAAATACTTATAGGCCTCATAGAGGACTGCACTCTCTTTGTATTCAATTGATTTACGAAAGGCATCAACTGACTTTGAGAATTGCAGTGTTTTGAATAAAGAGATTCCAAGATTAAGGTAAGTGTACGGATCTTCTTTTAGTAGGAGTGCTCTACGAAATCCTTCGATTGCTTTTTGATAGTCCCTATTTTTATAACTCTTAGTTGCTAAAGTAAACAATTTATCGGCTTTATTAGATTCCTTTTTCAACATGCGTCTATTTAAAGCTGTTTTGTAGTACTAGGGAGTCTAGAGAATCTAGGTAATCTAGGGAATTTGTTGAAAGGCCTGGATCAGTAGAACACCCTCCATCACTACTGGTCAGAGAAGATGACTAAAGAACACGACAAGAAATGCAACTTTACTGTATATCGAAACAAGCCTTCAAGATGAGGAGCGACAAATCATTGCTCTTAAGGAAGCAGGTTTGGCGGAAGAAAATATCTATGGGGACAAGATTGGAGGTACTACCGCTTATGGAGGAGATAGAACTGAACTCTCAAAGTTGCTGAATGAGATAGATGAAGGGTCGCCATTAATCCTGTCGGAGATGAATCGCCTTGGGAGGACGATGGTTGAGATGTTGGAAGAGGTGAATAATTTGCTGGAGAAGGGGGTTGAGATAAAGACGCTGGATAAAAGACTGGATATAACCATCATGCCTAAAACGATGGTGAGATTATTTGGGAGTGATGGGGTATGCAGCGGAACAAGAATTAGAAGGAATATGAACTCGTACAGCAGAAGGCAGAGCAGTTGCCCGTAATCGTGGGGTTAAGTTTGTTGCGAAGAGGAAATTTGATAAGTACCAGATTGCAGAAATTATGGATAAGAGAAGTCAGGGACTTGGGTATGGGTCTATAGCGAAGGCATTGGGTATGAATAAATCCACCGTTCAGATGATTGTGCAGCAGGAGATAGCAGCATGACTAAAAAATATGGGAGGACTATCTGATTACATTGTTTTGACGGAAGAGAAGGAAGTTATTTTTTATTCATAATCCCTATCCAGATTGCTTGGGATGAAAAGTGCTTGTAATATTCATTAGTGAAAATATATTGCGAAGAATATTTACATCTGATTGAGGAAGTGCTCTGGGAATTAGATTTGGTTGCTTTTCAATCTTTGAGAAGAAGAGTAAATATTCACAATTTTATGCCAATCCATTGAATGCTTAAAGCTTGCATTTGATAAAATAGGAAAATCCTAGAGGTTATTCTTAATGTTAAGGAAAATCGTTGCCAATAAAAGTAATACAATGATATTGGATGAGTGGGTATATGACACTACCTATTTTTATGATCATGATCATAAAAACGGAAAATATCATCATCAGAAATGGGAATATAGAACTATTGGTAATTATTGTGTATTTGGGAATGTAAAAGCTAAGACTAGAATTATGACATACGGAGGTTCAACAACATGTTCAATCTCTGGGTCAAAGTGGGCTGAATTTCTACAACAAGAGTTTCGTAATTCAGGGAAAGACGTTTGCGTGTTCAATGGGGGATGCTGTGGTCATGGATCTTGGCATGAATTAAATAAAATGATGAGAGACATCCCAACCTTTAAGCCAAATCTAGTTATTTCATTCTCAGGAATAAATGACTTTTACTGGGGAGTCAATCCTAAGCATCCTTACAACAATACTAAACTAAACAAGGAGATTATTAGTACAAATATTTTTAAAAAAGTTAATTTCCCAATTACAACCGAGGATCATGCAGATGTATGGATAACCCGTGGTGAGTATATGAATGCAATATGTAGTGCTAAATCATCTAATTTTTTGAGAATCATTCAGCCAACTCTAGGTTTTGGGGACTATAAGTTTGATATGGATGATGAACTAGATAGAAGCTTTTATAATAGAATTAATCATATTGGAACGAAGATTGGAGTTGATCAATTCACTGGTGAATGGGAAATGTTAAATAGCTTTTATACTAAACTTACGCAGGTAGCTTCGACAAGAAAGAGAAATTACCTTTTTGATCTAACATTGTTATTTGATGGACTTTCTCGCAAATTTGCTGATTACAGACATCCTAATCCTGATGGATATCGAATTATAGCCAAAGCTATTAAGAATATAATAGATTCTCAGAAGTATTTTAATTATCCTTTGACCTCTAATAGGTAATTACTTTTGCATATGCTTTGCATAATATTCCTCAAACTAATATATTATTGAATTATTCTATAACAGTAATCTTTTTATCAAGTTTGATTTTCTTACTTGTGTGAGGAGTGTCGTAGTTCCGGTCTACTCCTTCATGGGACCTTTAGTCACCATGCAAAAGCACCAGTTGAGTAAAACAGGGGTTTTTGGCACAAAAGTAGTGTATTAACAACCCAGGCGTAAGTAGACACTAGAAACTGTACTAATAACTTAATTCTTGTGCTATTGCCTTCACTCTTCTATCTCTTGATATTTCCCCAAAGTTATTGGCACGAATGAAATGTTGATTGGTAAGGCAATTCTGGGATAATGAACTTAAGGTCGCGCGAAAACGTACTACCTTACCGCTACCTTACCGCTTTAAATGCCAAAAAGGATAAGAAAGCGAGACCTAATAATCGAGTTCCTGCAATTGATTACAGGAATTGGAATGAAGAAAGGTAAGAAGGCGGCACCCAGATTCGAACTGGGGATAAAGGATTTGCAATCCTCTGCCTTACCGCTTGGCCATGCCGCCTTAGGGGACAACCTTATCCCTTTATCGGATCGTATCAGTGACATAGCAAAGTATTTGCTTGTTATCTCTAATGGTCATGGAGAAGACCAGATTTCACTTCGAGTAATTGAAGCAATTCATAAGCTATATCCTGAGGTTGTTTTAGCTGTGTTGCCCCTGGTTGGCGAAGGGCGTGCTTTTGCCTTGGCTATTGAAGAAGGTTGGCTAACTCGTATTGGACCATCAGCGCAGTTGCCTAGTGGTGGATTTAGTAATCAAAGTTTGAGAGGGTTTTTGGCGGATATATTTGCAGGACTTATAGGCTTGAGTTGGAAGCAATGGAAATGTATTCAAGTATCGATTAAATCCGAACATGCAATTCTTGCTGTTGGAGATATTTGGCCTTTATTCCTAGCTTGGGTAAGTGGAAGTACTTTTGGATTCTTAGGCACGCCTAAAAGTGATTACACTTGGATGAGTGGGCCTGGTAGTTCTTGGAGTGATAGGTTTCACAGATTAAAAGGCACTGAATGGGATCCCTGGGAATGGGCCTTGATGAAATCTAATCGCTGTCAATTAGTAGCTGTTCGAGACAGATTAACTGCGTCTGGATTAAGGCATCGAAGGGTTAAGGCATTGGCTCCAGGTAATCCCATGATGGATGGCCTTAGGTTTCATCAATATCCGCTTGCTTTGAGTAATTATCGAAGACTACTTTTGCTTTGCGGTAGCCGTATGCCAGAGGCAGAAGAGAATTTTAAGCGTCTCTTTAAGGCTGTTGAAAAATTAGATTCAAGAATGCCCTTAATAATCTTTGTGCCGTTAAGTGACAAGAAACTTGTCTCGAATTTAAGTAGCTTTCTAGTAAGTAAAAATTATCGAGAATCTGCTTTTTCTTCAATCAATGTTGGAGCACGAATTAGCTTCATAAAAAATGATGTGCTTATTCATTTAGGTTTGGGAAAATTTGCTGCTTGGGCGCAATGGGCGGAAGTAGGTTTGGCTACAGCTGGTACTGCAACTGAGCAATTCGTTGGCCTAGGTAAACCTGCATTGTCTCTGCCAGGGCCAGGTCCTCAATTCAAATACAGCTTTGCTTTTCGACAGAGTCGCTTACTAGGTGGAGCCGTGA
>QCFN01000039.1 GCA_003280245.1 Prochlorococcus sp. AG-363-J23
AAGGTGTTGAAGAATGCAAAGCAATAGCTACACGATTACTTGATATGGCCAATACTCTTGCTAGTGAGGGAGAAGAGGCGGCGGCAAGGCAATTTGACAAGTTGCTTGAGGCTTTAGCCAGTGAGGAGAATTTTATGATTGAAGATTAATAATTTTAGAATTATTTAGTGTTCAAAAATTTGGTTAAAACGCAAGATGTCCAGATCAGCCATGATTGGTATGCATGAGAAGCATCGTTGGGCGAGTTCCCAGCGATCTTCTCGTTTTAGCATTACTTCTAGAGAATGTTTGGCGGCCAGAAGGAAGCGCGCATCGTTAGCTGCATAAGCTAATTGTGTTTCGCTGAGCTTTTTGACTTGTCCCCAGTCACTGCTTTGAGCTTGTTTATCTAATTCGACTCCTACTAGTTCCATTATTAAATCTTTAAGTCCATGGCGAGGGGTATACGTTCGAGCTAACCGGCTAGCAACCTTTGTACAAAAAATTGGTGAAACTTTAATTCCTAGACTATTTGTTAAGGCTGCAACATCGAAACGAGCGAAGTGAAATACTTTTTCGATAGATGGTTCTTCCATTAATTTTTTCAGTCTTGGAGCAGAAGATTGTCCGATTTGAATTCGTATACAAGCAACATTGTCATTAGGATCACAGACTTGCACTAGACATAGTCGATCTCGTCCGTGAATCAATCCCATGGCTTCTGTATCGACTGCTAGTGCTGAGGCTTGACCAAAGAGGTGTTCCCATTTTGCATCTAAATCACCATCAAATACTGAAAAATTTTTGGGACTAGGAGAGAAATCCACCATAGGTCTGAAATTCATTGCTAGTGCAGTGGATATTCCACTTAAAGATCAGTGATATTAGTTATTTATCTAATTCTTGAATTTGTTATTTTTGCTTAGTATTTGCATCATATATTGTAAGAGAGAAATCCGCTTATTTGCCTTTTCTTGATTTTGTTTGATTTACTATGAAAATGCTGCTATTTAAATAAGTGTATTCTTTTTGCCGCACTTTTAAGTCCTAGAGACTCGAGAGTAAATTTTTGTTCTAACGATTGATGGAAGCTTTTTTCTCTTCGACACTACTTCTGACTGTACTCTTGGCAATAGGCTTGGTTTTCTTTTTGCGGGCAGCTAGTAAAGATCGTACGACGGTTATAGATGTGCATTCTTCGCAGCCGCCCTTAAAAGTTTTGAATGGTTTAAGTAATTGGTTGGAATCCCGTGGTTGGAGGCGTGACGGAGGGGATGCTGAGAGGCAAGTACTTCGTTTTCGAGGAAGTGTTGCATCTAGCCGTGGGCTGGCAGCCTTTTTGGCATTTTTAGGTGCTTTAGGCTCTGGTTGTTTGGGGCTTGTTGTCTGCGAGCTATATCCCGAGTTCAGGTGGTGGCCACTTTTGCTAGCTTTTCTGGGTGGACCTTTGGCTGGATTTGTTTATCAGAAAAGAGCCAACCGTGAGGAGGAACTTGAGCTTAGACTTTTAAGTTCTTCTGAAAAAGATGGAAGTTTTTTGCGCCTTAAAGCTCATCGAGATGAATTAATTGCTATTGAATTAGAATTATCAAAATCATTAGGATTAGCGAGTGATGGCTCTTTACTTTCTTCACCCATCTAAGACGATTTCCTGTGATTAATCGCATGGTTTCTTTTTGGGTTATGCCTAGACTTTTGTGGTACCTAATCTTTGCGGGTCTCGCTGGAATAAATTCTTTGATGGCTTCGGATTTATCCAAGTATGACTCTTTAACTGGATCAAAGGTAAATATTAAAAGTGATTGGGTTGGGCGATTAGAAGTCGATTCTTCTTTGTCGATATTCATAATGGCTGGCCACGCCGACTCTCAAGGGATTGAGGGTTCAGGTACAGCGGGTGAAGCTGTTGACTTAAACGGAGAGGATCCAATGAATCCATTCATGAGTGATGAACTTTTTTGGAATTTAAAGTTGCGTGATGAAATTGTAAAAATCGGAAAATTACAAGGATTAAATATTAGTGCTTATGAGCCAGGCCGTCGGAGAATAATCAATGAGAATGATCCTGCAACAAATTGGTCTTTTGGAGCACTTCAAGCAGAAGCTGGTGGTTATGTTTTAGAAATTCATTTTGATTCATATGGTGAATATGGATTTGGATCAGGATTAATACCTGCTATTTCTCTTGAACAGAATCTGATTGATGAAAGCTTGGCTAAAACATTTGGCCGATATCCGATGTTTTTTAGGGGAGGTTTAGGGGCTCCTCGTAGAGGCATTAGGGTTCTTGAAATAGGAAAGCTAGGAGGCTCTCTAGAGGCGAAATTGAGAAATCCTCAAACAAGAGAAAAAACGCTAAATATTATTGCTTTACGAATAGTTGGAGCAATTAAAGATGGCTTTAAGGTGCGATAAAGTATTTATTTAAATGCATTATGTGCTTTGCACACTTCTTCTAGTTCGGGATCATCAAACCAATTTTGAGGTTTAGTGAATACATCTGTTAGAAGTTCTTCTCTAGATCCTTTATCTGCTAAGTATCCATATTCCCATCTTGCCAAAGGAGGCAAGGACATAAGAATTGACTCGGTCCTTCCATTTGTTTGTAATCCAAAAATTGTACCTCTATCCCATACTAGATTGAATTCCACATACCGACCCCGGCGATAGAGTTGAAAGTCTCTTTCTCTTTTGCTGAAACTAGTTGCTTGACGCTTTTCAACAAGCGGAATATATGCAGGAATAAAGCTCTCACCACAAGCCTTTGCTAAGGCAAATAATTCATCCCATGAGAGCTTTTGTGACCCTATTTGTTTGGAAACCTCGGCGGCTTTCCCTTTTATATCTTGACCTTTGTAAAGCTCACCAGAGCCATCTTGATAGTCATAAAAGATTCCACCAATGCCTCTTGTTTCGTTGCGATGTTTGAGGTAAAAGTATTCATCACACCAAGGCTTGAAAACTTTATGCAATTGCGGATTGATCGAATCACATGCTTGCTTATGAACTTTGTGAAAATGTTTAGCATCTTCTAGAAATGGATAAAATGGGGTGAGATCTGCACCTCCTCCAAACCACCAAACTGGACCAGCTTCAAAATATCTGTAATTTAAATGAACTGTTGGTATATATGGGTTGTTGGGATGTAGAACCATTGATGTACCAGTAGCAAACCATTCATGACCTTTTGCTTCTGGACGTTGATTAAGTATTGAGGGAGGTAATTCCTTCCCATGCACTTCTGAGAAATTTACGCCGCCTTGTTCGAATATTCTTCCTTGACTCATTACTCGTGAACGTCCGCCTCCACCTTCAGGCCTATCCCAGCTTTCTTCTTTGAAAATTCCCTTACCGTCAATATCCTCAAGTCCTTTGCAAATATCATCTTGTAGTTTCATCACCAATTCACGAGCCTTTTGGCGTGAGTTGCTAGCAGGTAAGGATGGCTTGGAATTTTGATTTGACACTGGAGAATTTTGAACGAGGGAGTATCACAAAGAATGCTTAAGCTTTATCCACAGGGGGCGTGGACTTAACGCATTCATTTTTTTAGGGTAGGCGAAGCCTCTTTGAGGCTACGTCAGAAAGGCTGTTTCCTAGGATTTGCATAAATCATGGGAAGAAATGAAATCAGAACAAGATGCGCGTAAAGCACTTCATGGCATTAAAGATGCTGGTAGCGGACGCTCGGTAATTGAGCTTGGTTGGATTGATCAAATTCGTGTTGATTCTGCAAGGGCAATAGTGAGGCTTGTTCTGCCTGGATTTGCTCAGGGTCAGAGAGACCGATTAGCCTCTGAAATTAGGCAGGAGTTGCAGAAATCAGGAGAGATTGATGAGGTTCAAATTGAACTTGGTAATCCTTCCCCAGGAAGCAGTCCTATTGGTCAAGCTGGACATGGCCAAACTGCTCCGCTTGAGAGAGTTTCAGGAGTAAAGAATGTGATAGCTGTCAGTAGTGGTAAGGGCGGAGTCGGAAAAAGTACTGTTGCTGTGAATTTAGCGTGTGGACTTTCTCTTCAAGGGCTAAAGGTTGGTTTGCTGGATGCAGATATTTATGGCCCAAATACTCCAACTATGCTTGGAGTAGCTGATAAAACGCCTGAAGTCGTTGGACAAGGAGAAAATCAGCAAATGACGCCTATAGATAGTTGTGGGATTGCAATGGTCTCTATGGGACTTTTGATAAATGAAAGTCAACCTGTGATATGGCGTGGTCCGATGCTTAATGGAATTATTCGACAATTTCTTTATCAAGTTAATTGGGGCGAAAGGGATTTTTTGGTTGTGGATTTGCCTCCTGGTACGGGGGATGCCCAGTTATCACTTGTACAGGCAGTTCCAATGGCGGGTGTTGTAATAGTGACAACGCCTCAGATGTTGTCTTTGCAAGATTCTCGTCGAGGCTTGGCAATGT
>QCFN01000040.1 GCA_003280245.1 Prochlorococcus sp. AG-363-J23
AATAGATAAAAATCATATTTTGATTCTAAACAAATATCCTGTGCAAAAAGGTCATATGTTATTAATTACGAACGATTGGGCTCCACAAAATGAATGGCTTTTGTTAGAAGATTTTAAGGCATTATCATTTGTGGAGATAGATTCTCCTGGATTATGGTTTTTTAATAGTTGTGCAAATGCAGGGGCTAGTCAACCACATAGACACCTACAATTATTAACTAGAAAAAACATTAGGAGCATTTGTCCTAGACAGAACATATATGAGCAATGCTTACTAGGTAAATTTGGCGAATGTGAATTTAGAGCTCAAGGTTTTGGTGTAATTGAGCGTAAGAGTATTGATTCTAAAAGTTCTGGGGAGTTTCTTTACTATAATTATTTAAAGCTTTCTAAGATACTTGGTCTAGGTAGTCCAGATTCAAGCATAAGGCCATTATTACCTTATAATTTGCTAATTACACCTTTCTGGATAGCACTAATTCTCAGAAAGAAAGAATATTTTCATGGATTTAGTATAAATGCGTTAGGTTTTGCAGGATATTTACTTGCTACGTATGAATCTGATATGAATTGGTTAATTAGAAATGGTCCAGAACAACTCCTTAAAGGAGTCATCAGTAAGCAGTAACTTAATAAAGTTTTAATCCTCTGTGTTTGTATTGTATGCCTTAATTTGTTCCTTAAGTTTATCTATTGATGCATTTAAACCAGCTAAACGGCGTTCTATTGTGTCTCTTAGGATAATAAGCATTTCTAACTTCCTATTCATATATCTTGCCTTACGACGAGTGAAGTCAATGTTTGTATTGCAGTGAGTAGTATTCATAGAAAATTAAAATTTATACTAATATTGGCAAATCAGAATCCAAAACGAGGGCAATGTTAGACTTTCCTTAAAGTTAGGTAATAGTAGCCTTTAAGAGAAAATTTGTGCAAATGATATTTTGGTAACAATTTAAATTATCTGGTATTCTAATTTTTTGCAGTATTATTGGTAATACATGAAACTGGAGGTAATCATTTTAAGCTGTGAAGACCTCTGAGGGTAATGGATCAAGGAGGATTTCGGTTGATCTCCCTGAAAACCTTATTTCAAAATTCGATGAGTTAAAGAAAGAATGGGGGCTAAGGGCTCGAGGCGCAGTTTTAAAGAGACTTTTAGAGGTTATTTTTCAGGACGGTGATATAGACCAATTTGACATAGGTAACATTAACAAAGAAGGTAAATCTAACATTAGTAAAATAGAAGATCATTCGTCGGCTAAAAGTTTATCAGTATATGATGAAAACACCGCTTTGGTTTTAATTAGTAGTAAAAATGATTCCAAGGAAGAGGACTATAAGGTAATAGAGCCAAAAGTAAAGACAGTTATTAATCCAACAAACTCTGGTATTGATCTACCAGGCTTTGTTAAACGTAGTACAGAAAATTTAAGAGAAAGCCTTAATAAGCAGACAACAAATCAAAAATCAGAAAGGGATCCATTGCTAACTAAAATTAGAGAATCAGATATTACTGAAAGTCTTGATGAAGCCTTTAAACATTGGATTTCTTTATATGGACATAAGCCAGGAGAAACTGTTATTGAAGCGGCAATGATATGGCTTGCTAGAGACATATGGAGTCATTCAGATCAGACGTTAGGGGAAGAATTTACCTGGAGTCTTGCTAATTATAAAATGAAGAATTTTTGTCCCAACTGGTCTAACAGTTCTCCCACCTTTGAACGTATATTGGTAATTGCAGGTGTACTAGAAGATCCCTTTGCTACTAACACATTATCACAAAGAATGCCTACATTAATTAGACGTTTTGTTAATCAATATAAGCGCAGAAGAAATGTAACCTCATTTGAGACAATCGAAACTACCATGACAGTGCATAGAGCACTTAAGTTATTGGATTTACCAACTAAGGCTGGATCAGCTTTAACCCTGAAAAAGATTAGAGATTCATACAAATTCAAGGCTATGTCTGACCATCCAGACGCTGGAGGCTCAACTGAGAGTATGAGAAGATTAAACGAAGCTTATCAACTACTTAAGGAGCTATACAGAAATCGCAGTACCTAGTATCTTATAATAGTCGCATAATTAGACTCATTACTAGACTTAGCCTAGACTACTGATACTGCTTGGGACGCATGGCTTGGAGCGTGAGCTCTTTGAGGAATTTCTGAGTCTCTTTTATATACAATGAGTCTTATTAATAGTCTATCTGTGTGACTTAGTAGAGACAATTGATAATATGTTTTTCTTTTAGTCTTAATTGCTCAGATGATTGTTATGTCACCTTAAAATTAGTTTTAAATTATTTTCATACTCCCTGCGTCAAACGAAATACTTGTCCAAATCATGTCCAATTCAAAATAAGTGGATTTAGGTCTCTTTGTTAAAGGGTTTGCGGGTTTGCGTACCTGCTATAAACACAGTGACTCGAGAATTTACCTTCTTGTTTTTGGGGAATCATATAGAACTACACCTGAAAGTTCATAGCAATTGTTTTATTAGTGATAGTCAATCATCCAGGCTCTCCGGAGAACCAGAACAAATCTTCTCGCCCAACTCATTCTAGACTAGTAATAGGACTTATAAGTAGTCTAGGGTGAGACTCAATATACTTATTTGCTTAAGTAGATACGAGGTTCTCGCATATCTCATCCTTGACCAGTATATAGACCAATTATTAGTCTCATATGGGATTTGTGAAATATGCGTGGTTGTATAGTTGGAAGCCATGTATGAAAACTTTTGATCAAGAGAGCGAGTGAAGGGGATATATTGAAGCTTACCTGTATCGATATTGACCAGAATGGTTATGGTATTGCTAAGTCAGGATCGGAAGTAATTTCAGTCTATAATTTTGTTCCCGGTGAAATATCATTAGTAAAACTCCTTTATAGAAAATCTTCAATTTGGAAAGGAATAAAAATACGAAATTTTATAGGTTCAGATAATAGGCAAGACCCACCATGCAATTATTCAAGCGAATGTGGTGGCTGTACTATTCAACATTTAACTTATCAAGCACAAATCAAATATAAGTATAAAAATCTATGCGAAGTTATGAAGCGAATAGGAAAGGTAGACATTAATCCAAATCCTGTACTTTTCGATACGGGACTTTCCTTCGGTTATAGAAATAGAGCAATTCTTCCAATCAGCAGGGATGTAGAAGGTTTAATTCGTATGGGCTACTACAAAGTAAATTCTCATATTATTGTACCTATTGATAGTTGCAATGTACTAGATAACAGAATTAATGAAAAAATTTTAATTATAAAGAAGGATATTGAAAAGACAAATATATCTGCATCTCCTGACAATATGAAACAAAAGGGATTAAGGCATATTGCTATAAGGATAGCCCCAAAAAGTGGTGAGATATTAATTACACTCGTAAGTTCCCTCTATGATCCCAAAGTATATAAAGCACTAGCTCAAAAGTGGTATAGAGCTTGGGACTCAGTGGTTGGAGTCACGTTAAATATTAATCAAACTAGTGGAAACAAAATATTTGGAAGTAAGTCTTTAGCTTTAGTCGGTAGGAATAATATTGTTGAACAGTTTTTTGGCCTCAATTTTACGATCAATTCTCTATCTTTTTTTCAAATTAACTATTCTCAAGCTGAAAGAGTAGCAAATTTATTAGTCAATTGGGCACATAAAAATTGTAGAGAATTAAAGGTAATTGATGCTTATTGTGGGATAGGCACTTTTTCTCTTCCCCTTGCTTCGATTGGTTTTCAGGTAATAGGAATCGAAGTCTCTAAGGAGTGTATTCAAAATGCTAATGAGAATCTAATCCTTAATTCGATATCTAACTGTAGGTTTATTTATGGCTCTGTTGATTGCTATCTGGATCAATATCTAGATAATGATTCTTTATTATTATTAGATCCACCTAGGAAGGGACTTGATAGAAGTGTTATTAATATAATTCTAGATAAAAGACCAAGAAGGATTGCTTATTTAAGTTGTTCTCCAGGAACATTAGCCAGAGACTTAGAACTTTTGGTCAACTCTAGCACTTTATATAAGATAGATTTTGTTCAACCCTTTGATTTCTTTCCTCAGACTACACATTTGGAATGTCTCGTATTTTTATCTACAACTAACTCCTGAGAATTGCAGAGAATTTTGTAACTAATTCTTCCCTAACTTTATCGTGAATTGGAATAACCTCTTCATCAGTCAATGTTTTATTTGATGATCTATATCTAATTCTAAAGGCAAGACTGCTATTGTTTTTATCATTTTTA
>QCFN01000041.1 GCA_003280245.1 Prochlorococcus sp. AG-363-J23
TCTGAAGATAGTCTATTCAAGTTGATTGATATAAATGATTGGCTATAATGCTTAAGAATAAAATGAAGATCCACCTAAAATCATACCAACTCTAACCTTCCATGGTGAAATCCAGAATAGTCTAAGCATAACAAATAAAAGCTTGGGAAGAGGAAGAGTATTTGCTAAGAATCCTGACCATTCCTCTTGTGGAAGTCTAAAAAAGGTTGCAAAAAATGATCTCAATCTTTCCTCCTCAAAACTCATCAAACGATCCAATCCATATTGATAAAGTCGATGTCTTTGAACTAGTTCCTTAGACCAAAGAACACTCCAACCTTTTTCAGCTAGAGAAGCAGAATTCAATGGTGGTTCTATTGCCATTGCGCATGCCAACTGCTTAGCCAAAGTAGGGGCACGGCGTAAAAGTGCTCCTACCATATACCCAGAAGCAGGATGAACCATACTTGCGGAACCACCAAAAGCCAAAACGGGTTGATTCCTGTCTGGCAAAGGCAAATTCATAGGAAATAAACAATGTTCTTCATGAATTACCTCTGTAATTTCAACTCCTCGAGAAGAAAGTCTGGACTTCAAACGATTTTTAAGCAATTCTCTTGAAAGAGGGGGATAACAAGCTAGAGAAGTCTCTTCAACAAAAAACACTCCGTCCCCGAAATCCATTGCATATAGAAAGGTAGGTGGTTTTTGTCTCTCGGATTCATTTAGATGATCAGGCCTAAAGTCCATAAGAACAAACTGGCCCTTTTCAACAGGGGGGGAACTAAAACGACCGACTACTCCATAAGCAGCTTGCTGAGCAACTGGGCCATGGTTTGGTCGGCTAATAAATCTACTTTTATGCCCGCTAGCATCTAATACAACTCTCGCTCGATAAGTATTTCCACTGCTACATAAAACCTCTGTTTGATATCCAAGAACTGAGACTTTCAGAGCAGTTTCAACATGCCATTTCAAATTTCCACAACGCTCTAATAAGGAGTTCTGCAAAGCACTTTGGTCAAACAACCCGTAATCAAAATTATGCTCAACTGGTGAATCTCCCTCCATACCCTCTCCATCTCCAAAATAACTAACAGTATTGCTCCAGCGATACCCCAAAAGAGATGCCATACCTAAAGATTCCAACTCTTCAGCCCAGATTCCATAAGTATTTGGCCATGGTTGATCAGGAGTATGCGATGCAAGAGCAGTGACATTCATCCCATGCTCAACTAGCTGAGCAACTATGCAGAGAGCCGCTGGGCCAGCTCCTAATACCAGTACATCAGCACAAGGATTCAATTTGAACTAGAGGGCTCATTAGGTATTCCGGGAGAACTTTCCCCAGAATTAGTCTCATTATCAGCAACGTCATCATCTTGCTGTGGGGGGACTAAAACCACTTCGGATAGATGGTCTCCAGGATCCAATCTCTGTAATCGAACACCAGTAGCTGCTCTTGACTGCTGGGGAATTTTGTCTGCACTCGTTCTAACAATCACTCCTCTTTCACTAACAAGTAAAAGCTCTTCACCTTGACCTAATACTCGTAGACCAACCATTTTGTCGCTTTCTACTCTAAATTTCATTGCTCGAAGCCCCATGCCGGCCCTTTTCTGCAGGCGAAATTGAGTTACTGGAACACGCTTGCCTAAACCCAATGAAGAAGCGACCAAGACCCAGGCCCCCCCATCACCTAAAGGAGAATTAGAAGAATTATCCTCAACAACTTCTTCATTACTTTGCGCCACCTGATCTGCAAGTTCAATAGGAAGGACATCCATACTTACCAATGAATCTCCATCTCGCAAGTTCATTGCTCTAACACCCCGAGCAGTACGACCCAAAGGCCGTAATTCTTCATCATTTAAACGAAAATGAATAGTCATTCCTACTTTTGATCCGATCAAAACGCTATCACCAGAAACCGCAAGCCGAACCCATCGCAAAGAATCACCGTCTGCAAGACCAATAGCAATCAAACCATTTGCCCTGATTTTGCCAAAGGCTGATAAACAAGTTCGTTTTATATATCCACCTTGGGTGAGCATTAGCAGATGAGTATCTTCGTCAAACGAACTAACTGAAAGCAAAGAAGTGATTGCCTCTTCTCTAGGTATAGGTAAAAGTTGAACGATAGGAGTACCCTTAGCAGAGCGACTACATTGAGGAACGCGATATGTTGGCAAAGCATAAACCACACCTCTATCACTAAACATCAAAAGTGTATCGTGATCATTGCAACTTATAAAAAGCTTTACTGCTTCCTCTCCCTGACTTCTCGTACCTGCTTTACCTCGAGTACCTCGACTTGTTGCTTCAAACTCGCTAACAGGCATTCTCTTTAAATAACCTGTTTCAGTAAGCAAAACAACTGATCTTTCATTTGCAATTAAATCAATATCCTCAAGTCCTCCAGCCAGGTCTAGTATCTGTGTTCTTCTAGGTGTTAAGTATTTCTCGCGAAGCTGCTGCAATTCATCGTCAATTAGAGCGAATACCCTTTCCTTCTTCTGAAGAATATCCTTATAATCAGCTATTTTTACTAATAAGTCCTCATGCTCAATCCTAATTTTATCTGCTTCTAGTGCTGTTAATCGACGCAACTGCATTTGCAATATTGCATCAGCTTGAACATCAGTTAGTCCATGTAATTCTTGCAACTCTTCTTTAGCTGAGGCTGTGTCTGATGCGGCACGTATCAAAGCAATTATTGGATCCAACTGATCCAAAGCGAGTAGAAGCCCTAACAAAATATGATCTCTAGCTTCAGCCTTGCGAAGAAAATATCTTGTACGTCTTTCCAAAGTTTCAACTCGAAACTCTAAGAAAACCTCTAACATTTTTCGCAAGGTGAGTAATATTGGCTCACCATTAACCAATGCCAACATATGGGCACTAAAATTACTCTGCAAAGGAGTTAACTTGAACAAATTATTTAAAACAACCTGTGGATAGGCATCTCTTCTTAACTCAACAACAATTCGCATGCCATCACGGTCACTTTCATCACGTATATCAGAAATCCCCTCTAATTTCTTATCATTAACCATCTCTGCAATACGTTCAATCAATGCAGCTTTATTAGTTTGATAAGGCAATTCAGTAATAATAACTGCATCTCTATCTGGTCTCCCTTTTACTTCTATAGTCTCAATTGCGGCAACACCCCTCATAGTTATTGATCCATGACCACTTAAATAAGTTTCTTTAATTCCACTTCGACCCAAGATTTGACCTCCAGTAGGAAAATCTGGGCCAGGTATAATTTCAAATAATTCTTGGTCACTTAAAGACTTATTATCAATTAAAGCCCTAATGCCATCAATTAATTCGACAAGATTATGAGGTGGAATATTAGTTGCCATTCCTACAGCTATGCCTGAAGAACCATTTAGAAGAAGCTGAGGAATGCGAGCAGGTAAAACTGTTGGCTCTTGCTGAGAACCATCAAAATTGTCAGCAAAATCAACAGTTTCAGCTTCTATATCTTCTAAAAGGCTATCCGTAGTAAGCGATTGCAATCTCGACTCGGTATATCTCATTGCAGCTGGTGGATCATTATCAACAGATCCAAAATTCCCATGACCATCTATTAGTGGCATCTGCATAGAGAAATCCTGAGCCATGCGCACAAGAGCGTCATATACAGCTGTATCTCCATGAGGATGGTATTTACCTAAAACCTCTCCAACAACTCTGGCGCACTTTCTATAAGGCCTATCACTTGTCAAACCAAGCTCATACATTGCATAAAGAATTCTTCGATGGACTGGCTTAAGCCCATCTCGTGCATCAGGCAAAGCCCTGCCAACGATGACACTCATCGCATACTCCAAA
>QCFN01000042.1 GCA_003280245.1 Prochlorococcus sp. AG-363-J23
TTTGTTTTATCCAGATCAATTCTTCACCTTCGTATTTAAGTTTATGGTTATAACTTTTCAGGCATCTGTCACAGGTTAGATTTACTATCGTTTTAAAGTTTGCTTTAACTGCTAAAAAATTACCTTGATGTTCTGCGCTAATTTTTCCTTCTATAGGGATAAGTGATGGAAACTCTTCAAGTTTTTCTTGGAAAAACCAGCACTTTGGTTCAGAAAAATTTTTAAGTTCCTTTAAAGCATATGGTTTTAAAGTGGAAATCATTTCCCGCTTTTTGGTTCAAAAGGCAGCCTTTCAGATGAAATAACTGCTGCGTTAGCCATTTCTGGCTTTGATTGGTCTGATAATTGTTGATCAAGAATCTTTTGAAGATTGTCAGGCAATGTTTCTTGGCTGAGCAGAAAGGTTTGTAATGCTTGAAAGATATTGGCTATGACCATGTACAAAAGGACCCCAGCAGGCAAAGGGAAAAATAGAAACATCCCTGTGATCATTACAGGGGTGATTTTATTAGCAGTTGACTGTTGGGGGTTTGCAGGCATTCCTTTGCCAGATAAGGCTTGGGAAAGCAGAAGAGTTGCTCCAAATGTTCCGACTAAGATTGCTATATCCCAATTGATTGCTCCATCAACATAAAAACCAACTTGGCCAAGTGCTTTGATAAACAAAAATCCGCTTTTGGCGGCTAATCCAGGGATCTTTGCCTCTACTGTTGCATCTCCCGGGGAAATTGCTTTGACAATACCTTCGTCGTTGATTTCTATAAGACCTTCTCCTTTGGTTATCTTCCATTTTGGAGAAAAATCTGAACCATTTTCAAAGCGATTGATGACATTGGCAAAGCTCTCTCCTGAGAGTGTTTGGAGATTTATCTTTGTTGTATCTCCTGTGCCTAACTTGTTCCCACTAGGAAGGGAGGCAACTATTGGTATATGGTTGTCAGAGCTAAGGAAAATAGAGTGCCTTGGGCTAGTGAATGGCTTGGGCTCTACGGTTGCAATTTGATCTGCAGGCAGAATTTTTAGATTGACGGGATATGGGACGTCTGCGAAAGGTGACCCTCTTAAAGTTGCAAAAAGGGCAAACAAGATTGGCATTTGGACTAATAATGGTAGGCAGCCAGCTAGTGGGCTGCCGAACTCCTTCATAAGGTTGCCAAGTTCTTCTTGTTGTTTTTGAGGGTTGTTGGCATATTTGCTTTTGATTTCAGCCTGACGCTTTTGCATTACAGGCTGGGCAATCCTCATGCGACGAGCACTTCTTATGGATCCAGCACTTAGTGGAAATAAAGCTAGCCGGATGACAATAGTTAATGCAACTATTGCAAGGCCATAGCTGGGGACTAATCCATAGAAGAAGTCCAGTATTGGGATTAGAAGGTTGTCGGAGATGTATCCGATCACGGTTTTTCTCTCGTGTGGTTTGGGATAGTGATGCCAGTTTGCAACACCAATTGAAATTTGCGGGAAAATTTTGCGGTATTTGATTAGGCCGCAAAACCTTGCGCATCATTCAATGAACTTACTTGGGCGGTGGAATTTATTCGATCAGAGATGTATTGCTTTGTTTCTCTGAAGTTAGGAACTGAACGCATTTCAAGACGAGAACCATCTTTTAGGACAAGTACCATGTCCCCCCAAGAACCTATTCCTCTTGGCACTGAAAGCACTTCTTTGACTTGGCTATAGGCGACTTGAGTTTTGTCTCTGCCAAACCATCCGCCATTTACGGAGACTCTTCTACTAGTTATTCGAAACCGAAGCCAAAGAGCTCTCACTATTGCTCCTACGGTAAAAGGGAGTCCGATGATGGTGATTGCCGCTAGAAGATTCACGATTAAGTCTCCTTTGGCAGGACCACCTTCATAAAAAATGGTTTCGGAAGATTTGATCATTTTACCAATCCTGCTTTATGGAAGAGGTTGTCACACTCTTTAAGTAAGTGATTTTTCTTGGCAATTGATGCACTTGGTTTAAGGCTGATCAATACCCAGTGCTTTGAGTAATCATTCATTTTTTCAAATCTAGAGCCAAGATGATCATGGAGGGTTCTACGAAGATGATTGCGAGTAACTGCTTTCTTGCTTACTTTTGAGCTAATTGTTACAGCACATCGGAAAGACTTTTGATGTTGTTTTCGTGCTTCTGGCTTAAGTAATCTTGGCTTTGCTTGGGCAACTCGTAATGTCATTAATGGGCCGTGAAATTTAAGACTCCGTCTATAAAGATGGTCGAAACACCTATTCCCTTTTAATCTCATAGAGCTTGGTAAAACCATTTCTTGAAATTCGATCAGAACAGTGATCCTTTATTGAATGGATTAATGGGTTTTTAGCCTAGTAGCAAGAGTCTTTTTGAATTATTAAACAGCAAGCCTTGCACGCCCTCTTTTCCTTCGGCTGCGGATTACACGCCTTCCAGTGTGTGTTCTCATTCGAACACGAAACCCTGAGACTCTTTTCCTTTTACGGCTAGTTCCTCCAAGTGTTCTTTTTGTCATTTTTCAAGTGGCGCCAAGCTTGCATGTAGTCGATTGGTTAATTTATCAGTTCACTCGATATCAATGCTCCAGCTTCCTAAATATCCTGCCATTGGAATGTCTCCAGGAGCTTGTGCAAGTGCATTGAATTGGTACATCCCTGCATTGGATGGATTAAAGATTTTCATTACTAACGCATATGCTCCGTCCACAGGTATTGGCTGTTCAGGGAAGATATCAATAGTGGTCTGCTTTTGGTCTATTTCAAAAATTGCCGGGATTTTGTTTTTGCATTTCGTGCGGGTCAGCATTCCTCCGAGATGTACTTCACACAAACTTAGTTTGTGGGTACGAATATTTGCGTTGAATCTTTCAGGAACTTTAATACTTAGCTTAAGGATTGCCGACTTTCTATCATTCGGCTTTAAAACCAAATAGTAAGTTGATCTTTCTCTTTTTCTATCTGAGCTCTGGAAGTAATAAAGTTTCTTATAGCTGGTTGAATTATCCCATCTAAATTCAAGTAAAGAAGGTGCTGAAAAAGAAGGCCTAGGATTTGAAAAATCTTTTATAATAAGAGGGGAACAAATGATCCCAGTAATTAAAGCAAAGGGTGCGATTTTTTTTGATCGAAACTCTATTAGGTGATTCAGCATTTTTTTCAAAATTAGTGGAAGGATTCTTTTGGGGTTCTTATGTTTCATAGGATTTTGCAGCAAGTCTTAATTTAAAGAGCATGGAGGCCTAGACGCTAGAGCCGTCATTGCCCTCCTTTTCTATCTGGTCGCAAGTGAATGGCTTCTCTTAAGTAAATGTGATGAAGAATTTGTTCTGAGGGTAGCCAAACATGCGCCATGATTCGAATACACCTTTTTAAATCTCCAATTACAGCCATTTGTTGGCAATCCAAAAGGGCAACCGATTCCCATCCCAATTTATGTCTGGCTATTGCCGCTGGGAAACAAGCATTTAGATCTGCAGTTACGGAAAAGGTTATGGAGACAATCCTCTCAGGCGTTAAATCATTTTTTGTAACTAAGGTTGTAACAAGTTCTGTTACAGCAGTTTCAATCGACTCGGCCGAGTTCTGTGCGCTTGTTGTGGCTCCTCTAAGGCCTCGCAAGGTCAGGTTGGTTTTATGGGAGGCCATGATGGGTTTAAGGCCTAAAAAGCCATAGTGCCTGACCGCTATAGGCAAGTTCCACCTCTAAAAGATTAAAAAGAGTATTAAGGAGTTGAGATCCTGGGATTAATCCACCGAATTT
>QCFN01000043.1 GCA_003280245.1 Prochlorococcus sp. AG-363-J23
CTGTCTTTCTAGCTTAAATGCAAGTGCAGCCTCTTTAAGTTTTCTTGTTAATGTTCGATCTTGACTTAGAAAAACAGTCCTTGCTAATTGCTGAGTAATGGTACTTGCTCCTTCTTTAACAAAGCCTTTTTTGATATTAGTAAAAATTGCACGGCTAATCCCCCAAAGATCTAAACCTTTATGCTTATAAAACCTTCTATCTTCTGCTGCAATAAATGCTTCACTTAGAAGGCTAGGCATTTCACCAGTGGTTACTTTCTGGCGTGTTGCAGGACCAAGCTTTTGAATTACTTCTCCATTAGTCGATAGGATCGTTATAGTCCCAGGCCTAATAAAGTTTGCAATTCCTCTTGAGTCTGGTAGAAGTGAGTCAATAAAGTAGCTAAAACTTTGCTCTGAGATTGCTGCAGATAGACCTACTGATAATGTTACAGTCCCATATATTAAGGAACGACGTAATAAGCTTGGACTCACAAAACTTGAACTAATGAACTATGACCTATTGCAATTGCAGTCACAAACATTCCAAGGATTAGGAATGGTTGGGCACTTGCTTGATATTTAACATCAAATTCCAAAGGATTTCGTAATAGCCAGATGTCTTGTAATGTGATTTGCGGGATAATTAGTAAGACTAAAATTACCGAGGCTAAGTGTTGCCCTATAAATATGAGTACAGCAACCATGGCTAATTGGAAGATATCAATCATTCCTGCACTTATCCAGCTAGCTTTTTTGATGCCAAAAACTACAGGAAGCGATTGAAGCCCTAAAGCTCTATCGCCTTCAACACTTTTGAAATCATTTATAACAGCAATCCCTAAGCCGGCCAAGCTATAAGCAAGAGTTATTAATGCGGTAATCCATGTAAGTTTCCCAAAAAGGGCTTGGCCTGCCCACCATGGAAGTGCAATGTAACTTGCACCTAGTGCATAGTTTCCTATCCATCCATTCTGTTTGAGTTTTAGAGGCGGGGCTGAATATATGAAACTTACAAAAGAGCCTCCCAATGCCAATAAGAAAACTACTGGTGTTGAATGATCTGCCCATTTATCTAGACCATATGCAACAGCTAAACCTCCTAGAAGTAAGAACCAAATTTGGAGCTTTACTTGGGCTAGTGATATTGCCCCAGAAGGAATTGGGCGATAAGGCTCATTTATTGCATCAATATCACGATCGTAGTAATCGTTAATCGTTTGGGTATAACCAGCCAGAAGCGGTCCACTCATTACCATGCATGCAATAGCCGCTATGAAATCTGGAAAACGCCAGTGATAGTTCCCACTAGCGGCGGCACCACAAACAACGCCCCATAGGAGAGGAATCCACGTCACTGGCTTCATGAGCTGCAAGCGCAGCTTCCAGATGTTTGTAGTCTCTGAAGCTCCTTTTATTCCAAGGAGCTGTCTGGCATCACTCACGGATCTACCTCACCCTCTACCAACTTCTTCATCGAAGAACCAGCTTTTTGAGCCATCGCTTAGTTCTAAAACAACACCTATGCCTTGGCCGTCTGTCATTTTAAAGTTCACTACGGTCCCTCTGGGATTCTCCTTAAGGAGCTCACTGAGCTTTGAGGGAATGCGATCTCGCACTCTATCTAGATCAATTTTGAGCTTTGATCCAATTTTAAAAGTGGTTGTAGACGATGACATTGGTTCTGCGATGCTAGAACGTAGTCGCAACCTTAACAGTCGCCTTACCATTTCCTTCTAATGGTTGCTCTTCGATTGATTCCCTGTCTAGATGTTGCTGAGGGCCGAGTCGTAAAAGGTGTGAACTTTGTTGGCCTGAGAGATGCTGGCGATCCTGTCGAACTTGCTTGCAGATATAGCTTGGCAGGAGCTGATGAGCTTGTTTTCCTTGATATAGCAGCGAGTCATCAAGGCAGGGCAACTCTTGTTCAACTAGTTAAGAGGACAGCAGAGGCGGTAACAATTCCTTTTACTGTTGGTGGTGGTATTAGCTCTATTGAAGGTATTAAGGAGCTTTTGCGGGCTGGTGCAGATAAAGTGAGCTTAAATTCTTCAGCGGTAAGAGATCCAAAACTTGTTTCTTTAGGAGCGGAATTGTTTGGGAGTCAATGTATTGTTGTTGCCATAGACGCTAAAAAAAGCAAAGAGAGGCTTTCTGGTTGGGATGTTTTTGTAAAAGGTGGACGAGAAAATACTGGTTTAGATGTTGTGACATGGGCAAAAGAAGTTTCTGATCTTGGAGCTGGTGAGATTCTTCTAACTTCAATGGATGGTGATGGAACTCAATCAGGTTACGATTTGGATTTAACAAAAGTAGTCGCTGAGTCTGTTCCTATCCCAGTAATTGCTTCAGGAGGAGCAGGATCTATGAAACATATCGCAGATGCTTTTACTAAAGGAAAAGCATCTGCAGCACTTCTAGCTTCTTTATTACATGATGGAGTTTTTACAGTACAAGAGATAAAAGAAGATTTGTTAGCTAGAAAGTTGCTTATTAGACCTTGTGATGTATAAATTTTCTTAGATTTGAGAATGCGTAGAATGATCGGTTTATTTCTTTGATTTAAAATAAAAACAATAATACTAATATTTTCTAGGTTAAGGTAAATTAAAAAGATGATATAGATTGATTTTGAGTATTGTCTTATGAAGCCAGGAGATCCTAAGGCTATTAATGAATTGTTCGACAGAGTTGCCCCTTCATACGATCTTTTGAATGATTTGCTTAGTTTTGGAATGCATAGAATTTGGAAAAGGAAGCTTCTGAAATGGCTTGAACCAGCTAAAGGAGAAAATTGGATTGATCTTTGTTGCGGGACAGGAGATCTCGCCTTTCTTTTGGCCAAGAAAGTTTGTCCAGGGGGGAGTGTTTTAGGTATCGATTCCGCTTTGCAGCCTTTAGTTTTTGCAGAAAAAAGATCAACTAAAAAAACTTCACTAAAAATTTCATGGCTTCAGCTAGATGCTTTAGACACTGGCTTGGATTCCAATCAGTTTGATGGGGTGGTAATGGCCTATGGATTGCGTAATTTGGTTTCTCCATTTGATGGTTTACGTGAAATTCATCGACTTCTAAAACCTGGAGCAAAAGCAGGCATCCTTGATTTCAAGAGGCAAGTCGAAGGCTCTTTCGGTTATAGGTTCCAAAAATTTTATCTGAAAAATATTGTTGTTCCAGTTGCGGCAAATTCAGGATTAAAAGCAGAGTACGCTTATTTAGAAACCAGTTTAAGAGGATTCCCAGCCCCAGAAGATCAGCAAAGACTTGGACTGGATGCTGGCTTCGCAGAGTCAAAATACTATTCACTTGCTGCTGGGCAAATGGGCGCTTTGCTTCTTAGAGCTTAGGTTTCGTCACATTGATTAAGGGAGCTTGCAAAAGAGCAGGCTCTGAAGTATGAAGGAAATATAAAGAAGAGGTCTCTATGGCCTTCCCTATCCCTTCAATACTTTCTTCTATAGAGGAAATGCTTTACGAAGTTCAGTGGCTGGACGGGATGATCTTTGTGAGTGAGTCCCAGCGAGCTACTTTTATTTCAATTTCTCAGCTCAGTTCTTTGTTAGGTAGGCTTCGAAAGCATCCAAGGGGGTCTCTTCTCGCAGAAAGGCTTTGCATGACTCTTTCTGAAACACATGATCAGGCTTCGGTTAAGCCAGTTCTTGTGTTGCAGAGTGATGGAGGGTTTTGGTTGGGCTTAATGGGTATTGGGGACAAGAATTTCCAGAGACAGCGAGAAGTAAAT
>QCFN01000044.1 GCA_003280245.1 Prochlorococcus sp. AG-363-J23
ACTCAGGTGTTCATACAGGAACCTTGCAGGAAAGGGTTACTTCTGCTGAAATCAATTCCTGGAGAAGAGGTTTTACACCTCAGGCTGAAATTTGGAACGGTCGAATGGCTATGTTTGGATTAGCGGTAGCAATAGGAACCCTGTTAACAGTTCACTTGCTCTATTGATTAAATTAAAGAGTATTAATAAAAGATCAGGTTATAGGAGTTGTTTGTTGTTTTCAAAATCATAGATTCTTTTTTATTAAGTCTATTAGGACATTATTGATTATGTTTAGATTTTTCAGGTTTGGGCCCCTCTCTTGATTACCAATGCACAATTTAGTTTATGTGGCAAATATCGTTGGTTGTTGATGTGTCAAGTTGGTTTTAGTCGAAAAACTTTGGTTTTTATTGGTCTTAATCCTTCCAAGGCCTCTGATTCTAATCAGGATCCGACTTTAAGAAGATTAGTTGGATTCTCTAGAAATTGGGGTTATGGGAAAATATACGTTGTTAACTTATTTGCCAGAATTAGTGCTTTCCCAGCACTTTTAAAAAAAGTTGAAGATCCTATTGGCCAGGAGAATGACGGTCATATTTTATCTCATCTTATCATTTGGTCAGGCAATCCAGAGTGTGATCTCTGGCTAGGTTGGGGTTGCAGAGGAAACTTGCTAAATAGAGATCTTGCTGTTATTGCATATATAGAGAAATATGGAAACATTCGAAATCAAAATTTTCCAGAATCTTTCGGGCCACTTTGTTTAGGACTAACTAAAGGAGCTCAGCCTAGGCATCCCTTATATGTCTGCAAGAGAGAGCTCCTAAAGCCTTTCCAGCCTTTAGTGCAATACTTGCTCATTGATTAGGCATACTTGTAAATTTTAAGTATATGGGCTTGTTTTAGGAAAATATTTTCAATAAACTTTTTTTATAAACTTTGAGATTAAAGAATATTCCCCCTTGCTATTTAAAGTTACCTGAAGTGTTATTAGCTAATCTTTAACTAAATACATTGGTTTATTCGTCAAGTGGCTCGCAAGAGCAGGAGTAATGATTTTTTATCCAATGAAAAACCTCTACTCCTGCAGTAAAAATTTCTCACTAGGTTTCTATGACGCCTGAGCGTTTGGGACTTCTTTGGGGCATCACTGTCTTTGCAGGCGCTGGGGCAAGACTTTTGGCGGCTTTGTCTGGATTGCCTGGGGTCGTTTTGTTACTGCTTTCAGGATTGCTTATTGGTCGCTCTGGTTTGGGATTAGTAGAACCCTTAGATCTTGGACAAGGCTTGGAAATCATTGTTGGTTTGTTGGTCAGTCTTGTTTTGTTTGATGGAGGGCTGAATCTGAGGCTGCCTGGTGACACGATTAAAGCAACTGTGTTACGGATTTCTTTAATTAGACTCGTAGTTTCATTGGCTGCTGGTTTTTTTGCCGCGCATTTTTTAGCAGGTTTGGGTTGGTCAGTGGCTGCGGTTTATAGCGCAATTGTCTTGGCTACAGGACCAACAGTTGTTACTCCTTTAATTCAACAAATTCGGCTTGCTTCTCCATTAGGTGATGTTTTAGAGGCAGAAGGTTTGGTCCTTGAGCCAATTGGAGCTGTTTTGGCTTTATTGCTTTTGGAGTTGCTGCTTGGAGATTTGCATGGATGGAGAGAGGTAGCTTTAGGCCTTTTATCAAGACTGGGTGGTGGAGTTTTGGCTGGCCTTGGAGGTGGATGGGTCCTTTCAGAGGCATTGCGTCGAGTTAAGCCTGATCCTTCTGTTGGATTAAAACTTCAGATGACCCTTGGAGTCTTATTTTTGCTTTATGGGGTCTGTGAATGGCTTTTGCCTGAGTCAGGATTGCCTGCCTCTGTAGCGGCTGGATTTGTTGTTGGTAGAAGATCAACAACCGAAGCCGATCAGTTGGATCAACTCATTCGGGAGCTTGCAAGACTCGCTATTACAATGCTTTTCCCTCTATTAGCTGCTGATGTTTCATGGAGTGAGTTAAGCCCTCTTGGATGGGGTGGAATAGCTTGTGTTCTCACATTAATGCTTGTTGTCAGGCCTTTTGCTGTGAGTCTTGCAACTATTGGCTTACCTCTAGATTTTAGACAGAAATTATTTCTAGGTTGGCTTGCTCCTCGAGGAATAGTAACTGCCGCTGTTGCATCTTTGTTTTCAATAAGGCTTGAGCAAGCAGGTGTATTGGGAGCTGGAAGACTTCAAGGTTTAGTCTTTTTGACTATTTTGATGACGGTTGGAATTCAAGGATTAACTGCACAACCTATGGCTAATGCATTGGGTCTTCTTGCGCCAAAGGACTCTTCGGAAGAAGGACTTTTAGAGAACTCGTCTAATTCGAAGACTGTCTTTTCCGATTCTGGCTAATAGTCCCCAAGTAGAGATCAGATCAGGACCTTGCATTTTTCCTAGTAGAGAAGCTCTTAGGCTTTTCATTAGGAGACCTTTCTTTACTTCAGCAGATTTTGCTGAGATAGAGAGGATTTCTTGCGCTGAATTTTTATCAATTCCATCCCAAGGTGTTTTCTCTAGTTGGCTTAAAAGATGTTTAAGGCTTTTCTTTGCATCTTCAATTTCTAGTTGCTTAATAGCATCGCTTTCAATTTCTGGATTTTCGAAGAAGGGTCGTGCTTGCTCTACACCGTCTTTGAGCAAAATTAAAGAAGGTCCAATTAGATTGACCAGGCTTAGACACCATTGTTTCTCGGGAAGTTCCCAACCAGCCTCTTCCCATAGTGTTTCAAGAGATGAAAGCAATTGTTCCGGAGACCACTCATGCAATATCTGTGCATTTAGCCAATTGAGTTTGTCCCAGTCAAACTTTGCTCCAGCTTTATTAACTCGATCAAACTTAAAAGATAGGGATGCTTCTTCTAAAGAAAAACGTTCATCCATTCCTTCAGGAACTGACCATCCAAGTAAAGCCATATAATTTGATAGTGCTTCTGGGGTATAACCCATTGACTTGAATTCACTTATAGATGTGACTCCATCTCGTTTAGAAAGCTTTTTCCCCTCAGCGTTAAGTATTAAAGGTGTATGGGCAAATTTTGGTGGTGTCAGGTTTAGTGCCTCAAACAAGAGTAATTGTTTTGCTGTATTGGCTATGTGATCTTCTCCTCTAATTACGTGACTTATTTTCATAAAAGAGTCGTCAACAACAACAACTAGGTTGTAAAGAGGGTCCCCGATATCTGTTGCTGGAGCACGACGGGCTATCACCATATCTCCTCCAAGATCTTTCCCAGTCCAATACATATTTCCTCTGATCATGTCTTTCCAGCTGATTGAGGCAGAGTCATCTATTTTGAATCTCACAACAGCAGTTCTTCCTTCTGCTTGAAACTTGGCTTCTTCTTCCTTGCTGAGGTTTCTATGGCGATTGTCATATCTAGGTGCTTGACCTTCGATTTTTTGTTGCTCTCTCATCTCCTCTAACTCAAATTCAGTTGCATAACATCGATAAGCTTTTCCACTTTCCAACAGAGTTTTTATTGCCTCTTTATGTTTTTCAGCTCTTTCGCTTTGAATTAAAGGCTTTTCATCCCATTGAAGTCCTAACCATTTCAGTCCTTCAAGGATGTTGTTGGTGAATTCAGGTTTTGACCTTTCCTTGTCGGTATCTTCTATGCGAAGGAGAAATTTTCCTCCTTGGCTTTTGCTGAACAGCCAATTGA
>QCFN01000045.1 GCA_003280245.1 Prochlorococcus sp. AG-363-J23
ATGTAAGGTCTAACTTTCCTTGGAAGCACTTATTCCCATATCTTTCGGCGAGTTCACCTGCAACTCTTGCACATACACTTCTGTCTGTATTTTGGATTGAGTAAGTTTTATTTACGTGATCATTATTATTTATTGCATATAATACCTCACTGTCAGAAAGAATTTTATCATCGAGTACAGGACCATTTGAATGAGCATTTTTATCGTGCTTGAGCCATGATCGGTCATCTGTTGTAGTGAAAGGATTTAGAAGGCTTGATAAATCTAGAGATTTTGTCTTTGAAAGATTCAGAGTTCGGGGTTTTAATAAATCATTCCTTCCAATTAAATTTTCCATTTTTTTGACACCTAATACACTCATAAGTTGTCTTACTTCCTCAGCAATGAATAAAAAGAAGTTAACTACATGTTCTGGGAGACCTGAGAATCTTTTCCGGAGATTTTCTTGTTGTGTTGCTACGCCTACTGGACATCTATTGGTATGACAAACCCTTGCCATGATGCAACCTTCAGCAATCATTGCGATTGAGCCAAATCCGTATTCTTCAGCGCCCAATAGCGCTGCTATCAGTACATCCCAACCCGTTTTTAGTCCTCCATCTGCTCGAAGAAGAACACGATCTCTCAGGCCATTTTCTAGAAGAGCACGGTGGACCTCTGTAAGTCCTAATTCCCAAGGACTTCCAGCATGCTTGATAGAGCTCAATGGGGAGGCCCCGGTGCCTCCATCATGACCAGATATTTGAATTACATCAGCATTTGCTTTGGCTACTCCAGCTGCAATTGTGCCTATACCTATTTCAGCAACGAGCTTGACACTTACCTTCGCTGAAGGATGAACTTGATGAAGGTCATGAATAAGTTGGGCAAGATCTTCAATGGAATAAATATCATGATGAGGAGGTGGTGAGATCAGGGCAACTCCCGGCTTGCTATTTCTTAACTTTGCAATATACGGATCAACTTTTGGCCCAGGTAGCTGACCTCCTTCCCCAGGTTTTGCGCCCTGTGCAATTTTGATTTCAAGTTGTTTTGCACTTCGTAAATATTCTGGTGTGACTCCGAATCGCCCAGAAGCAATTTGCTTTATTGCTGAGCATGCGGTGTCTCCATTTCGTAAACCTTTGATATTTGGCAGTGTTGATGAGCGACCATCTGAATCAACATTTTCAAGCCTTTTGAACCTTTCAGGATCTTCGCCACCTTCTCCGCTATTGCTTTTACCTCCAATTCGATTCATTGCGATTGCCAGTACTTCATGTGCTTCTCTGGAGAGAGCGCCTAGGCTCATTCCACCAGTACAAAAACGCTCGCATATTTTTTCTGCACTTTCTACTTCATCTAATGGAATTGGTGTACTGGCTTCTCGAAAGGTAATTAAGTCTCTTAGTGCAGTTGCGGGCCTATTTTCAAGGAGTGATTTGTATATTTGGAAATGGTTATATTGTGGACCTTCTTTGACGGCTGAATGCAAGACTTTTGAGATCTCAGGATTATTTAGATGAAACTCTCCACCAGTTCTATGTTGTACAAAACCCATAAATTCGAGTTTGTTTTGATCTAACTCAGGGAAGGCTTTTGAATGAAATGTGAGTGTTTCATTGGCAAGGTCGTTTAGGCTTAACCCTGCTACACGACTTGTTGTTCCTTTAAAAGCTAAATTGATCAAATCTGCGCCAATTCCAATTGCTTCGAAAATCTGTGCTCCGTGATAACTGGCTAATAGCGAGATGCCAATTTTGGAAAGGATCTTTCTAAGACCATCTTCCATTGCCTTTTGAAAGTTTTGCTGTGCTTCTTCAATAGTTAGAGAGGCTCTCTTTCCGCTACTTATTTGTTTTTGTGTTTTTGGGTGCTTCCACCAGTGTCGAGTTGTTTCGAACCCAAGCCAAGGACATACTCCACTCGCACCATAGCCAATTAAGCAAGCTAAATGATGCGTAGACCAGCACTGTGCTGTATCTACAATTAGTGATACTTGTAGACGAAGTTCTCGATTGAGAAGATGATGGTGTACGGCTCCGATAGCTAATAGGGGAGGTATATAGGTCGTTTCCTCATTAATACCTCGATCAGAAAGAATGAGAATTTGAGTCCCATTAAGGATTAATTTTTCTGCATTAATACAAAGTTCTTTGATTGCATTTTTGAAACCTTTTGGTCCATCTGAGACCTTAACTAAAGTAGAGAGCGTATTTGTTAAAATCCCCTTACTTTTTATCTCTAGTAGAGATTTTTCGGTAAGGATTGGGCTGTCTATATGAATGGTATTTGCAGACTCAGGAGCTGGCAATAAAGGTGATCCCCTTTTGCCAAGATGCATGGAAAGACTCATTACAAGTTTTTCTCTTAGTGGATCAATTGGTGGATTGGTTACTTGAGCAAAACGTTGTTTGAAATAGTCATAAAGAAGATGAGGTTTGTCAGAAAGAACTGCAAGTGGTATATCATCTCCCATGCAATAAGTCGGTTCTTTGGCGCTCCCAGCCATCGCATCTATAATTAATTCAAAGTCTTCAGCAGTGAATCCAAAGGCGGTTTGATGTTGAAGTAGATCAAGATCGTTAAATTGAGCTTTATTTATTAAAGATTTTGTTTTAATGCTTTGGCGATTAGTTTTTAACCATTTTTGGTATGGATATCGACTTGCAATTTCTTTCTTGACATCCCAATTGCGCATTAAACGACCTTTATTTAGATCCACAGCAAGCATTTGACCTGGACCTAAACGTCCTTTTTCGATGATTTTGTTGTCATCAAGTTCAACAACACCTGTTTCTGAACCCATCACTACAAATCCATCATTTGTGATGCAATAACGGGCAGGGCGAAGTCCATTGCGATCAAGCGTTGCTCCTACAAAATTTCCATCAGCGAAAGCAAGTAATGCTGGACCATCCCAGGGTTCTTGAGTGCAGGCGGAATATTCATAGAAAGCTTGTATTTCTGGTTTGTCTAAGAGTTCAGGTTGGTTTTGAAATGCTTCTGGAACAAGTGTTAAAAGACCTTCAGTAATAGGTCTGCCGCTCCTAACAAGTAGTTCGAGGGTTGCATCAAGGTTTGCAGAATCGCTGAAAGCACTGTTGATTACAGGTTTTATATCTTCAGAGTGATTACCCCAAACTTTCCCTAAGTTCACTTCAGTTGCGTGAGCCCAGTTCAAGTTTCCCAGAAGGGTATTTATCTCGCCATTGTGGCCAATTAGCCGCATTGGTTGGGCAAGTGGCCACCTTGGAAGTGTGTTGGTGCTGAATCTTCGGTGGTAAACAGCAAAAGGAACTTCAAAGCGTGAGTCGCAAAGATCTGGGTAAAAAGCTGGTAAGACTTCGGATCTGACCATGCCTTTGTAAACAATTGTCTTGCTACTTAGTGAGGCTATGTAGAGGCTTTGAGATTGTTCTCCCCATGACTTTCGAGCATGCTTGCTTATTCTTCTCCTTAATCGAAACAAAAGGGCCTCTAGGCAATTTTCTTCTTCTGACCCTTCTACTATCCATTGCTCTACTAAAGGAGCAGTTTCTCTTGCAAGGGGACCTAATACGTTCATTTCTACAGGAACTGTTCTCCATCCCTTGCTTTGGAGATTGAGCAATTTTGCTTCTTGTTCACA
>QCFN01000046.1 GCA_003280245.1 Prochlorococcus sp. AG-363-J23
ATTCAGCAGGTAACGATTCCCAAAATCTGAATATTGCTGAGTAATGGGATTGATAAAAACAGTTTCTCCGCTACCTTCTTCTCCTGCTTGTATATAATAAATACCGCACCAACTACAGCCAGCATGCATGTGTAACTCGTGAACACTATTTTTTTTACCTATATGAAACCAACTTTCATTATATACTAACCGATAACTAATCTTTTCCTTGTGAATATCATTTATAGTCTTAGTAAGACAACTTGAAAAATAATTAACTAGTTTTTGAATACTTTCATTAGAGTCAGCAAACAAATCAAAGTCCGATTCTACAAGGTTTTTCTTAATATTTGGCGCGCATCCTGATTGTATGCCTCCAATCTGTCTAGCTATAATATATTCCTTAACTTCTTCTACGAGGTTTATATTCTGATGTAAACCTAGGTAAGTTGGGAAAAAACTTGAAAGATTTGAAATAGTCAAAACTAAACATATAATTTTAGAATAATTCAATTATAAGAAAATTTATTATGCAATTCAAATGATCAGAACGAATCTTTTTGTTTCCAGATGCATCCCTTCTATCATTCTCACAGGATTACTATGCCTCCCAAAATACTACAAGCTCTAAGTTAAAAAATTTGGAATCGACAAATAAACTAAGCCTACTATGCTTAATAAGCTAAGCCCTGGGTTGAGTGTGATATCAATTTGAAAGTATGGTTCCACAAGGAGTAAAGAATGAAGAAGTATTTTTATAATTTATGGTGTTTGGCAAATACATGATGTTCTGCAAAAAATTTAGAACTATAATAATTTTACTCTTTTGCTTGGAAATTAATGGTACTTGGAAGCTCTAGCACTAATTCGAGAAAGTTAAGCTAATAGATAGGCTAATTTAAGTTAGTGTTAAACTCTACTTTCAGTTTAAAGTACACTTAAAATCAGTGCATAATTGTATGTATATTAAAATGGCAATCTAGAGAGAATTATTTTATTAATAAAAATTTAAATAAATAGCAGGCATATAATACCTTCAACTAAGCTATAATATTAATAGCCTAAGATTTTAATAATAGGCTTTCTAGGTGAATAAGCCCTAAAGGCAACATCCATGGCAAAGGTATGCTGGAACAAAAAATTAAAAGTCAACTCTGTTAAAATATTAAAAATAAAACAGAATGGCTTGTACAATAATAAAAGGCTTATAGTCAATCAATTTTTAGCCGGAAATATTATACTAATTGAAGACTTTAAAATGCCTATAAACCTTGAAGAATTTAATTTTTCACCTATAAATATAAGTATGCCAAAAGGAATAAATCCTGGAAGCAACTTATTTCGTGAATACAATAAGAAGACTAAACCTATTACCAAGGCCTTAACTCAAAATGCTGCTAATTTCATTTATAAATATCCAGAACAAAGAGATCGCTTAACAAAAACAATGATGAAATGCGACGACTTTGTAACTGATATGTTTAAAACTCTTTTTTCCCTAGAGGGAACTCCATCATTGAATGGAACTACATGGAGGTTTACTAAAACAACAAAACAGAATTACCATCTTGATATTTATACTGGCTCTGCCTTTAGAGCATTTTGGAATTTAAGCGACAAACCTCGAAAATGGGGATTCGGTTATAATGCAAAGCATATATTTGAAAAATATAATTTAGAATTAAATACCTTCATTAAAGATAAAGAAATATCCGGTGAAAAGATTTCTCAAGCATCACTAAATGCTTATATAAATCAATTAATATCCGACGAAGAGACGCATAAAATTGAATTTGACAAGTATGACTTATGGATCTGCGATACTGTTAAAGTTGGCCATCAAATCATTAGCGGAGATAAACTTGCTGCATTTACATATTTATTTAAAAAAGAGCAAATTCCAATCCCCATAGCAAATGGTATGAACTACATGAATTACATTAAAACCCTAAGATGAAAAATACAAATACTTAAAAAAGAATAAGCGAATTCATACTGTGAAGATCATATAGGAATATTCATTCATTTTTCTTGTACTATATGAGTAATAAAATTAATTCAGAATGTCCTTAGTTTGCAAAAAAGTTCATCATAAGTCCTGCGCGATTAGATTGAGATCAAATCTATAAGTCTTAATACTAATTGCTCTTGCCAAGTAAAAAGAAATTTGAATGTTTTTGCTCACATACATTTACTAAATTATTCAATTGTAAAACTAGCTCATCTCGTTGTTGATATGTGCAGCTATTACAAGGATGACTTGAAGATCCTCGCTTGTTATCAGGTGGTATAAACTTCTCATATTTTCGTCGATAAAGCTCAAGACAATCATGTGTTTTTACATTCCCTAAATTCAATTTAGCAATCCCTGAGTCCATACAACACAAGGCGACTTCTCCATTAGACATGATCGAGAGGTCGTGCCATCGTTTACATGGCAAAACTTTAAATGCCTGCAATGGCTCATAAGACAATTGTTGATGATTAGTAGAATAAGTATTTGTAGAAGACCAATTATTTAACTTAAGTAGTCCATTCTTAAACAAAGGAAACTCTTTTTCGCAGAATTCTGTAAAATTTCTATCTCCCTTGGCAGACGTACTTACTCTTGACAAATATATTGGAATTCTATAGCCTGTACTCTCTAGAGTTTGATGAATATTTTTAAGATTCTTGACGGTCTTTTCAAAACTTAATTTCATTAATTTCTCATATTTATCTTTTTGAACTTCATTAAGAGAAAAAACGAGAGAAAGCCTAGAAATTTTAGAAGAGTCCGAAGTGGATCTCCATACATAATCCTTGTTGAGGTATGAAAGGATTTGAGTTAGTGAATCATCTGGAATATAGCTTCCATTGGATATAATCTGGACATTAGAACCCTCATGGAACAACAAGAATTTCTTAATCAGAGAAGGCAACCTCCTGTCAAGAAATGGTTCTGAAATCTTATAAGGCTGTATAATAAATTTATTTGTTTTTGGTATTTGAGAAAGATCAGAAAGTACTTTCTCAATTAATTCATCTGACATTACAGTACCAATTCTATCTAAGGATTTGTAATCACAAAAATTACATTTAGCATTACAAATAGACTGAGTCTCAATATGAATAATGCCTGGATATTTGTTCTCATCAAATATATTTTGAGGATTTCCGTTAGGATTTACTAGTTTATTAGCAGCTACTACTAAATTAATATAATTTGTGAAAGAATATCTTTCAATATCTTGCATTTCTCCTACTATGTGTTTTGCGCATAAGAGAAATTCCTTTAAATGAATATTGAGCTTGGCCTTATAAAGTAGGTCGCCAATATGATTCAACAGAATATGACTTATCTTTGGGTCGATATTCAGATTAGAGTTACTTCTTGCAATAACAATCAAACAAGTAGCTCTAACCACTATTTTTAACCTTTCCTGAGTAGTTTGAACATTATCGAGTTTAATACAATCTTTTGCAGAAGATCTAAGTTGATCATAAATTGGTTTATCCATAAGCTATAACCACTATTCAGAGATTATTATTAATTTACTATA
>QCFN01000047.1 GCA_003280245.1 Prochlorococcus sp. AG-363-J23
CGTCTGGATAGAACCCTTAATCATTGCCAAAGCAATTGTCAATGATTGGGGAGAAGAGGGATTAATATGGCTAGATGGAGATGGCAGCTCATTAGGAAGATGGAGCACACTCGCTATAGATCCAATTGAAGAAATATCCTGTAATGGACTGCCTAAATCTCCCAATTCTCACAATCCATTCCAAGCCTTACGAAAACTAAGCCCAGGACATTGGACTGGATGGCTAAGTTATGAAGCAGCCGCCTGGATTGAGTATTCAAACTTATGGAAACCAGATCCAATGGCAACCTTATGGCTGGCAAAGCATGATCCAGTAATCCACTTCGATAATATTAAACATCAACTTTGGATCGAAGGATGCAATTTAAAAAAAATGGAAGAACTTAAAAGTTGGATAACTTCTCTAAGGTCAAACAATAGCACAATTAAATATCTACAAAATACGTTAAAGACTATAAGTATTCCATACGAAAGCTGGGAGCAACTTAAGAATAAAGACGATTACGCAAAGGATGTCAAAAAACTACAAGAATGGATTAAAAAAGGCGATATCTTTCAAGGAAACCTTACAACTTGCTTCAAAAATAAAATTCCTATTAATCTTTTAAATATTGATTTATTTATAAAGTTAAGAAATCATTGTAAAGCACCATTTGCTGGCTTAATTATTACAAAAGACAAGGCAAATGGTCAGGCTATTATCTCTGCTTCACCTGAACGCTTTATCAAACTATCATCAAAAGGAGAAGTGGAAACTAGGCCTATTAAAGGTACAAGACCTAGACATCAAGACTTAATCAAAGATGCTGAGTCAGCAGCAGATCTTGTTTCTTCATCTAAAGATCGTGCCGAAAATATAATGATAGTTGATCTTCTACGTAATGATCTAGGTAAAGTTTGCAGTATTGGCTCAATCAAAACTCCTCAAATAGTTGGCTTAGAAAGTTTTCCACATGTTCATCACCTTACCTCAGTCATTACTGGAAAACTCAATCAAAAAAACAATTGGGTTGACCTACTTGAAGCCTGCTGGCCTGGAGGGTCAATAAGTGGTGCTCCAAAGTTAAGAGCTTGCCAACGTCTCAATGAGCTAGAAACCACCTCCAGAGGTCCTTATTGTGGATCATTATTACGAAAACACTGGAATGGAAGTATCGATAGCAACATTCTTATTCGGTCTATCTTTCGTCAAAACACTACTCTTAGAGCTCACGCAGGCTGTGGAATTATCGCAGATTCAGATGCCTTCAAAGAAGCTGAAGAACTGACGTGGAAAATTATTCCCATGCTCAAAGCCCTCGAATGAGTAACAATTACATGCAAAGTATTGGATGGCTAAACGGCCAATGGGGAAATAGTGAAGATTTAACTTTCCCATTAACTGATAGGAGTTTAAAGTTATCTGATGGCATCTTTGAAACTATATTAATTTTAAACGGAAAACCTCAATTACTAAATGCACACCTAAAGCGATGGTATGAAACAGCATCAGCCCTCTATATGGCCACACCTCCGAAGGAAGAATGGTTAAATAAACTAATCTATGAAGGCATTCAAAAACTAAATTTAAATAAAGGGAATGGCGCACTCCGGCTCAACTGGAGCAGAGGAAATAATTGCTATCGAGGCATCACTGTTATCCCGGAACAAGCTCAAGAAAAACATCATTATTTTTGGTTAGAAATCTCAAAATATTCGCCAAATTTTAATGAAATATCAGTATGCATTAATCAACAAGAAAGAAGAAACGCATACAGCTTACTAAGCAAATATAAAACCTTTAGCTACACTCAATCAATACAGGTACGCCTTGAAGCTAATAAAAAAGGATTTGATGATGCTCTTCTTCTAAGTACCAACGGAGATATATGTTGTGGGAGTACCTCTAATCTTATCGTATTAAGAAACAACGAGTTTATAACACCTCCATTAACCACAGGATGCTTGGCTGGAATCATGAGATCACAAGGTATTAAAAAGAAAATATTTAACGAAGAAAAAATATCAATGAAGCCTCAAAAAAAAGATCAATGGTTCCTAATCAATAGTTTAAGCTGTCATCCTATTAAAAGAATAAATGAGACAACTCTATCAGTCAAAAAAGACTCGACACAAATCTGGTATAGTCTACTAGAAAATGATATCATCAATGCAAATTAATTTGATATTGGCATAGTAACATCTGCTGGAAAAGGAGCACATGATTCAACTTGATAAGTAACTAGATCACCTATCAAGATAATTGAAGGAGATTGAAATTTCTGTTCTTTGACATCATCAGCAAAATGATCCAAACGTGTCTTCATAAAGCGTTGCCCAGTTACAGTTCCCTGTTGTACAATTGCCGCAGGGGTAGAAGAAGATAATCCTCCAGCAAGCAGTTTGTCGACAATCTGCCTAAGATTATGTAAACCCATAAATATCACTAACCCATCACTACTTTTAGCAAGGGCTTCCCAATCAACACCAGGTCGACCTTGGTCAACCTTCTCATGTCCGGTGACAAACGTCACAGATGAACCAGCCAACCTATGTGTCACAGGAATGCCAACATAAGCAGGAGCAGCTATTCCGGCTGAAATACCAGGAACCACCTGAACTGGTACGCCATGACGAACTAAATGAGCAGCCTCTTCTCCACCACGTCCGAATAAAAAAGGATCACCACCTTTTAAACGAACAACAGTGTCATGCCTTTTAGCTAATTCCACTAACAGCGAATTAGTTTTCATCTGTGGAGAGGAATGATGTCCACGTCTCTTACCCACAAATTTCCTCTCACAACTGGGCTTAACTAAATCAATTATTTCATTTGGCACTAATGAGTCATAGACAACTGCATCACAAGTTTGAAGTAATCGAAAAGCCTTAACCGTTAGCAAGTCGGGATCACCAGGTCCAGCTCCAACCAAAAAAACAGTTCCTATCGGATTAGAGCTCATGGGAGGATTTCGAAAAAACCATTACAGATTTCAAGAGCTTGTTTTTGGCATGCAATAAAAAAGTACCAGCTCTCAGCCTTTTTCACCATTAGCACATCAAGAACAACTGCTTCAAAAAAATTTAAAATAACTAAAATGCATGCAGATCATAAATTTCAAAAGCTGTGTCCAAAACATGTTCTACATAATGTGATTGAGTTTTAGTAACAACTGCAACCAAAAGCTAAATGCTTTAGTGATTTAGTAAAAAAAACACCAAAGCTTTATAAATGAACAACAATAGTTTTAAAAGAAATCGACGAACGACAGGAATGAAAAGACTCAATTCATACA
>QCFN01000048.1 GCA_003280245.1 Prochlorococcus sp. AG-363-J23
CTGGCCATACATAACAACCGGCGCTGCCATCAACAACCATCATTAATCTCTCTGGAGTGGCCGGAAAAACAGTTACAGGTTCTTGATCACTAAAAACCAAAGCCCTTGAAGCAAGGGAATGTGGAGCAATAGGAGTTAACTGAAGAACAGGGCAATCTGGTGTTATTACTGGTCCACCTGCACTAAGTGCATAAGCAGTTGAACCTGTAGGGGTTGAAAGTATTACACCATCAGCTGAAATATCTACTGGTGCATGGCGACCAATAGCAATCTCAAAATGACACATACTTGTTAGTGGCTCTCTATGGAGCGCCATCTCATTCAGTGATAGTGCCTCCCATCTGCGCTGATCACCACGCATTACACTTACAACAAGACTGGATCTTCTTTCAATAGTCCATTTCTCTAAAAGGACTTGCTCTAGTGCCCTATCTAAATCTGCCAAATAAGCTTCTGCAAGAAATCCAAGGTGTCCTGTATTAATAGTAAGAATTGGCACATTTATAGGAGCCGTTTGCCGAGCAGCAGAGAGGACTGTTCCATCTCCTCCTAAAACAATTGCAAGAGTCATTGAAGAATCGAACCCCTCTGGCACGCATGCGTTATAACCAAGCATGCGCATATGCTGGTCTGGATTAGCAAAGCCAACCATCCCACCGGCACTACTTGTTCGAACAACAAAATGTCCTGACTTCTCAAGTCGAGCCTGGACAGTGCGTGCCGTTTTAACAGCTAGCTCCTTGCCATCATTAACGATCAGTCCAACTCGGGACACTGACCGAATTAAAGAAAGTACTTATTCACTTTAGTTGTTTTCAAGAGCTTTGAATTGAAACATTCCATTTAATAAATTATCTCCTCAAAAAAATAATTAGAACTGCTCAAGAAAACGCAAATCACTTGTATAAAGCCTTCGAATATCATCTATTCCATGACGAGCAATACAAAATCTTTCCACACCAAGTCCTGCAGCAAACCCACTCCACTTTTCCGGATCAAGCCCTAAACCCTCTAATACAGCGGGATCGACCATGCCGCAACCCATTACCTCAAGCCATCTACCTTTCCATTGAACATCAACTTCTGCGGAGGGCTCAGTAAATGGAAAATAGCTAGCTCTAAAGCGAACAGGGAGATCACCAAAGAATGACTTCAAAAAAGCCATTACTGTTCCTCTTAGATGACTAAAATCAAGTCCTTCATCAATTGCAAGAACCTCGACCTGATGAAAAACAGGTGAATGAGTAGCATCTACGGCATCACGTCTATAAACCCTTCCAGGAGCAACTATTCGGACAGGAGGTGAGTTTTGTTCTAAATAACGAATTTGAACAGGAGATGTATGCGTTCGGAGCAAAAGATGATTATCCAAATAAAACGTATCTTGCATATCCCTAGCAGGGTGATCCTCGGGAATATTCAAAGCAGTAAAATTATATTGATCAAGTTCTACTTCTGGCCCCTCAGCAACTCTGTATCCCAATCCACAAAAGAGATCAACAATATCTTCTGTTGTTGAGATCAAAGGATGCCTATTTCCTATAGGAACCCCAGAAGATTGAGCAGTTACATCAATGGTCTCTTTCTCCAATAATTCGTTTAATGCGTCTTGCTTAAGAGTCTTATAACGTTCAGAAAGAAGTCCTTGCAATTGTTTTTTCAAAGTATTTGCCCTCTGCCCAACCAAAGGCCTCTCATTGCCTGGGAGCGTTCCCATAACTCCAAGAACAATTGATAACCGGCCCTTCTTCCCTAGATAACCAATCCTCACTTTTTCTAATGATTCAGAGTCTTCCGTAGCAGCTATTGCTGTTGAGGCCTCCTCCTCCAATTGATCAAGCTGATCAATCAAATCTTGAATAGATACTTTTGGGCTCAAGGATAAGATTCAGAATCTAGTGACTTTAAGCAACAGAGCTACTAAGTTCTCTGCAGCACAATTCTAAGAATGAATCCTCTAAGAATCCTCATATGTAATGACGACGGGATTCTTGCCTTAGGCATCCGCAGCCTTGCAAAAACAGCAGCTAAAAGAGGGCACGAAGTAACAGTGGTTTGTCCAGATCAAGAAAGATCAGCTACAGGACATGGTCTAACACTTCAAAAACCTATAAGAGCAAAACGAGTTGATGAACTTTTTGCTAATGGCGTAACCGCATGGGGATGTAGTGGTACCCCTGCAGACTGCATCAAGCTTGCATTATTTGAACTTCTCCCAGAAAAACCAGATTTAATCCTTTCGGGTATAAATCATGGGCCAAATCTAGGAACAGACGTTTTTTGCTCTGGAACCGTTGCTGCAGCAATGGAAGGAACACTTGAAGGCTATCCAGCTCTTGCGACTAGTGTGACTAGCTTTCAATGCAAAGATTTCCATTTCGCCGCAAAGCTGACTATTGACTTAGCAGAGAAAGCAATAGCTAATGAATGGCCAACAAATTTGCTTCTTAATTTAAATATCCCATCTTGCGAGCCCATTGATATGGGTCCATTGAAATGGACACGCCTCTCAATTAGACACTATGAAGAACAATTTTGCCGAAGAATAGATCCAAGAGGAGACACATATTTTTGGCTAGCAGGAGAAGCTGTAAAAGATCTTGAAGCATCAGGGCATGGCCCTAGAAAATGGCCAAGCGATGTAGCGCAAATCGAAACCTGCTCACCATCCCTAACTCCTATACAACCCGACCTATTTTGGAGAGGGGACCTTTCAGAGTTACCTAAATTAAACCTAGACAATCAACTTGTCCGATAGATTCTCTGCAACAACCAAAGAGAAAATATAAGGCCTATAAGATGCGCAAACAAAACTTGAGTATTGCTCAAAACTGATAGCATTTCCAGTGAAGTTATTGGATAATTTTCCATGGCTGCAATCCCAGAGCCCAATGAAATTCCAGGAGCCTGCATTGAAGCTTGTACAAATAGACTTCCAGCCAAAGATTGGTAGCCAACCGAGGCAAATACCAAGCCTAATAAGTCAAATATCAGGCCTCTCTTCAATAATCTGCCTGTTTCACCCCTACTTGGTCTTACCTCAGTATTAAGAGCTCTTCCTGTTCGAACAATCAACCAACCATGCCAAAGGCTATAAAGAAGGAAAAAGAATGCTAAAGATGTCAATGAAAGGCCTGGACCAAGCCCT
>QCFN01000049.1 GCA_003280245.1 Prochlorococcus sp. AG-363-J23
TGGGGAAAAGCGCTCTATAAGATTTTTTCTTTTTTTCCTATAAGTAGAAATAAGATTATTATAATTTGAATATGCATAATCGATCATTTTGACGAAATCTTCGCCTAAAATTGAAATTTCTTCTAATTCTTTGTAGCTCTCCATTGGAGATGCACAAACCAAGCAACCAGAACGGATTGAATCTACTATTCTATTGTGACTAACACCACATTTGCGCGGATCGGAGGGATCGGAAGGAATAATAGATAGATGTGCATTATTCAGCTCTTCATTCAATTGTCTTGGCTGATCAAAATTATTCCATGTTACTATATGTATTTTCCATGTTGAAAGTCCATATAGCTTAAGGTTGCTAATAAAGTTCCTTGATAGTTCCACTCCATGCTCATTAGTCAAAATGGTAAGTGAATATTTGGAAGATTTGTGACAATTACTTATTATACCTTGTAGGATATTAAATAAGAATCTCAGGTTTGTTTCATGGCCAAACCATATTATTTTAAAGACAGATTCTTCTGATATCTCCTTATAATTAAAAAAACTTACCTGCCATGGATCATTTATTACATGACAGTTTCTGGAGTCTGCACCTAGGTTAATTATTTCTGAATACAGTTTATTTGTGGGAACAATGTAATGGTCTGACAGTGTGATTAGATCTCGGTAGAAATTGCCTATCATATCTTTATATATGGCCTTATTTTCATTGTATGTCAAAATAATTGGGATTTTTTTTGCTTTATAAATAGCCAGTCTTGCAATAGTTGCTGATGCAACTTGGAGCAGTGAATCTGTCTCTGCCAAACTTAATTTGCCAACGATAGTAATTGCTGGAAGTAATCTATTTTCAGACGAGAAAACATTTTGCGGTGAAAAATTCTGTTGCTGAATTTGATAACCACAGTTCATGGCTGCGGTGAGAGCTGGTTTCAATTGAATGCGTTGAGAGGCACTTAGTGCTGAAGGGTCTGTTAGATCTCCTCCATTTGTGATAATAAGTAGAGTTTTGATTCTCATTTCAGTAGTCTAACTTTTAGACAATGATTTAGGAACATCGATTACTAATGTAATTTAGGAATAAGATAACAAGAGATTTCGCAAGCATTATTATCTCATTTGGGTTACATTAGGAGATACTTGTAGGGAACTGAATTGAAAAGCAAAATAATAAATGCAAAGTGGAGAAGAAGCCCTAGTAATAATCAAGGGAAAATGGATCCGCATATAGTTGATAAAAGCATTTTTAAAAAATTTCGAGACCTAGGTATTTTCAGTTTTATTTTAACTACCTGCGATTTTAACTATCTTATTAACAATATTGAATATCTTATTTCTTACGAGGCAAGTGAAAGCACTCTATTTATAGTGTGTGGAGTATATTCTTTGCCTAATGAAATAGATAATATGAGAATTCTTTTAAATAACATTATATCAGAAAGAAATCTTGTTAAGACCAAATTCTTTTTGTTTACGTCTGATATGCTTGCTTGGGTAAACTCCCATCAAGAGGATGAGGCTAAGTACGACTATTTAATTAATTATATTAGATGTGCAAGATATAATCTAGTAAGGACCATTTGGCAACAACTTGGCTTAAGAAAAATCGAATCTACTATTAAAGATATTTCTACTTATGTGGTTGATTTCGATTTGATATATAAGGGTGGTTTTGATTCAGTCATTCGAAGCAACTTTCAGAATAAGAAAATTGTTTTATCTTGGAATTCAGATCAGGCTGTTAGGAAGGATTTTACAAGAACACTTAGTGGACTTAATGTTATGCCTTTGTCTAAAGAAAATAATTCTCTGGATATTCAATTTTCCCATACATATACAACTATCAAAGCGGGATTCTCCGTATTTTCTCCATCACAAATATCAAATCTTTATCTAATTCTCTTTGCAAATTACTCAATCGGGGATGAAAAAATGTCTTTATATATGAGAGCCTTTACCTTCTATTATAGTGATCAATTATCATTATTTCTAGCTTTAAATGATTTAAAGAATTCTTCTAATATTTCTATTCATAAGTCTATGGATTGGATAGATATATTTAGCTCTAAGATAATTAATATCAATGATGACATTGAAAGCTTAATATATTGTCCTAAAGGTAATCAAGCTCTTGATATCAACTAAATTGAAGTTGGATAAACTTTTTCTATTTCATAGATATTTGTTGACTTTGCTTTTCTCGTGAGCTGACTTGCAAATTGATTTTTATCTTTTGATTCTGAAAATTTATGATGTAAAGTAACAAGGAATAAATAAAAATTAAAGCTCCACTCATCTCAAGTGTCTCTTCAAGTGTTGAGATCAATCCATATGATAGGCCATGTAGTTTAATATAGCTTTCTCTAACTAGTGCATTGCCTACTATTTCCATTCCAATTGCTCCAGATATATATATTATTCCAGCTAAAATGATTAGGTACTTTATTCTCTTGGGGAGTTTAATTATCAGTGGAAGGAAATACAAAGAAGCAAAGATAACAAAAATACCATAAGGAATTACCCAAATCATACTTAAAGCAGTAGGCAAATATGGCTTTAAGCTTGGAATTATAAATATTTCGTGGATTTGGAGCCCTTCGTCAAGAGCAAGAAATAGAAATATCCAAGATAAATTATCCCACTTGCTATTCCTAAGTTCATTTGTTTTTTTCTCATGAGTCCCGATTCGCTTGATTAACTTTGAGCTGATGAATAAAAGTATACAGGAATAGAGTGTAGGTATATTTAATTCTTTGTCCATATTAAATAGTAAAAACCAATCGTCATTTACTCCAAAC
>QCFN01000050.1 GCA_003280245.1 Prochlorococcus sp. AG-363-J23
CTTGTCAGCAATAACTACTTCAGTAGTAATAAGTAAAGAAGCTATTGAGACTGCGTCTTGAAGTGCTAAACGCAAAACCTTCGTAGCGTCAATAATGCCAGCCCCAAGGAGGTCTTCATATTTATGAGTAAGAGCATTGAAACCTTTGCCAAGACGATTGATTTCTGAAACAACTACATCTCCGTTTTCACCAGCGTTAACTGCAATTTGTCTTGCAGGTGCGGAGAGTGCTCTTTGTACGATTTCCAAGCCAGTGCGTTGGTCTCCGGTTAGCTCTTTTTGAAGTTCTTTTAGGTCACTCTTTAAGTTGAGAAATGTAGTACCGCCTCCTGCGACTATTCCTTCTTCAACTGCTGCACGAGTTGCATTAAGTGCATCTTCTATTCTGAGTTTTCTATTTTTTAGTTCTGTTTCAGTAGGAGCACCTACCTTTATTACGGCTACTCCGCCAGCAAGCTTTGCTATTCGTTCGTTAAGCTTTTCGCTGTCATATTCAGAGTCACTTTCGTCAAGCTCACGCTTAATACTTGCTACGCGTTCATTAACCTTTTCTTTGTTTTCGTCATTCGCAACAATCGTTGTTGTGTCTTTACTAATAGTGATTCTTCTTGCTTTACCTAGATCAGAGACCTGAACTTTTTCAAGGGTCATTGCACGATCTTCACTTATTAAGTTGCCTCCTGTAAGAACGGCTATATCTTCTAAAACTGCTTTTCGTCTTTCTCCAAATGCTGGGGCCCTAACTGCAGCAACTTGCAAAACACCACGATTTTTATTTACGACTAATGTCGCGAGAGCTTCCCCTTCTACTTCTTCTGAAAGGATAACTAGAGGAGATCCATTTTTTTGAACAGCTTCTAAAATTGGTACTAGATCCGAAATTGCACTTATTTTCCTATCGGTAATAAGAATAAGAGGATTTTCAAATTCACAAATTTGTCTTTCTTGGTCGGTAACAAAATAGGGCGAACTGTATCCCCTATCAAAAGCCATTCCTTCAGTGATCTCTAGATCGGTTGCTAAAGATTTTGACTCTTCAACGGTAATTACACCGTCAACACTCACTTTGTCCATTGCTTCAGAAATCATTACCCCTACTTCGTCATCACCTCCGGCACTAACAGTGGCTACCTGACGAATTGAATTCCCTCCAACTGATTTGCTTAGTTTTTTGAGACCTTCAACTGCTTTTATAACAGCCTTTTCCATTCCTCTTCTCAGTTCAATTGGACTTGCACCTGCGGCAACATTTCTCAGGCCCTCTCGAACCATTTCTTGGGCTAACACCGTTGCTGTTGTGGTCCCGTCACCTGCTTTGTCTTTTGTCTTTGAGGCAACTTGCTCTATCAGCTTCGCTCCAAGATTTTCAAATGGATCTTCTAGTTCAACTTCTCTTGCAATGGTTACACCATCATTAACTATGTCAGGCGCACCAAATTTTTTTTCTAGGACAACGTTTCGTCCTCTAGGACCAATGGTGACTCTTACTGCGTCTGCAAGGGCATTTACCCCTTGCTCAAGTGATTTGCGTGAATCTTCTGAAAAGCTTAGAAGTTTTGCCATAGTCATTGGATACCCCAAAGGTAATTTCCCACAACAAGATGGATAAACGGGAGGGGTCTTTAAGTGGGGAAAGCCGAATTGTTGTTGATTAAGCCCTGCCAGTGCCCTGCTATCTAGGTATTCTCCGGTTATGAATGATTCTGGGACTTTATTTTTTGTCCTTATGGCCGGCTTGGCAGGCATAATGACTTTGGTGTATTTCCCTTTAAGATTTTTTCTAACTCTTACCGCGAGGAGTAGACGGTTAAGGCTTTTACAAAGGATCAGAAGATTGCGAGATGAACTCGGCCAGCCTTTGGACTCTTGACTCCTAAAATTCAGATTATTAGCCCATTAATATTCCTCCATCAACTTGTAAAACCTGACCTGTTATATAGGAAGAAGCTTGCCCTGCAGCTAAAAATAAAACAGCATCAGCTATTTGTTCTGGTGTTCCAAACTTGCCTAGTGGAATACTTGAAAGAATTGATTCTCCATCTAAGTCTTTTGTCATGTCTGTTGTGATGAATCCAGGTGCGATCGCATTAACAGTTATGCCTCGACTTGCGAATTCTTTGGCACTACTTTTTGTTAATCCAATCACCCCTGCTTTTGCTGCTGCATAATTCGCTTGTCCAGCATTTCCCATTACGCCAACAACAGATGTGATATTTATTATTCGACCACTTTTTTGTTTTAGCATTGCTCTTGAAACAGCCTTTGTACAAAGAAAAACTCCACTAAGGTTTAGATCAATAACTGATTTCCAGTCTGTAGTTTTCATACGCATTAATAAACCATCACGCGTAATCCCTGCATTGTTTACAAGGATATCAATGTGATGACTATTTTCGAGAATGCTTTTGAACATTGCCTCCACTTCACTTTCATTGGCAACATTTGCCTGAAAGGTATATGCTTTGCCTCCTTCAGATTTAATTGAATTAACGACTCCTTCAGCTTTATCTGATGAGCTCGAATAATTCACTACCACTTCAGCACCTGCGTTACCAAGTGCAAGAGCAATAGCCCTACCTATGCCTCTGCTGGCTCCAGTTACAAGCGCAGTTTTTCCAATTAGG
>QCFN01000051.1 GCA_003280245.1 Prochlorococcus sp. AG-363-J23
ATTTTAAAAAGCAACGACAATTGTCAAATCATCTTATTCACTAGCAAAGAATTTGCTACATATTTCAGAGATTTACCTGTCTCAATATTCCTGCCGAATGTTGACAACAAAGAGATCATGTATTCTAGGGTTTTATGCTACAACAGTCTTATTCAAAATAAAACCTTAAAGGGTACGATTGTATTTATTGATAGCGATTGTGTGGTCTTAAAGAATTTTCATTCACTGCCTAATAAAATGGATTTCTGTATAGGGCTTACCTATAGATTCTCTCCGGCTCTTATGCCAATAAACGAGGCTGTTATTATCGTAAATTCTGACGATCCGAGAAGCAAGGATTTCTTCGCTCATTATATAGCCACTTATCAAGCAATAAAAAATGATGCGATTTTAAAAGGTATTTATCAAATTGATTTAGGCAAATGGCGTGGCGGCCAACTAAGCATAAACGCTATTTCACCTGGGATTAGGCACATAAATGCTTTAGATAGCAATGACTATATTAGGCTATTACCATCTGAAGAATACAATTATTCAGCCAAACATCTAAATCTTAATACCTTACAAAAAGAGCTAATAAGTGAAGACCAACTCGAAGAAATATTAAAATCAAAATGGATTCTGCATTTAAAAGGAAAGTCGAAAAATAATATGAAAAAAATAATTAATGGTATCGAAAGGTTAGGCTAATACTCACCTCTTTTTTGGATTGATTTTCGTTAAAGTATAAATAATAATTTCATCTTGGATTTATTCTTCTTTACTAATCTCGACAAAAATGTAAATTTTATACGAAAAATGATCTCATAAGCAATTTACTGTTTTTACTAGATCAAAAGAGTCTAGTAGATAGTAAAATTCCTATAAGCATTAACTATTAAAAACAGTTATTTTCACCCAATGCAAAGGTCCTCTTAAATGGCTATTGATCCAGAAGTTCTCCCACCTTCCAATAATAAAGGGAATAACGCTGCGTATTTCACTTCCAAATGGTTGCTATATGGAAGTATTGCCTTAGGTACTCTAATCTTCTTAGCAATAATACGGCATTTTTTTCCAATTATTTTAATTGGAGTTGTCATAGCTTTCCTCCTCAAGAGATAATAGGCTTCCAGAATCAATTAAGAGCCTTTGGCTTTTTAGCATCTATTTCGAGTTTGCTCAAAATCACTTCGATCAGTTTGCTCCTATTTTCTTTAAGAATCTCTGTGCCATTAAGCAAATTTTTTTAATTTGTTATTTAGCCTATTCATATATGACTTTTACAAAGTGGCATCAGAAAATCCACAAATACGCCAACAACCTGGCCTAAGCACTCGATCCATTCACCATGGAGAAAGCTTCGCTAAGGAGACTGGGAGTGTTATGCCTCCTATTTTCCCAACCGCAACTTTTGCTCATGGGAACCCTGAAGGCTTTGATTATACGCGTTCAGGAAATCCAAATTTTCGAATTCTTGAATCTGTATTGACATCATTAGAAGATTGTCAATACGGAACAGTTTTCGCTTCTGGTGTAAGTGCTATTACAGCAATTGCGTCATCTTTAAAAGCTGGTGATCTTATATTATGTGAAGAGAATCTTTATGGATGTACTGTAAGACTTTTCGAAAAAGTCTTTCAAAAATTCGGCCTAAAAACTGCGTCGGTCGACTTTACGAGTCCATCAGGAATTCAGTGCATTCAAGAGAAAAGGCCTGCAATTGTATGGATCGAAAGTCCAACAAATCCTTTATTAAAGGTGATAGATATTACTGGGATTTGCAAGGCATCAAATGCCTTGCAAATCCCAGTAATAGTCGACAATACTTTCGCAACTCCTATTCTGCAATGTCCTTTAAAATTAGGAGCCTCTCTATCTCTTATTAGCACAACAAAATATATCAATGGACACTCTGATGCTCTAGGTGGGGCTGTACTAACTAACAATTTCAAATGGCATGAAAAAATGGTATTTGCTCAAAAGTCATTAGGATTGCAACCCTCAGCATTTGATTGCTGGTTAATCACTAGAGGGATAAAAACACTCCCTCTTCGTCTTGAGAAACAAAACACTAGTGCCGCTTTTTTAGCAGATGAACTTGCAAGTCATCCCTCTATTAAATGGGTAAGGTATCCATTTAGGGTCGATCACCCACAACAAAAAATCGCTTTAAAACAAATGAAAGCTGGTGGAGCAATTATCACAGCCAGCTTGCAAGCAAATCAAGAACAAACCTATGCCTTCTGCAAAAATTTAAAGTATTTCACGATGGCAGAGAGTCTTGGTGGTGTTGAAAGTCTTGTCTGTCATCCTGCAACTATGACTCATGCAGCAGTATCCACTGAAACACGTCTTCGAATAGGAATTGACGAATCACTCGTTCGTT
>QCFN01000052.1 GCA_003280245.1 Prochlorococcus sp. AG-363-J23
GGTTGTTGGCCAGATGTCTACTCCTGTTCCATCTCCCCGGATAAACGGAATTATTGGATTGTCTGGGACGATTGGTTTGCCGTCTTGGAAGATGATTGTGCTGCCATTTTGCGGCGCTGTGAGCCTTTGGTTTTATCCTTTGTCTAGTTAGCGTGAAATGACAAAGACTTTTTTTCAAGGTCTTAAATGACGAACCCTCGGCCAATTGGTTCAGCTCCTATGTGCTCAAAGGTATGGGTGGTTGCAGCATGTTTCAATGAACAGGAAGTAATTTCTAGTTTTATTGACCGGGTGATTTCTGTTCCAGGAATCACCAGGCTCGTGCTAATTGATGATGGATCAAATGATGCAACTGTGAGTAGGGTTCGCTCTGTTCAGCAAGGCTTAGAGCAAGCTCAATCAGAAATTTCGGTGGTGTTGATTGAATTAACTCGTAATTTCGGAAAAGAAGCTGCAATGCTTGCTGGTTTGGATTATTCGAGAAATAATTGTGATGCGGTTGTTTTAATTGATTCTGATTTACAGCATCCTCCTGAGTTGATAAGTGAGATGCTTAATGCATGGAGAAATGGTGCTGAGATTGTTACCGCTATAAGGGATCATAGAGATCAAGAATCTAGATTTAAGGTCACTACAGCTTCTTGGTTTTATAAAGTCTTTAATCATCTAGCTGATTCGATTCAATTGATAGAGGGTGCAGGTGACTACCGCTTGCTTAGTGCACCTGTAGTCGAGGCACTTACCAAAATGCGTGAATTTAGTCGTTTTTCTAAGGGTTTAGTTCCATGGACTGGATTTAGAAGTGTTGATTTAATTTATCGGCGAGAGTTAAGAATTGGTGGCAGTAGCTCTTGGAGCCCGCTGAAATTGTGGAGCTACGCTTTGGATGGAATATTTTCTTTCTCTGTAATGCCTTTAAAGGTTTGGAGTTTGTTAGGGATAACAGTATCTCTGTGTAGTTTTTTGTATGCTATTAGCATTACTTTGCGAACCATATTTAATGGTATTGATGTCCCTGGTTATGCATCATTGATAGTGGCCATATTATTTCTTGGAGGAATTCAGTTGATAGGCATTGGTGTTTTAGGAGATTATATAGGGCGTATTTATGTTGATGCAAAGGCACGTCCTCACTATTTTGTACGTGCTATTTATTCTTCAAAGTAGTTTGATTTTTGTCGGGTTTTTATAGCATGCCATTCATACATGCGATTAGGTGATGAGAAGAAATTACGTGAAAGTGGAAAATCTCTTAGTCCTATAGTTTTTTCAAATTTCGATAATTTGTCTGCCGGATGAATTAAAAGCAAGGGTATTGTATTTTGAGAGTTAGCGTCCGTTTTTTTGAAGACTTTAAGACTTTTGGAAAGCACATCTCCAAACATTTTCCCAGTAAAAAGAACTCCTGAAAAACTTTCATTCGTAGACAAACCTGCTTTCGCGATTCTTGGAGCCGCTAAAAAAGTTAGTAATTGTAGTATTGACCATTTTAATAAGCCTCCATTAATTAATGTTTTTAGCCAATCCATTGTATGTAAATTGACAGGGTAATTTTCTTTGGTTGTTCTGATCCAAGAAATATTATGTTCGCTGGCCAGGTTGATTAGTATTTCTAGTACTATTGGTATCAAGTGTATATGTTGATGGCCATCAATGGAGATATTACTTAGCTTGGTTAGCTCTTTATATTTATTGATTTGAGCATTAATCTCGATTCTTAAATGAGCTTTTATTCGTTTTTTATATACAGAGTTTGAAGGTAATATTGAGACAAAAAGGAGCTTTATGAAAGACGCTTTTAGGCATAACCGCTTATCGATAAGACTTGAAATATATGAAGCATTCGCAATTGGTTTTCCTTCTGTTAGGCATAGATGAAGATGAAGATTAATTTTTTGCCATTTTTTGGAGTGATCAATTGCTTCATTCGCAGCTGGTCCATTTACAAGAAGACTTGTACTATTTAGTTTTCCATTATCAATGAGATCTAAAATTGCTGTATTCGTTGCCTTTGTGAGGCCTAAATCATCAGCATGGATTATAGGTAAAATAGTTATTTTTTTTAGATAATTTTTGCTAAAATTTGCAGCTGCAAACCATATCAAAGCATTTACTATTGTTGGAGTTAGGACGAAAATTAATGTAGTTGCATATTTATTAGGTAATTGAGTCAGTGCTAAGGGCAAGGTAGAACATAGGCTTACATTGCAGATAAATTGAAGAACTAGCCAGCGCTTAGCAAAACGTT
>QCFN01000053.1 GCA_003280245.1 Prochlorococcus sp. AG-363-J23
TTGATAAGATAGGAAAGACTAATAGATTGAATTACTGAACCTTGGGCAAAGTTCCATACCTTAACCTTTCTAGATTGATTATTAGAAGAGTTTAATGCTTTTTCTAAATAGTCTGTAAATGCCTCTCCAGGCAAGGAGTTAACAGAAGCTGCAAATGAACCTCCGACTACTGCAATATTTATATTGTCTTCGTTGCCATTCTTAGAAAAGATGTTTGATTTATCTTCTCTAAACCTAAACCCTAGGTAATCTACTTGCAGATGTTGTAAGCATAAGTTATACCACCCTAAAGTTGAAACATTAACAACACCTAATTTATCAGAACTAATCATACCAAAATCAGCTTTTATGTTTGCCCCATACAACTCCTGCAAAAAATATAAATCCTTTTTTAAAGGTAGAATCTTGCGGATTCTACCAAAGATATCAAGGCATACAAAATGAGTCGTTTCTGGTGGCATATCAGATATATTTTCGATTAATTTTTCTAAATTAAATTTATGAAAATCAAAGTTGAAATAGAAAATTACTAGGTGTACATGTATTCGTTTGTCTGTAGGATCAGCAGGAAAGTTAGAAGGATTTAAAAGCTGTGAGTACCATCTAGTATTAAGACTAAATAAATTAAAGTAAGTATTAATAAGTTCTATTATTCTGGGCTTGAACAAATCTATATTTATATTCCAAGTTTCCTTATAGGAGATAGACTCCTTGGATAGACTAAAAGTAATCATGTATGGCTTAAAATATTTATCATTATAAAGCTTTGAGTAAAATATACAATAGTGATGAACACTATTAAATTTGTCCTTTTATTCCGTTATGCTTGTTCCTGATAGAATTTCAGAACCTAGAAAAGTTAATTATATTTTACTAATTAAAAAGTCATTCAAAAAAAGAGAATGCATTCCGGATTTTGAGAAAGTTGAGATAGCGTCTTTTGACGTGTTCACTATTGGTTCACCTCTCAGATTAAACGAGGTATTCAATAATGCAGGAACTCCTGATTGCAAATAAAATTTATTTATAAGATTATAAAATAGTTTGTTTGATCTTTGGCTAACAATTTGAACTCTACATGTACCATCTACATGAATACATGCAGGGATAACATCATATGCTTGCTTCTTAACAGGTAATATCGACAACATATAATAATATGGAGAATTATGGTAACTAAAATCTAATCCTTGAACATCAAATAGGGTGGAAATATAATCCTCCATTACTGCTGGAGCAAAAGGCCTAAAAGGCTCTCTAAATTTGACGGCTTGGTTTACATATAATTGCGTTTCCTTTTTAGATGGATCCGCCAAAATGCTTCTTGTACCTAAAGCTCGTGGACCAAATTCGGATCGACCTTGAGCCCAACCGATGACATGACCGCTAGAAATTAAGTCAACTGCTGTTTGACATAAACTATCTTCTGATTCAAATTTCTTATACTTAAGATTAGTAAATTTACTTAGTAAAGTTGGGACTAAATCTCTAGAAAGATCATAGCCCAGGTATGGATTAGTAAATTCAGTAAGATTACCTGTATATAAATACCGGACTGCTGAAGCTGCTCCTAAGCTACTTCCTCCATCTCCTGGATCTGGAGATATTAATAATCTATTGTCCTTTAATATAGTACTATTTGTTTTAGTATTTAAGGCTACTCCACCTGAAAAAAGAATAGGAGTTTGATGATTCTTCTTTGAAAATGCAGAAAATATATCCTTCACTATAGATGTTAAACATTCTTGAGCTGAACAGGCAATATTTGCATAATTCAATAAATCCATATCAGAATTTACTTCGCTAATAGATGTAAACTTTTCAGCATATAGCTTAGAAGGTGGTGCCGGTGGTCCAAAAACCTCTATAAATTTTGCAGTATAAGGAAAAAGTGCTCCAGGGGAAAAATCAAAATAATCCATATCTAAAGTCAATCCTTTTTCTTTAGAAAAAGAGACTATTTCTAAAAATTTAGTTAGATATCTTGAATTCCCGTATGCTGCAAGTCCCATAACCTTATATTCAGCATCATTAACATCAAAACCTAAGAAAGATGTAATTGCTGTATAAAATAGACCTAAAGAATGAGGATATCTAGAACTATGTATCTTATCTATAGACAAGTTATTATTGAGAAATTTCATATCATAAATGGCTAAAGTTTCTTCTT
>QCFN01000054.1 GCA_003280245.1 Prochlorococcus sp. AG-363-J23
TTTTAGATTGGCAGCGTTTTACAACAGGAAACACACATACAGCCTGGGTTATTTCTAGGCAAATCGAAATAAACGCACCTGTTTTAGGAATAGATCTTTCTACGGCACGTGTTGCAGTTGTTGGTGCAACTGGTGACATTGGAAGTGCTGTATGTAGATGGTTGGCTTCAAGGTCGAATGTTAAAGAGATTTTATTGGTTGCCAGGCAGCAAAAGCCTTTAGAAGATCTCCAAAGTGATTTAGGTGGCGGAAGAATTCTTAGTCTTGAAGATGCTTTGCCTGAAGCAGATATTGTTGTTTGGGTTGCAAGTATGCCTCGTAATTTGGAAATTGATGTATCAAAGCTAAAACAACGCTGTTTAATGGTAGATGGTGGTTATCCTAAAAATCTTGATGCAAAATTTTCTAGAGAAGGTATTTATGTTCTTAAGGGAGGAATTGTTGAATTTTGTAGAGATATTGGGTGGAGCATGATGAAATTGGCAGATATGGAGAAACCTCAAAGGCAAATGTTTGCTTGTTTCGCTGAGGCAATGCTTTTGGAATTTGAAAATTGTCATACCAATTTTAGCTGGGGCAGAAATAACATCACTCTTGAAAAAATGGACTTTATAGGCGAAGCTTCTGTTCGACACGGCTTTTCTACCCTTAACCTAGAACCTAACCTTCAGGTCGCTGCTGCCTGAAGGATTTTTCTCTCTCTTTGCTCTTATGGCTCGCCGTTATCTGCTTGAGTTTGAGAAGCCCCTAGTAGAACTAGAGAAGCAAATCGAACAAATCAGGGAACTTGCTAGGGATTCTGAGGTTGATGTGAGTCAGCAGTTGTTGCAATTAGAGACCCTTGCTGCCAGAAGAAGAGAAGAGATTTTCCAAGCTCTTACTCCAGCTCAAAAAATTCAGGTTGCTAGGCATCCCCATCGGCCTAGCACTCTTGATTACATCCAGATGTTTTGTGATGACTGGATTGAATTACATGGTGATAGAAATGGTAGCGATGATCAGGCTCTTATTGGTGGTGTTGGGCGAATAGGAGAAAGAGCTGTATTGCTAATTGGTCAACAGAAAGGGCGGGACACCAAAGAAAATGTTGCGCGAAATTTTGGGATGGCCACTCCTGGTGGATATCGCAAAGCACTCCGTTTAATGGATCATGCTGATAGGTTTAAATTGCCGATACTTACATTTATTGATACCCCTGGAGCTTATGCCGGACTTTTAGCTGAGGAACAGGGACAGGGAGAAGCAATAGCAGTTAATTTGCGTGAAATGTTTCGGCTTCGTGTGCCAATTATTGCAACCGTTATTGGAGAGGGGGGATCTGGAGGAGCGCTTGGTATAGGGGTTGCTGATCGATTGCTGATGTTTGAACACAGCGTTTATACAGTCGCAAGCCCAGAGGCCTGTGCATCTATCCTTTGGAGAGATGCAGCAAAGGCCCCAGAGGCGGCAGCAGCTTTAAAAATAACCGGTCCAGACCTTCTAAGCCTTGGGGTTGTAGATGAGGTATTGCCTGAGCCTGCGGGAGGTAATAATTGGGCTCCGCTTAAAGCAGGAGAAGTTTTGAGAAGTGCTTTATACAAACATCTTGATCAACTAAGTTCATTGTCTTATCAGCAGCTTCGCGAGTCTAGATATCGTAAATTTCGTTCTATGGGAATGGTTCTTGATTCAAGTATTTCGGAAACCGGCTTGACTGCCTAAAGTTATCTAGTTCGCATTAACTTCCTTGCCAACAGCATTAATTACTGGCGCTTCTAGAGGTATTGGGGCTGAGACCGCAAGGGTTTTTGCTAAGTCAGGTTGGGATCTTCTTTTGGTATCTAAAACTGAGTATCTGTTGCAGGAATTGGTTTCAGAACTAGAAAAAACAAATCGGAAGATTTTTTACCGATCAATCGACTTGGCTAAACCCGATTCGATTCAGCCTGCCCTAAGGGAACTTCTTTGTTTAGGACTGTGTCCATCCGTTTTAATTAATAATGCTGGTGTTGCCTGGACTGGTGACCTCCTGACAATGCCCCTTGATCGATGGGAATGGTTGATGCAAGTTAATTTAACTAGCGTCTATCAAGTATGTTCTAGCGTTGTTCCAGTTATGCGGGAAAAAGGTGGTTTGGTTATTAATGTAAGTAGCCATGCATCCCGACATGCATTTCCTAAA
>QCFN01000055.1 GCA_003280245.1 Prochlorococcus sp. AG-363-J23
ATTTCTAAAAGGAAATTTATTTCTTCTAGATTTTTGTTGATTTGTTGTAAGCCGCTTAACAGTAACCATTGGCTTAATCCCATTGTGGATTGATTTGTTGAAGGACTTAAAGTGTTGTTGTTCCTAAGGCTTACTATTCTTCCACCTTTAATTAAGGTTGTGATGGCCTTATTTAGAGTGCTGAAATCAGGTGCCTGTAATAATCCAGTACTTTCAAATTCAAGGAGTTCATTTGTAGTCAGACGAATTTTCTCGGGTAATAGAAGGAGGATAGGACTAGGCTTCCACGATTTTTTTAGTCGACGTAGTTCAATTTGTATTGTCTTAGGAGATTCGAGAGTTTCCAGAGACCAGATAACCAGAGAAGGATGACGAGAAAGCTCTTCAGTGTGAAGAGAGACTTCTATATTTAGCTTTGATCCATTTAGTTGTGCGGCCAATGCCTCCCCTAGCAGCGTAGGGGCTATAAGCAGAATTTGAGGACATGTCCTTTTGGCCAACTCTGTCACCCGATAAAGCTTCTTCGTACAAGTTACCGACCCTATTGGAAATCCTCCAGTCAAATTTGATTTTTAAGTGTTTTATGTTTTATTTATGATCAAATAGTGACGTTTTTAATCCTTCTTTAAGAATTGCTATCTAAGGAAAATCAATTTTTGCGATTCAGTTCCAGTAATAGAACATCTGCCAATACCTTTCATTTAATTGTTCAGGTAGGTTTAAGTGCTTTTAAAAAAAGTTTCTGCTTGCAGGCTAGTACTGGAAAAATGTGACCTACTTAAAAGCTAGGTGAGCATTTCCTTTTGGTTGGTTGGATCTGTTAGGTGCTGGTTTGCTAGGACTTTTGAGGCTTCTTCTAATGTGAAAGCTCCATCATATAGAGCTCTCCCAACAATCACCCCAGAGACTCCATACTCTTTTAGAGGTATAAGTGATATTAAATCAGCCAAACATCCAACACCTCCTGACGCTATAATTGGTATGTTTGTTATCTGTGCTATTTCTCTTAGTGCTCTTAAATTGGGTCCTGAAAGCATTCCATCAGTTGTAATATCAGTACTAATAATAGCTGCAATTTTACTCCCCTCGAAGCTTTTTGCTAACTCAGTTGCTGTTACTTTGCTTTGAGTTAACCATCCTCTTGTTGCAACCATGTTGTTTTTAGCGTCAATTCCAACAACTACTCTCCCTGGATAACATTTGGCTATTTTTTTAATTAGATCAGGTTTTTCAATTGCTATTGTTCCAAAAATGATTTTGTCAATTCCATAGCTCAAAAGACATTCGGCTCTTTCTATAGAGCGAATTCCACCGCCTATTTGAATAGGGATCTTTAGGTTTGCAGTAATGGTTTTGATGCTTGAATCATTGATGGGGAGCCCGCTCCGAGCACCGTCTAGATCCACGAGGTGAAGTCTCGTTGCACCTTGTTCTTGCCAGTTCAGTGCTTGTGCTAATGGATCGTTGTTGAACTGAGTGACCTGTTCATAATCTCCTTGGTTTAATCGCACACAATTGCCGTCTAATAAGTCGATTGCTGGAATGATTTCCATGTAATTTTGCGTTCTTTATTTATTGCACGTTAATTGTGCGTTGACCTTTGAAGCGACGCTACGCTAATAATTCGTGTTGATTCATTTTTAATTGTTTTGAAAATTCTAGTAATGGGTGGTACTCGCTTTGTTGGGAAGGCATTGGTCACTCGACTTCTTTCGAGAGGGCACTCGCTCACTCTCTTTACAAGAGGAAATAATCCCGTGCCTGATGGGGTTGAACATTTAATAGGAGACCGTCTGACTGAAGACGGTCTAATTCTTCTTAAAGGAAGACGTTTCGATGCGATAGTTGATACTTCTGGAAGAAGTCTTAATCATACTAAGGATGTAATTAAATACACTGGATCTCCTAAAGAAAGACTTCTTTATGTTAGTTCTGCCGGTGTTTATTCAACATCTAACCACTTTCCTATTGATGAGGCGCATGGTGTTGATCCTCAAAGTAGACATTTAGGTAAGTATGAAACAGAAAGTTGGCTTAAAGAGAAGAAAATCCCTTTTACAAGTTTCCGTCCCACATATATTTATGGACCTGGGAATTATAATTCAATTGAAAGTTGGTTCT